>DATGEA010000484.1:0-4186 GCA_035310605.1 Nitrospira sp. | reverse complement strand
TCACGGGATCCCGCGTTCAACTATGGCTGGATCTGGGGACGGCCGATACGTCAGGACGATGAGTATTCGTTCGAAAACGTGAACATCGGCTTTGCCGGCGCCGGGCGAGATTGGTATTTCGATGCCTATGAATTTGTCGGGTATCCCTTCAGCGAACTCCCTCAGGGCGCGTCGGCGCCGTGGGCGCGCAGCAATCAGGCTACCTGGCAGAAGCTTCAAGAAGAGCGCCGGGGTGACCGGGTTAATCCGAGCAATGGACGGCATGCCAAACAAGACTCACGAGACAACGAGGACCGGACGGATCAGCGTTAACACAGAGGTGCACACCCAATGCTCTCTTATCCAGGACCCCACATCTTGGATGAGAGTCGCGATGATACAGAGGCAGGCGGAACGGACACGCCTTTCGGCGTGCTGATACGGCATAACGATGTCACAGATACTGGATCAACAAGAGAACCAGGGAACATATCGTTATGGAACCATGAGGAGGAGACCAATGAAGTCACAAATGAAGGCACATATGATTATGGTGCTCACATCCCTCGCTCTCTTGCTGGGCACCGAATCCTTTTCCTACGCCCAAGAGGTAAAGGGCCCCACACAATTCACCCTCGCGATCCTCGCGGATCATGATGTTAGCTTCGTGGTCCCGTCCGCGCTCATCGTGGATGAGCGCGGGCAGGTCAGCGGACTTACGCTGACGGTCACCAACCATACGAAGAAGGAGCAAGGGTTCGCGATCGACAAGCTTCGTGTGAAGGAGGTCATCAAGCCTGGTGACACCAAGACCATCAAGCTCTCAGTGACTGATTTAGATGCCATCGGCACCGATCAAAGTGTGCTCCCGTACTATAGCCAGCTCGACAAGAAGCATATCGGCGGGCTCCTCTATATTAAACGCTGAAGAGGACGGCATGGAACCAGACGTTGGGAGACCCCAAGTGTAAATCCCGGCCCCTTGCGCATAGGAACATGCGGGCCGAGCCGCCTTTTGGCACGTTCCTTCTGAAGCGAAAGGAGCATTCTATGGCTCTAGAGGGAGATATCGGATCAATGGTCCTTGATAATTTGAGGGAGCAAGGGGCGTGCACGATAGACGAGCTCAGCATACGGTTGCATAACTACACATGGAACCAGGTGTTTAGCATCGTAGATCGCCTCAGCCGAGAGGGGACGCTCCAGCTTCAGCATCCGAAACCCTTTGTCTATATCGTACGTCTTGGCTCGCAAGGAGAACGCCCTCGAGTGACATCTGACATCGCGAGTCGGTCACATTCGCCAGTTGGTCACGGTGAAGCATTGTGATCGGCTCGCTGCTAGCATGAACAAGCGCGGGGCCTGGGATATGTTACCAGGCCGTATGGCTAATGATGTCGACGGTCAACGTCGAGGCCGTGCTCGAAAAGCCTTCGGCATGCGAATTCTGGTCGCGCTTGACGGATCCAAGAATGCCACACGGGCGGTACAATCTGTAGGGCAGCTTCTGCGTACCACCCGCGAGGTCAGCGTGACACTCTTTCATGTGCTTGAGCCGTTGCCGCCAATGTTGCGAGAGCATGGGGGCTCCGAAGACCCGATTCGTGAGGAACAGCTGGGCAGACAGCTCAGGAAAGATCGAAAGATCTGGTACAGGAAGGAGCAGAAACTAGAATCCGATATTCTGGAGAAGGCTCGTCGGACGCTTGAGAGAACCGGCTTTAATGCCGCTCAGATTCATTTGAAGTTCGGCTATGAGGAAGACGTTACACGATCCATCCTTGAAGAAGCTCGAACGGGCCGTTACAGAGCCATCGTGGTCGGCCGTCACCGGGCCGCAGGTTTCAAACGATTCTTTCTGGGAGGCGTCACCAATCGGCTGCTGAGGCAGGCGACCGGATGCATGGTGTGGGTCGTTGAGTGAGGGCACGGTGGATGTGTGATGAGGAACACTATTCCGCAGTGACGAGGGAGACGAGGACAGGCAATCCTTGATGCGAATCTACGGCATGAAGAGATGAGAATGATGCCATCACCGTCATATCACGCAAAGCGGTTTAACCTCGAAGGGCTCACCGGCATTTCGGATCACGCTCTAAAATTGCATTTCAAGCCCTATGAAGGATACGTCCAAGAGGCCAACCGGTTGACAGACCGCATCGGCAGCTGTCACCGGGATGGTCAAGTCAGTCAGGACGAGATGTCGATCTTCTCGGAACTGACCCGTCGCCTGGGATACGAATACATCGGGGTGGTGCTACATGAGTACCATTTCGACAACCTGAAGTGGGAGGCGGAGCATCCTCAGCCTTCCTCGGCTTTCATGAAAGCGGCGGAGCCCAGCTAGGGCAGCTATGCGGTCTGGAAGGGTGATTTCATCGGCATTGCCCTCATGCGGTGCAGCGCCCGCACCTGGATGTGATCCTCATGGGAGGGACTTTCGTGCATCTCAAAGGTCTTATTCATAGAGAGTTAGGGGAAGGCCTGACGGAGCAAGAATTGGCGAATGCCACTGGGATCCCACGGCAAACGATCGACAACATCCTTTCCGACAAGACACCCAAGGATCCTGCAATATGGAAGAAATTCGCGAGGTACTTTCGGATGGATGTGGACTTCTTGCGGACCGGTATTTCAACACCCCCTCCAACCATCGTCACACTATCGGAAGACGCCCACCACCCCAGTACCATCGAGATGCGGAAAGTCCCTTTGCTCTCCTGGAGTCAGATTGACCGGGTGGTCACACACAACGAGCTCGCTCGAGTCGTCCGCTCTGACGTGATGCTTGAGGCTACAGACGTTCCAGGAAAACGCACCTTCGCCTTGAAGGTGAAAGACAACTCTATGCAGCCTCTCTTTAGTGACGGGGAGATCATCTTCGTCAATCCCGATGTGAAATACCAACCGGGCCACTATGTTGTAGTCGGAAGCCAGGGAGGCTGTTCCGGAACACCTATTTTACGGCAACTCAAGCAACTCGGGAGGCAGTACATCCTTCACCCACTGAATCGCAGGTATGACGACCTGCCATTGACCAAACAAGCGCGCGTGTATGGGAAAGTTGTCAGGTTGCGAAAGAATCTCTGACGGAACTATCAAACATAGGCAGGCTTCGCTCTGTGTCGTCAGCAGAATCATATGGCAGAGTTCCCATTGCCGGACAGGCGCCTAGAGGGCCGAGGCACATCAGGTTCTGGTCTCGCCTTCGATGTTGTCCGCCCATAGATCGCCTTGAGCTCGCGCGGCTTGGCCAGGACCAGAACGGTTCCTCGACGGGCTATCAACGTGACGTTCCACGGTGAGCTCCCGTCACACGACAAGCGCCCCTCGGCAGGTCAACGCGCTTGAGGTGGTGGTAACGAGACGATGGGTGCGGCGTGACAACGATACAGCTCTCACAATGGCGTGCAATCGTCTCTGATCCTGCGAAATCGAAAGGAGAATTTATGGCACAACGTACTCTATGGTTACTCACTCTGCTCACCGTGTGGCTCATCGCCAGGGTATCCGTTGCGGATGCCGCGTCGGAGATAGCAGGGACCGATCCTCAGCTTCTTTCCGGAGACCGGGTTCTGCTTGGCACGGTCGAGGACGTCCGAAGCGACCAGGCAAGAATCAATACCGGTGAAGTAGAGCCGCGGTATCTCCCCATGGGCGTGCGAAAGGATAAGCGATTGCCGGAACTTAAGAAAGGTGACCTGGTTGAGATCACCGTCAATGATCAGAATCTGCTGGTCGATGTGCATAAAGCCGGTGAGTCAGGCCACCATCGTGTAGTTCGAGGTCAACTCGCCGAACCCATGGAAACCGGGCATGATAAGGCGGTGATTCGTACCATGGATAGGAAAGAAGAGTCTCACCTGGTGCGACCGGTCGCGAGAAGCAAAGTGGCCTCGATGCCCGTTGGGGCTGATGTTATTTTTCTCATTGACGAGTTGGATAAAATCGCAGACGTGACCATGGCGAGCGTGGAATCAGTTCACAGGGCGGCGGAAATCGGGCAACAGAAATCCCCACTCAAGGGCAACCTCAGCCAAGTTGAGGGTGTGATCTTGAAGCCCTTGAAGGACAATACCATCGTCATTCGCACCGAGGACGGCAAAGTGCACTCGTACGCCGTACGCCCGCTTATTCAGCCGAGGCTGGCAACGTTATCCAAAGGCGATGCCACCGTACTCTTGGTGGACGAAGAAAACAAAGTGAC
>DATGEA010000483.1:0-7402 GCA_035310605.1 Nitrospira sp. | reverse complement strand
GACGTCGGCGTCTATGCCGATCAGCGCGCCGGATGGGTTGTCACCGTCGCCGCACTGGATAATCTGGTGAAAGGCGCGGCCGGTCAGGCTATTCAGGCAATGAACCTCATGCTTGGACTGCCGGAAGAAACCGGATTGACCGCTCCTGCCGCATACCCGTAGCGACACCGCCACCTTTTTCTATGCGCAGGCCCGTATGATCAGACAAGACTCCCGCGGAGTCACCGCTCCCCAAGGCTTTCGCGCCTCCGGTCTCCATTGCGGCATCAAAAAGCCCGGCCTGCTCGACTTGGCCCTGGTCGTCTCCGATCGAAGCGGACCGGTCGCCGGCGTGTTCACGAACAATCAGGTCGTGGCGGCACCGGTCGTTCTGGATCGGCTCCACCTTCGCCGGAGAACGGGACGGGCCATACTCGTCAATAGCGGTAATGCCAACGCCTGTACCGGACGGCCGGGGCTGATCGCGGCGCAGCGCACCGCCGAACTGGTCGCAGAGACGTTGCACGTTCCGACGCATGAAGTGTTCATTGGATCAACCGGCGTGATCGGCCGCGCCCTACCGGTCACACGAATCATCGAAGCACTCCCCGCGCTGTTCAAGGCGCTCAGCAAGCGCGGCGGACCGCCGGCCGCCCGCGCAATCATGACGACCGATCTCAAACCGAAGACGGCTGTCCGCCAGAAACGCATCAACGGCCGCCTCGTCACGATCGGCGGCATGGCGAAGGGATCGGGCATGATCCATCCGAACATGGCCACCATGCTGGGTTACCTCACAACGGATGCGGCTATTACCGGATCAGCCCTGCAGCGAGCCCTCACCGAGGCGGTCAACGAGTCGTTCAATTGCATCTCGGTCGACGGAGATACCAGCACCAACGACACCGTGCTCTGTCTCGCCAACGGGATGGCCGGCAATCGTACGATCAGAGAAGGAACCACGGCGTTCCGTCAATTCGTTCGACTCCTGACCGAAACCTGCCAGCCGCTCGCACTTGCCATCTGTCGGGACGGTGAGGGAGTCACCAAGGTCGTCAGGATTGAAGTCACAGGAGCCAAAAGCCGCTTGCTGGCCAAGCAGGTGGCTCAGACCATTGGAACTTCCAATCTGGTCAAAACCGCGCTCTTCGGTGAGGACGCCAACTGGGGTCGTGTCATGGCGGCCGTCGGCAGAGCCGGGGTCCCGATAAACCCTTCCGCCATCAGCCTGCAGTTCGACGGGGTTCCCATGGTCCGTCGCGGGGTCGGCCTCGGACTCGCGGCAGAACGCCGGATCGCCAAGGTCTTCCAGCGCAAAGAATTCACGATCGCTGTCGGGCTCGGCCAAGGACGCCACCGCGCCCATCTGTGGACGACCGACCTGTCTTATGATTACGTCCGCATTAACGCAAGCTATCGATCCTAGAGCGAATTTTCTGAATTTGAACCTTGTAAAGTACAGGGCAGTGTGCTAACGTTCCAAAGCTTTCTGGCTGACAGGTTGGCTCCTCTCTCCGCCATCCCGCGGGGAAGGAGAAATATCCAAATTAACATCGACGTCTGATGACGTCGCTTGGCTTGAGAATAAGGGGGCATGCCCCCTCGCCTGTATGATTCAGGTGCTCTGCAGGCCTTGAGGGGAGGTGAAGGTATGGGAGTCGTCGCAATCAAGGAATTATTGGAAGCAGGCGTCCATTTCGGCCACCAGACGAACCGGTGGAACCCGAAGATGAAGAAGTTCCTGTTCGGGGAACGCAACGGCATCTACATCATCGATCTGCAACAGACCATGACCCGGATGGAACAGGCCTATGCCTTCGTCCGCGATACCGTCGCCTCAGGGCAATCCGTGCTGTTCGTCGGGACCAAGCGCCAAGCAGCCGAGATTCTCCAGGAAGAAGCGGTCCGCGCCAATATGTTTTATGTGAACCAGCGGTGGTTGGGCGGCATGCTCACCAACTTCCAGACCATCCGGCGCAGCATCGACAAGATGAAAAAGCTGGAGGGGATGCTGGCCGATCCGGCCCAGCACGGCCTGACCAAGAAAGAAATTTCGCAGAAGCAGAAAGAAATCGTCAAGCTCCAGAAATTCCTGACCGGCATCAAGAACATGCGCGGACTTCCCGGCGCCGTGTTCATCCTCGATACGAGGATCGAACGCATCGCGGTTCAAGAAGCCTCGAGACTGGAGATCCCCGTTCTCGCGATTGTCGACAGCAACTGCGACCCCGATCACATCACCTATCCGATCCCGGGCAACGACGACGCGATTCGCTCGATCAAGCTCATCACGTCGAAGATCGCCGACGCCTGTATCGAAGGGGCTCATTTGCGCACGCAACGCGACGAAGCTGAATTCCAGTCCGGCCCTGCCGGAGATGAGAAGGCGGCACCGACGCTCGCAGTCGCCCCGGCGTCATAACGGACGTCTCGCAGGCGTCAACCACATCCATTGAAGCTTACGAAGAAGGATTGCTACGTATGGCTGGAGCAAGTCAGCTCGTCAAAGAATTGAGAGAAAAAACCGGAGCCGGCATTCTGGACTGCCAGAAAGCCCTGCAGGAAAGCGGCGACGACATTGAAAAGGCCGTAGATTACCTCCGGCAGAAGGGCCTCGCGGCGGCGCAGAAGAAATCCGGACGCGAAACCAACCAGGGCCTCATCCACGCATACATCCACATGGGCGGGAAGATCGGCGTGCTGATCGAGGTCAACTGTGAAACCGACTTCGTCGCCCGGAACGAAGAATTCAAATCGTTCGTCAACGATCTGGCCCTGCAAGTGGCGGCCGCCAAGCCCCAATTTGTGAAGCGCGAGGACATCCCGAAGGACATCGTCGACAAGGAACGGTCGATTTACGAAGGACAGGCGAAGGAAATGGGCAAGCCGCCCGCCGCCTGGCCGAAGATCGTCGAAGGGAAGCTGGAAAAGTTCTTCCAGGAAAACTGCCTGATGGAGCAAGCGTTCATCAAGGACCCCGCCGTCATGGTCAAGGATCTGCTCGCACAGAAGATTTCCAAGATCGGCGAGAATATGAACATCCGCCGATTCACGCGCTACCAATTAGGCGAAGCATGAGCTCTGCGAAATATCGGCGCATCCTCCTCAAAGTCAGCGGAGAGATGTTGGCCGGTGAGCAGGGATACGGCATCCAGCCCTCCGTACTCGAAGGTCTCGCTGCGGAAATCGCTGCGGTGGTGGCTCTCGACATCGAAGTTGCGGTCGTCATCGGCGGCGGCAACATCTTTCGCGGTATCGCCGCCAGCGCCTCGGGTATGGAGCGGGCCTCGGCCGATTACATGGGAATGCTGGCCACCGTCATGAATGCCTTAGCGCTCCAGAATACTCTGGAACGTGCCGGGGTCATGACGCGCGTCCAGTCGGCGATCGAAATGCGTCAGCTGGCCGAGGGCTATATTCGCCGGCGCGCCATCCGCCATCTTGAAAAAAAACGGGTCGTCATCTTCGCAGGCGGCACGGGAAATCCCTACTTTTCCACCGATACCGCCGCGGCGCTCCGGGCGATGGAGATCGGAGCCCAGGTCATCATGAAGGGCACCAAGGTGGACGGCATCTACGATGCCGACCCGGTCAAGAATCCTTCGGCCAAGAAATACGCAGAAATCTCCTTTCTCTCGATCCTGAACCAAAACCTCAAAGTCATGGATGCCACGGCGATCAGCCTGTGCATGGACAATCGTCTGCCTCTGGTCGTCTTCAACCTTAAAGTACCGGGCAATTTTAAGCGCGTGGCCACCGGAGAACCGATCGGCACAATCGTGACGACGGACCCGCGCTAACTACTTGCGGAGTCGCCATGTCAAACCCTGCTGCCATCCGCCAGGCCGTCACCGGAAAGATGGAATCGGCGCTGGAACACCTCAAACGTGACCTCGCCGGTCTCCGGACCGGCCGGGCATCGGTCGCCCTCCTCGACAACATCCGCGTGGACTACTACGGCACCATGACGCCGCTGAAACAGGTCGCCAATATATCCACGCCGGAGGCGCGTCTGCTCACGATTCAACCCTGGGAACCGCAACTGATCAAGGAAATCGAAAAGGCCCTGGCGACATCGGGCCTAGGTGTTACTCCGTCCAACGACGGAAAGATGATCCGCGTCCCGCTTCCACCCCTGACCGAAGAACGCCGCAAGGAACTCAGCAAGATCTGCAAGAAGCACGGCGAAGACACCAAGGTACACATCCGCGGGTTCCGCCGGGATGCGAACGAAGAGTTGAAGAAACTCCAAAAAGATGCCAAATTGACCGAGGACGAGCTGCGGAAATCCGAGACCGAGATCCAGAAGCTGACCGATCAGTACGTACAGAAGATCGATGATGCGATCAAGAAAAAAGAGCAGGAAATTCTTGAAGTATGATTCCTGGGACGCATCTTGCCACCGTTCTCTCTAACCAGCACCGCGAACTTGCACACGACCTACGCCAGCGTCAATCTCGCCGCACTCAGCCATAATCTCTCGCGGATCCAGGATCGCCTCACAGCCGGTTCCGGCGTCATGGCCGTCGTCAAGGCCAATGCCTACGGCCATGGGGCGGTTGAGATCTCCCGCGCGCTGGTGCAACAAGGCATTTCCCGGCTGGCGGTGGCGTCCGTAAAAGAAGGGATGGCCTTGCGCGAAGCCGGCATCACGGCCGACATTCTCGTCCTGGTCGACCTGTTCGACGAGCACATCCCGGACCTGCTGGCCCATCGCCTGACGCCTGTCATCACCGCACCACGGCTGCTCCCGACGCTCGCGAAAGCCGCTGAGGAACGGAACCTCTCCTTCCCCATTCATATCAAGATCGATACCGGGATGGGGCGCCTAGGTTTTTCTCCGAACGATGTCGCCACGTTGTTCGATGGACTGTCTGCGTGGAAATCGCTCCGCGTCGAAGGATTCATGACCCACCTTGCGGACAGTGACGGCGATGACCCCGGTCATGCAGAACAGCAGCTGAAAATTTTTCAGCGGCTGCTCGATCAACTGCGGGAACGGGGCGCCAACATTCCGATCGTGCACGCAGCCAACAGCGCCGCATGCATCCGATTTCCTCAATCGCACTTCTCCCTGGTACGGCCCGGCATCATGCTCTACGGCTATCACACCCTTCCGGACAACGTCCCCTGCCCTGTGCTCAAACCCGTGCTGTCGCTTCGAACGACCGTGATGCAGCTGCGGACGATCGAAACCGGTGAAAGCGTCAGCTACAACCGCACGTTTGTCGCCAAGCGGAAAACGAGAATTGCCGTGCTCCCGGTCGGCTATGCCGACGGATACAGCCGGCGACTGTCCAATAACGGGTTCGTGCTCATCAACGGCAAGCGAGCCCCGATCGCCGGGCTCGTCTGCATGGATATGACGATGGTGGACGTGACCGACATTGCGCCGGTGGAGGCGGGAGACGAAGCAACCCTCATCGGCCGGCAGGGTGGTGATGCCATCTGGGCCGACGATATCGCGGAATGGACCGGCACGATTCCCTATGAAGTCCTGTGCGCGATCGGCCCGCGTGTCCCCCGCCTCTATCAATCAGAGTGACTCTCGAGCGCGCAGACGCTCTGTCACCCTCACTAGTACGACATGCGAATTGAAATCCCGCCGGTATGCAACGTCGTTCTGTACGTACCGTTGACCGTTGGATTGCGGTTGCCCAGCACCGTCCGATCTTCGTAAAACGAGGCCTGATAGGACAGGTCGAGCCCGATCGACTTGGGCTTCAGAAATCCGATTCCCAGCTCGCCGCAGGGAATCAGACCAAGAAACGATCCCTGTTCCTTGCAAAGCAGGCCAAGCCCGCCGCCGACAATGTGAACATCGGCGGAAGGAATCCCCGGATCGAACGTCAAGTCGGCCATTTGATTCTGCTGGTTCGTATAGCCGGCTCGCATCGCCACCTCCCAGGCGGGCAGCGAGTCGATCGCCAGCCACTTATATTCGGTCCCGACCATCACTGCATAGGTGCTCCGCCAATTCAGCGGTTGTGGAATCGTGGCACCGTTACTCAAATGAATGTCGAGATTCCGCACGGACTTCCACCAGACATGATCAACATCCACTTCAAGTTTCCACTCCCGTTCATCCGTCCGGACCGGCCAGATCGCAATGGCGCCGGTAATGATTTGCGGCAGGACGTAAGTCGCTCTGGCATCAGACACCTTAGCACCGTTGGTCAACAAAGCACCGTCGAGATGCAGCGTGGCCTGGCTGCGATACACGATCCCGATGTTTGCCAGCGGTTTGCCCGCGGCGTTTCGAAACGGGGTATAGAGCAGGCTGGCATTGAACCCCGCCGCGGTGTCCTTGCCGAAGAGTTCCGTGGTCACCCCGGGGCCCGGAACCATCTGTCGTTCAATATGACCTTCCCCGATCAGCCCCGAGAAAGTATAAATGTCGGTGCCCAGACCGATCGCGATCTGTTCGGTCAGCTTGTAGGCGAGGGTTGGCTTGATATCCAGGAGCGGCAGCGTGTTGAACGTCGTCGTCGTCCGGAACGGCCCGTCGGTCGGCCATCGATTCAACGAGCCGAAGGGCACCGTCACCCCGACGCCCGCGCTGAGATCCCCCAGCGCGGTGACCCCCAGATCCTTGAAATTCGCCGTGAGGTAGGTATGGCCAGGCGGCGGCCAGGCCGCACTTCCGTTGCGATCACCCTTGGCCGTCACACCGGTCGGGCTCGTGAAACTCGTCGTCCCGCCGGAAATGAGCGCGCCGGCCATGACCTGCACTCCGCGCAGCTGAGTCATCCCCGCGGGATTGTAGTGCAACGCCGAGGCATCGTCCGCCTGAGCGGCAAAGGCATTGCCCATTCCCGAGGCCGCCGTCCCCTGTCCTTGAATGCGCGGCACCTGGGCCACTGCCGATTCCACAAATCCCCCCGACCAACAGCAGACGAGGCCGGCGAACAATGTGATTCGCGGGAGAACCTGCCACCCCGCTCGCATCGTGACGGTGCGGCGCACTTCACTCACAGCACGATGGCGTACCATGCGCTGGCTCTTCTCCTTCTTCGGGAATGGCCGATGTTGCGGTTACACCGTTCGAAACCACGATTCCATCACTTGGTGGAGTTCCTCCACGTCGAACGGCTTCAACAGGTAGGCCTGCGCGCCGAGACCGATGGCCCTGACAGCGGAATCTCTTGTTCCGGGCGCGCTCACGATGATGATCGGAATCTGCTGATCCTTCTTCCGGATCTGCCTCAACACGTCCATCCCGTCGAGGGACGGGATGCCGATGCCGAGGATCATGCCGGAAAACTTCTCGGACCGAAGAGCCTCGAGCACCCGAACCCCGTCGGTCTCCGTCCGGACTTCATACCCTTTTGCATGCAACCGATCCTCAATCTGCCGGCGGATCTCCTTATCGTCGTCTGCAACCAGGATTCGGGGCGTGCCGTCGCCGGGCGATCGGACGGAC
>DATGEA010000482.1:0-16053 GCA_035310605.1 Nitrospira sp. | reverse complement strand
TTCCGTTATCACTTGGAAACGATTCGCCGCTACAAGCCGCACACGTTGTCTGAGCCGGAAGAAAAGATCATCAACGTCAAGAACGTGACCGGGCGGAGCGCCGTCAATACCCTCTACGATGTGGTAACGAACAGTTTCTCGTTCACGCTCAAAGCGGACGGAAAAAAGAAAACCTTGAACCGGGAAGGCTTGATGGCCTATGTCCGCAGCCCGAGGGCGTCGGTGCGGCAGGCCGCCTATCAAGAGCTGTATCATGTGTTTTCCGCCCAGCAAGATCTACTGGGAGAGATGTACAGGACCCTCGTCAACGATTGGAAATCCGAGAACCTCGGCTTGCGGCGGTTCGTCTCGCCTATCGCCACAAGAAACCTGGGGAACGACGTGCCGGATCGAGCGGTCGATGTCTTGCTGTCGGTCTGCGCCAAGAACGCTGATATTTTCCAGCAGTATTTTGCATTGAAGGCCCGCATTTGCGGCATCAAGCCCATGAGCCGCTATCACCTCTATGCCCCGCATCGAACCGAATCGAAGAAGTACAAGTATGCCGATGCGGTCGGATTGGTCCTCGAAGCCTACCGCGGATTCTCACCCCGCCTAGCGGACCTGGCGCAGCAGGTCTTCACCGACCGGCACATCGACGCCCCCACCAGGCCCGGAAAGATCGGCGGAGCCTACTGCTATAGCGTCGTACCGGGCCTTACTCCCTATGTGCTGCTGAACTATACGGGCGATGCGCGAGACATCGCGACGATGGCGCACGAGCTGGGTCATGCCGTGCATGGCATGATGGCGGCACAGCATTCAGCGTTTACCTTCCACTCCACCTTGCCGCTGGCGGAAACCGCTTCGGTGTTCGGCGAACGTATCTTGTCGGATGCGCTTATGAGGCAGGAAACCAACAGGAAAGTCCGGCAGGGACTCCTTCTCAGCCAGCTCGACGATATCTATGCCACCGTCTTACGGCAGGCCTACTTCGTTCGCTTTGAAAAGACCGCCCATCAGATGATCGCGGAGGGGGCAACGGGGGATCAGCTGGCGCACACGTACCTCGGTGAATTACGCCAGCAGTTCGGCAAAGCCGTGAAGGTCCCCGATGAATTCAAGTGGGAATGGCTGACAATCCCCCACATCTTCGCCAGCCCCTTCTACTGCTATGCCTATAGCTTCGGCAATCTATTGGTCCTGGCCCTCTATCGGAAATACCAGGCCGAAGGCGCAGCGTTCGTACCCAGGTATCTTGACCTCCTCGCCACAGGAGGCTCCGAATCTCCTGCGGCCATCCTGGCCAGGGTCGGCGTCGATATGAGCTCGGAGGCGTTCTGGGAATCGGGATTCGGTACGATCCGAGAGATGGTCGAGCAACTCGAAGCAACCCTGTCTTAAGAGCAGCAATCAACTAAAACGGCGCTCCCTGCAAGGGTTCGGACCCTATTGACAGGGGGTGCTTGGCATGAGATAGTGAGAATGCTTCTCATAATCGTTCAGTCATCCGTCACCAATGAGGCCGCCCATGTACCTGTGCTTGTGCAAGGGAATTAGTGAATCAGATGTCCGGGAAGCAGGCCGGGCCGGCGTGGTGATGCCCTGCCAGCTCAAGGCCAGGTTCGGACTGAAAGAATCCGGCTGCTGCGGCCGCTGCTCGAAAAACATTCAGGAATTTGTTGAGCTCGCCACCAGCGAGCATCGCCTCCCCGCCTCTTCTCCCGCTCGCCGGTAGCTCGTTCGTCATCCACAGTCACCATTCCTCGGTGACTCCAAACGGCCGGATTCGCTCGGCAGAGCGTTCACCCGGAACCACGAAACAAGATTTCAATTCGAGTCGTATGCTGAGGTCGATAGGGAAGACTAACCCGCTCGGTAGCTATTGCGCAGAGGGCCGTTTGATCATGGCCGCGACTTCCGCCACACGTCGCCCCAAGGATCTGGCATCGGCCAATTCTATGTTGTCGATCCCGAGGCTGTCGCCTTCAGTGGTCGCAGAAGCACCGAACGCTCCGCCGCCGCTGACCACGATCATTTGATTCCCCAGCATGGCGGCCAAGATCGTCAGCATTGTCACTTCCTTGCCGCTTGAGATCTGTCCCCCCGTGGCGAAGGCCGCACCGATCTTGTTCTTCATTTTGAATTCGGGAAACACCCCGAACTTGAATTGCCAGTTGTCGAAAAAGGTCTTTACCTCTCCCGACATGTTGGACCAATAGACCGGCGAGCCGACGACAAGGGCATCGGATGAAAACAGATCGTCCGCCGTCACCTGCCCGATCCGCTTCATGAGGACTTCCGTCCCGGACAGGCTCTTAGCCCCTTCGACGACGGCTTCGGCCATGCGCTCGGTATTGCCGGAGAGGGAATGGTAGGTCACGAGGACTTTGATGATGGGAGCAGGTGAGTCTTCCGCGAACACCGCACTGAAACCACTGCCCGCCAGAAGGAAAAAGACAACGAGGCACAGAGAACCAAAATGGCGGGGTCGCCGGATTGCGGCAGGCACAGAAATTACGGACTCAGACCGCGTCAGGTCCAACAAGCGGGACCGGCGCTGGATCACCGACGAAACGTTTCCTCTTCCATGCGCTCTTCGACGGATACGTCCGTGAGTGCCCCGCGATAGTCGCATCGGTGGCATCGAACGCGCCATGATTCGATCCATTTTTCCTGAATGTACGATTGCCGGCACTGCGGGCACACAAACACACCCTTGACGTAATGCACTTTCCGGACTTCCTTCATACATGCCTCCTGGCTGGTGCTGCACGAGGATCTCACAGGTCTTATCGAGATTGCAAGACGGGCGCTGTGCCACGTATGAAAAGCCTTGACCACGCAGGCCGCGGCTTGACTCATCTTCTGACGACCGATAGGATGCCCCTGTGCATACCCGATTGCTCATAGCCTCCCTTCTATCCCTGTCTCTCATGCTCCCTTCCCACGCCCGGGCCGACGATGGACTGGTACAAGTGCAGCTCCCTGGGGGAATCATCATTCACGCGGAGATCGCCGATACCACGAAGAAACGCGCCGAGGGATTGATGTATCGGGAACACCTGGCGAAGGATCGTGGAATGCTGTTTACCTTTGGTCAAGCGCAGCCCTGGACTTTCTGGATGAAGAACACCAAGATCCCGCTCGACATTATCTGGATGAACGAGAAGAAGCAGATCATCCACATCGCGCATAACGTCCCGATCTGCACAAGGACAGATGACAGTTGCCCCCAGTACCAGCCGAACGATCCTGCGCTCTATGTCTTGGAGCTTGGGGGAGGAGAGGCGGCACGCCTCAAACTCGAGAAAGGGGCAAAGCTACAGTTCCGTACTCCCTAGTGCCCGCTGCTAGGATCGTTCCTGCCAGGCCCGAACCCGCCGAGCCGTAATCACGCCGTCGACCCGCTCGATCGCCTTGAGAACCTGATCCAGGTGCTGCGTGCTGGAAATTTCAATGATAAAGTCGAGTATGGCTTTTCGATCTTCTCTCGTTGTAATTTCGGCCCGGCTGATATTGGCGTGACACTCTGCGATCGCAGAGGAGACATTCGCCAGCACACCCGTTTTATCAACCGCCATAACCGACACTTTCACGGCGTGCGTGCTCGGTGTGGCGGAATCCCATTCGACCTCCACCAACCGTTCGCGATCGTAGTCGAGGGCTTCCAGGTTCGGACAATCGACTGTATGAATCGTCAAACCCCGTCCACGCGTGATGTATCCGAGAATCCGGTCGCCGGGGACCGGATTGCAGCAGCGGGACAGCTGCATCAGGACATCGCGTGCGCCTTTGACTTTTACGCCCTTGTCGTCGGACTTTCCGGCGACCGATTTTTGAACAGCAGGTTTTTCCTGAACAGGCGACTCCGGACCCGTGGAGGGCACGGTCAGCTTCCCGGTGACCTGAGCCGTCGGAAGACGGCCGAATCCCACCGCTGCGATCAATTCGTCGGTCGTGTCAAACCCGGAATGTCGAGCCACCTCCAAAAGCTCGGCCGATTTCAGCATCTGAGCCGGAGCCATGCCATGGCGACGGAACTCCGACTCCAATAATCGACGGCCGATCTCGATGCTGCGTTTCTGCTCTTCATCCTTGATCCAATGCTTGATCTTGGTTTTTGCCCTGGAAGTCCGGACAAATTTCAGCCAATCCTTATGAGGTGTTTGCGTCGGCGAGGTAAGGATCTCAACCGTATCTCCGCTCTCAAGCTGATGTTTGAGCGGGACGATCTTTCCGTTCACTTTGGCGCCCACGCAGTGATCCCCGACTTCCGTATGTATGGCGAAGGCAAAATCCACCGGGGTTGAGCCTTTCGGCAACTCCTTCACGATCCCTTTGGGCGTGAAGACGTAGACGACGTCGTGGAAGAGATCCAGCTTGACCGAATCCATGAACTGCCGGTTATCGGTCAGATCCTGCTGCCACTCGACGAATTGATGCAACCAGCCGAACGCCTTGCTGTCCCGATCCGCCACCCGACCCTGCTCTTTATATTTCCAATGGGCGGCGATGCCGTATTCCGCCACGCGGTGCATCTCTTCCGTACGGATCTGAAACTCAACGTGCTCGCCCTTCGGCCCGACGACCGTCGTGTGCAGCGACTGGTAGAGATTGGACTTTGGAATGGCGATGTAGTCCTTGAACCGTCCTGGCACCGGCCTCCACAGCGAATGGATCACCCCCACCAGGGCATAACAGTTCATTTTGGTGTCGGTCACGATCCGCAGGGCCGTCAGGTCGTAGACCTCCTCGAAGCTGATCGACTGTTTATTCATCTTCTGGTAGATGCCGTACAGATGCTTGGGACGCCCATAGACCTGCCCCGGTAACCCGTTTTCCTGCATGGCACGATTCACCAGCTCAACGACTTCCTGAATGTATTGCTGACGGTCCTCGTCCCGCTTCGCCACGCGGGTGCGCAATACCTCATACACGTCCGGTTTGAGATGCTTGAGGCAGAGATCCTCCAGCTCATTCTTGATCCACCCGATTCCCAGCCGGTTAGCCAGCGGCGCATAGATCTCCAGCGTCTCCTGTGCGATGGCCTGCCGTTTGGCCGCGCTCAGGTGCTCGAGTGTCCTCATGTTATGGAGCCGATCGGCCAGCTTGATGAGGACGACGCGAATATCGTCCGCCATCGAGAGCACCATCTTGCGGAAATTCTCCGCCTGCTTCTCTTCATAGCTCTTGAACGTAATCTTCCCGATCTTCGTAACCCCGTCGACGAGATGGACCACGTCCTTGCCGAACTCCTTTTCCAGCTGTTCAGGAGTCGCGACCGTATCTTCGAGGGTGTCGTGAAGCAGTCCGGCCACAATGGCCGTGACGTCCGTCTTCAGGGAGGTCAGCACTCCGGCTACGGCGATGGGATGTTGGAGATAGGGCTCCCCCGAACGGCGACGCTGGCCTTCATGCGCTTTTGCGGAAAATTCATAGGCCTTGCGCACCATGCCGAGATCCGCGTCCGCCTGATAGCTCTTGACGCAGTCGATCAGCTGATCGATATCCGTGACCGTTTGGTAGGGCATTACGCTACTCCCGATCGCTGATCCGGACGTCGCGGATACGAAGCTGAATCCGGTCATACCCGTTCCAGTGATTCAATTCGGGAACGAAGGCCAGATCGACCTGGGTACGGGCCGGGATTCCGCGATCGATCAGCGACTTCATACCGAACCCGATACTATCAAACGGCACCGACCGGCCCTGACGGACGGTCATCTTTAAATGCTTGTCTCCGACGGTACGGGAATCCATCACATCGAGGCCTTTGACGGCAAACGTCGGCTCCGGATTCCCCGCGCCGAAGGGATGGAACGCGCCAATCTCTTGGATGAGCTTCGTTGTGACTTCGGACAGCTGCACTTCAGCATCGACGTGCAGGGTCGGAACAGTCTGCCCCCCCTTCGCCCATTCGGCCACTACGGATGCGAACCGCTCCCGAAACTCGTCGAGACGCGAATCGCGCACCGTGACGCCCGCCGCGCTGGGATGCCCGCCAAAGGCATCGACGAGATCCCGGCAGGCTGCCAAGCCTTGATACAGGTCGAATCCACCGACGGTGCGCGCCGATCCCTTGCCGATACCCTGCTCATCAATCGCGATCACGATCGCCGGACGATGAAATCGCTCGACGAGTCGTGCCGCGGCAATCCCCACGACGCCAACATGCCAACGGCGGGAAGCCAGGACAAGCGCCGCCGGCAACTCCGGCCCCGTCACCATCGCCACGGCTTCCGACATCATCTCGGCTTCTATGTTCTGCCGTTCTCGATTGAGTTGTTCCAGTCGATCCGCCAACCGCTGCGCTTCAGCCGGCGACTCCGTCGTCAGCAGCTGCACGCCCAGCATCGCATGATCCAGCCGCCCCGCCGCATTGAGCCGCGGTGCCAGCTTGAACGCAATCGTCTCGGCCGTGCAGTCCCGCGTCACGCCGGCGACCTGCTTTAACGCCCTGATGCCGCACCGCGCCCCACGGGAGAGCTGTGCAAGACCATCCCGGACGAAGCCGCGGTTCTCATCCTGCAGCGGCACGACATCGGCGATCGTGGCTAAGGCCACCAAATCCATGAGCGACTCTAGCGGGATACCGGCTTCGCCGTGACGCATCTGATAGGCCTGCGCCACCTTGTATGCCAATGCCGCGGAACAGAGGCCGCGAAACGGATAGCGGGCGCCGACGCGATGCGGATTCATGACCGCCACCGCCGGAGGCATCTGTTCGTCGGTCTGATGATGATCCGTCACGATCACATCCATACCCAGCTGCCGAGCCAATGCCACTTCTCGATGAGACGTCGTGCCGCAATCCGACGTGACAAGCAATGAGACTCCTTCGTCATGCAGTTGCTGGACGGCGCCAAGATTCAGCCCATAGCCTTCACGCTGGCGATGCGGGACATAGGCACGCACAGTCGCGCCGAGAGAGGCGAAGAACGACAGGTACACGCTGGTGGCGGTCATCCCGTCCACATCGT
The DNA here is from genome assembly GCA_035310605.1 of Nitrospira sp. Taxonomy (GTDB): domain Bacteria; phylum Nitrospirota; class Nitrospiria; order Nitrospirales; family Nitrospiraceae; genus Nitrospira_C. Next base: position 9,091 of record DATGEA010000482.1, on the reverse strand, counting down.
AGTCGCCGTAAAAACAGATCGACTCACGGGCGGTTACCGCCCGATGCAGGCGTTCGACGGCCTGTTCCATATCGGGGATTAAAAAGGGATCGTGCGGCAGCTGGTGGGCCATCCAGGATGTAGCTTCATCCGGTGTCGTCACGCCACGGGCAAGCAGAAGCGAGGCAGCGGCAGAAGAAATCGACAGGGCCTCCGCTAGGGCGGCCCGATTGACGGGATCGATATCGCGGAAGACCCAGAGCCTGGACTTCATGCCATCCTCGCGGAAGATCCCGAGCCTTAAAATACGCTAACTACACGAGAATTAAAGGGATAGTAGCGTCTCACCTTTGCATTGTCAAACCAGGCACCAGGAGACGCGCCTTGCGCAACGCTGCTGGGTCAGGGAACCTGGACGGGACGGACCGGTCGCGGAGGGAGGGAACAGGGGAGGAGCGGAACCGGGTGAATCCGGCCGCTTACTCCCCTCCCTTTTGCACGTAGTTCTTCACGAATTCTTCTGCGTTCTTCTCTAAGACATCGTCGATTTCGTCGACCAGCTTATCGATGTCTTCCTTCAGCTTCTTACCGGTCTCGACCACTTTGGGATTGGCCTTGACCTCTTCCTTCCCTTGCGGCTCTCGTCTGGGTTCCTGCTTGCGCTCCTGTTTTTCCATTCGAGCACCTCCCGTGAATCTGGGACTGTCTCGTGGATCAGCTGCCAGCGTGATCCCGTAGGATCACCTTACCCCAGGCTGCCAAAAGTCGTCAAGCCAAGGGCGCAATCACACAAGGAGCGAGACGATCAAGAGCGCGACGATATTGATGACTTTGATCATCGGATTGATGGCCGGGCCTGCCGTGTCCTTGTACGGATCGCCGACCGTATCGCCGGTCACTGCCGCCTTGTGCGTGTCCGTCCCCTTCTTACCCTGTTCCTCGATGTACTTTTTGGCATTATCCCAGGCGCCACCGCCGCTGGTCATGGAGATGGCGACGAACAGACCGGTCACAATGCTCCCGACCAGCACACCGCCGAGCGCTTGCGGGCCGAGCACGACACCGACAAGGATGGGGGACACAACAGGAATCAATCCCGGTATCATCATTTTCTTGATCGCCGCCTGCGTCACAATATCCACGCACGTGCCATATTCCGGTTTGCCCGTCCCCTCCATGATCCCTTTGATCGTCCGGAACTGGCGCCGCACTTCTTCCACCACGAGTCCGGCGGCCTGTCCAACGGCCTTCATGCAGAGCGCGCCGAAGATAAAAGGCAGCATCCCGCCCAAGAAGAGTCCGACCAGGACAGAAGGATTGGAAAGATCAAAGCTGCTGGCTGCGCTGCCTTTGGCTACCTCGCGCGCATACTCGGCGAAGAGCACCACCGCCGCGAGACCGGCTGACCCGATCGCATACCCCTTCGTCACCGCTTTCGTCGTATTGCCGACGGCATCGAGCGGGTCTGTGATGTCCCGGACTTCCTTCCCCAGGTGCGACATTTCTGCGATCCCGCCCGCATTGTCTGTAATGGGTCCGAACGCATCGATCGCCACGACAATCCCGGCCATCGACAACATCGACACCGCCGCGACGGCAACCCCGTACAGACCGCCCGATGCTGCCCCACCGCAGATCCAATAGCTCCCAAGAATCGCGGCGGAAATTACCACCACAGGAGCTGCCGTGGACTGCATACCCACCGCCAAGCCCGCAATGATGTTCGTGGCGTGGCCCGTTTCGCTGGCCTTGGCGATCTCTTTCACCGGCGCATAACTCTTGGACGTATAGTAGTCGGTAATGAACACCAGCGCCAACGTGACAGCCAGACCCATCAACGCCGCGAGGTAATAGCTCATGCCGCTCACGCCACCGACGCCCTCCATGATCTTCGACGTGATCGGGAAGAACGCGATGGCCGCAATCCCGCCGGCCACGAACAGACCCTTGTACAAGGCCGGCATAATCTCACCGCCCGGACTGACCTTCACAAATAAAATTCCGATGATCGTCGCAAAGATCGTCACGCCGCCCAAAGCCAACGGATAGAGAATCGGAGCTGTGGCACCCTTGAAGAGGGTAAAGGCCAGCACCATCGCCGCCACCGTCGTCACCGCATAGGTTTCGAACAGGTCTGCCGCCATCCCGGCGCAGTCGCCGACGTTGTCACCCACGTTGTCGGCGATGACCGCGGGGTTCCGTGGATCGTCTTCAGGAATCCCCGCCTCGACCTTGCCGACCAGGTCAGCACCCACGTCCGCTGCCTTCGTATAGATGCCGCCGCCGACGCGCGCGAAGACGGAAATCAAGCTGCCACCGAACCCGAGGCTCAGCAGCGCGTGGATGGCTTTCTCCTGGCCGGCAATCGACTGGGCAATCATATAGAACCCGGTAATCGCGAGAAGCCCTAACCCGATCAGGAGGAGCCCTGTCACGGCCCCGCCACGGAACGCGACGGTCAAGGCGGCGTTCATACCGTTGTGCGCCGCTTGGGCGGTGCGCACGTTGGCGCGTACTGCGATGATCATCCCCACGTAACCGGCTAGCGCCGATGCGGTGGCCCCGACGAGAAATCCGACCGCGGTCAAGATCCCGAACTTATCGGAGACGGCTCCGGCTCCGGCCAAGACGACGAACAACACCGCCGCGACGACCCCGACCGTCTTGTATTGCCGGTTCATGTAGGCACCGGCGCCTTCCTGAATGGCTTTGGCTATTTCCTGCATCTTTGCGTTGCCGGCGTTGAGTTTGAACACCCACATCGCGAGGTAGAGGCCATAGGCAATGCCGGCCACGGCCGCAATCAATGCAAAGGCAACAATCGCTGAGTCGCTCACGGGATACCCTCCTCAAAGGTTAAACGGGCTTCTTATGTCACACGGTTCCCCGTGGCTTCAACCCATCAAGAGAACGTGAGTCCAAGGGGGAAACCGCAGGGTGGTGCAGATCCGATCACGCAGCTAACTACCTGAAAAGTCGGGCCATTCTATACATGTAGGAAGGAAGGATCAAGATGAAATTCGACGACTGGTACACCGGAGGATTGCATCACATCATCGTCCCAGTTTCTGCACATCGAACGCAAAGCGGAGTTGGACGGCCCAGTATTCCTGGATGAAGCCGGAGCGATCGAGGGGACGATCCTGCTCTCGATAGAAACTCAGTTCAATGTCGCGCCATCGCGCAGCGATCCCGATGATCCAGTCCAGTTCGGCCGGCCTGGCGGCATTCGAAGCGCTGCGGTCCGTGAACATGTTGAAGTCGCCGAAGAGCAGAACCTTTTCACGATAGAGGTTCAGATCGAAATGGCCGACGTAGCGAAACAAGGCCCGCCCCGTATTATCGGGCCGCGCAAAATAGCTCTGATTATGAAAGAGCCATCCGAGCCCGATATAGGCGGTCAGATTATTTTTGGGGAACATCCGCTGCCACCAGGACCAGTCCTCACCGCTGCGGATACGATAGTTCACAAGCGCGTCGGCATATACCTGTTTGAGGCCCGCCCGATCCAGCGGGGCATCACGTTCATACTGCATGCGCCAGCTCCAGTGTTCGACTGCACCGGTGAAGCCGTAGGTCTGATCCCATTCGCTCAACTCGATCCAGCCGTTGTCCCGGTCGGAAAAGAAATTCTGATCAGAATAGAAGGTCAGGTATTTTTTGTACAGATCCGTCTCGGCATGGAGCATGTGCCGAAGGCCCACACGCCCCGTGTTATCGGGCCGTGCGGTAAAGGAAGGATTGGAAACAAACGCGCCGGTGAGGAGATAGCCCGCGATCAGCGACTCGTCGACGCTACGCGCCATCTGATCGTCCCCGTTGTGCTTCTCAAACTCCGGTAGCGGGCGGCCGTATTTTTCGAGCGCGTACGCATTGGGCTCTCCTCCGTGGGCCCCCCCGAACAACACACAACCGGTCATGGCGATGCTCAAGGTTCGCCGTGTCACAGATGTTGTCAGCCGGTCCATCACGACGGCTACCCGCCCCTTCAGATCGATTCTGGTGGGTTGGTGCGGTTCAACGGATGCCGCTAGGGGCCGGTGCAGCGCTCGAAGATCTCTTCACAATGATCTTCATCCCGGTAGGACCTCGGCACGCTCTCATAGCGCACCTCGGTGATGCGATCCTGCTCCAGGGACAGCGTCGCACGGCAGCCGTGATGCACCATGGCCAAGCTGCTCTTAGGACCGGGGAACGACTCTTCGAGCAATGATGCTTCCTTGTAATAGGTCATGACGGTCCGCTCCCCTTCGGTCTTTACGCCGACCGGATTCCCCGCACACGCGGACAGTTCCTGCTTTGTCTTTCCGATTAAGGCGCGCTGATTGGGAAGGTCTTCCGAAACGGCGGGCAGGGTCTCCGCGCATCCCGCCAGAGCGAAAGCGGCCGCGAGGGCGGGAAGCCCGGTCCGGATCAATATCATCACATCGATCATGATCGTCGCGAAGAATACTCCAGCAGATTCGGAAAGGGAAGACACCGTTGGGAAGCGGCCTGTTTGCGAGACCGGGAAGAGTTTGTTATAGTCCGCGCCGGAGGATGCCCCTTTGGGACTGGAGCCGAACTATATCGTGGTGGACGGTCAATCGTTCAGCAAGACCAAGCTTGCGCTCGACAACCATGTGTACAAGAATTGTCAGATCGATGATTGCGACCTCTACTACAGCGGCGGGCAATATGAACTTCTCGACACCCACATCACGAATTCACGCCTCATCCTGAACCATCCTGCGAAAGGTATGTACGCCGCACTGCAGATCTTCAAGATGAAGTCGCCCGGTTCCCGCATCATCTACGAATAGGCGGACGCCTATCTCGCGAAGGGTCGCTCCTAGCTCGCGGGATGAGTATCCAATCGCGCTTCAGCGAGAGATGCGTCACGAACGACGGGCGGCGTTACTTGTTGACGGGAATATTTTCCGTCCGCTTGACGATCTCGATCGGCTGAAACACCGGATCTTGAGATCCTTTTGAGGATTCGGCCTCGATCCGTTGGAGGAACGGCGCAGGGCCTGTCACCGGGGCATAGCTGAGAGTCGTTTCCACATCGAATGTCTTGGTTTCCTTGGGCGTGGGGAAGGTGAAGGTCTCAACTCGCAGTTCTTCCGGTTTCAGCACCGTGTCTTCCAGAACTTTCACGGCTTCGAAATCAAAATTCGTTTTCTGGCCCTTGGCATCCTGATAGACCCGGCCATAGACACGCTTTTCCGAAAACACGGTCTTGAGATTCTTTCCCTTGACGTCGAGATCGAGCACGACCGTCGCCCAGGCCGGATGGGTCGTCGGCAGATTGTGCGGCACGAGGCTCTGCACTTTCACGGTCACCGTCGTTTTGTCTCCCTCGATTTTGGTCGCCACATCAAGCTTGGCGGCTTCCTGCCGCAACTTGCCGATACGGCCGGGGAATGTGTGGTTGGCGACCGTCCGCTTTTTCTCGCCGTTAGCCGATTCGCCGGTTTGCTCCGGCATGTGACACGACTGGCACTCCTTGCCGGCTTTCACCGCCTTGCTCTGATCCCAATTGCCGAGCAGGTCGTTGCTCTTTCCGAGATTGGCTGCTGACGGCACGGATTGGTGACAGTTCAGGCAGAGGTCGGACTTCTGGAACAAGCCCAGTTCCATCGATTGATGAGCCAGATTCTGGGCGAAATCCTTATAGGGGCCGTAGAGGATTTTACTGCCCGCGGCCTCGTACTTGGGTTCCGGCGGCTGCTTCGTCCGATCGACCTGCTTGATCAAATGGCATTGGGCACAGGCCACGCCGTCCATCTGTGGATCGCCGGATTTGGCCTGATCGATGAAGATCTGCACCTTGTCGGAAAATTCCCGCACATGCGGAGCATGACAGCGGAAACAGAGCGCCTTGTCTTTGCCCGCCGGAGACGCAAGAAAGGCATCGAGCGTCGCGCGAAACGTCGGCGAATGGATTGATTTCGACAACGGCGACGTCTCCCATTCCTCGAAGACCCGTTCGTGGCAGCGCTTGCACTTGTTGGAGTTCGGAAAGGCCTTTTCAATGGTCGCCTGAGACTTGGCATCTTGTGCAAACGTACGATGGACAGACAGACTAGAGAGCAGCACCGCACCCAGCACGAGTACGACCCCCAGCACTGTTTTGACACCCATTGAGTTTCGTATGGTCGTTCGCATCGTCCCGCCCCACACTTACAGGTTCTTCGCCCGATAGGTCAGCACACGGGGCTGCACGTACTCGTCGAGAATCTTCTTCGCGTTGTCCCGCTCCTTGTCATTGCCCAGAGTGGCCAGGTATTTCTCCCTCAGAGCCGGTTCCGGCGTGGGGATCAACGCATAACTCAGCACCGCTTCCAACAACGCCGCAGTCGTGCCGGACGGTATGGCCAGCGAGAACGGGACTTTTCTCGTATTGCCTCCCTTGATGAAGGGATCGGGAATCGGCCCCCGAAGAATCTTATCGTAGGGCAACCCGAAGTGCCTCGTCTCCGCGGCCAATATCTTGCCCTGCGCGTCCTTCACGGTAATGGCCAGGAAGAATTGTTTCAGGACGGGATCGCCGTCCGGAAAACTGTGCGGCAGGCTTCCCACCTTGACCAAAGCCGTGCCCTCGATTCCCGCAGCCGACTTCGTCGTCTCAAGGTCCACCCGCGGCATCCATTCAGCCTGCAAATTCCGATTCTTGAGCAACGTGCCCGGAATCACCACGCCCCGGAACCAGTGGCGACCGATGGAACGCGTCATCGCGCCCCGCTTCGACGTCGAACTTCCGGTTGAGGGCTCCATATGGCAATCCTGACAGATCGTGCCCTGCAGAATCTCCCCGGGCAACTCCTTCTGAGTAACGTCCTTGACCTTGTCAAAATGGCAGGAGGCGCAATAGTTTGCACCGCGGAAGAGTTCGGACTGCACCGCGGGATGAACGAGATTTTCTTCCGGATCGGCATAAGGTCCGTAGATCGTCTTGCCCGGCTCGATCTTGAACGTAGGCGGCGGCATCGGTGTCGACTCGACGGATTTGATCAGGTGACAAGAGGCGCAGCCGATCCCTTCGACTTGCGGCTTCCCTGCCAGCACCTGGGCGATGATTTTTTCGGCATGCTGCGGGAACACCGTGGTCGACGGCACGTGGCAGGACAAACAGCGCTGCCGCTCCTCGGTGCTCGGATTCGTCTGCATCCACACGCCGAGGACGGTACGGAACACCGGGGACTCCAGCGAGGTTCCGTGTAGAAGCGCGGCATCAACCCGCCCGAAAGTCTTGAGGTCCGGCGTCTGCTCTCGCACACCCTTCCATTCTTCGTAATGACGATCATGGCACTGCTTACAATCTTCCGATCGGATGAACACCTTCTCGATGTCCGATACCCACTCGGCGGGAGCCTGCGCATCACCTTTCTGGGCGATCGCTCGTTCGTGATAGAACGCATTGACGGCGATCACGAGAAGAATAAAGAAACCCGCCAGCAGTCGTTGTGCCTGACGCATGTCCGGTTAGTCCCGTTTACACCCGACAAAGTGAAAATTCACACCCCAGCCGACCGGGTCTCCGGGGTCGGCCGGTTCATAGGTCCCGACCGTAAAGTTGCATTCCGTCATGGCCTTCTTGATCGCCCTCCCGAAATCGAGCATGTTCCGGATCTCGGTCTTGTCGATCTCCTTGATGACCGAGCGGACTTTGATTCCCGCATAGTCGGCCCGCGAATTCCCGATCACTTCGAACACCGCAACCCCTTGCGGCCGTTGTAGCTTGAGTTCCTTCTGCACTTCCTCGTCGACTTCGCCGACGACGACCCCGAACTCTTCGCCAAGCTTGCCCGCTTCGTCCACCGTCATGGGCGACTGATCCGCTGCCATACACCGACCGGGAGTAAAACCGCCCATGAGCCCCGCCAGGACACCTGCACACACAAGAAAGGCCCTTCCGAGACGAAGGGCCTTGCTTGTAGAGCGCACGGTAGTCTTGCGGTCATCCTCCAACGTCTACGCCTCGCGATTACCCGACCGATTCTGCAAGCCCATCCGACTGAGGTCCAGGTTGCAGCACACCCCTACCGTTATATCTTCTATATCTTCGCAACGGGATCGATCACCAGTTGAAACCAGGGGGCTACCGCTTTCTGGCCGTTACGTTCCTTGTTCTCGCCGTTCCAGACGGCAAACGACACCGTTTGCACACGACCGGGGATCAGCTTGGCTTCGTTTTCCTGTTCCTCACCGGACAGCGGACGACGCATGACGACGTGCCAGACTCCGTCTTTCCATGAGGCCTTGCCCTGCACGCGACCCTGCTTTTCCTTTGTCGTCAAGGTGCTGAACCCGCCGCCAATGAGATCCTCGACCGAGGATATACGGCGGGGAATGACTTCGAAGGTCCGAACCCCTTCCCGCTGCTTATCGGTGCTCCGCGCGGCCCGGCGGTCGATGTCGCTCTGCCAATCGGCTTTCCAATGCCAAATGTTGATGTAGTGATCGAGTTGCCCCATACAAAAGAAGGCCGGGGCATCGCCCAATGGAAGACCGATCGCGACCCCGTCACGAAACGTCCCGGGCGTGAGGCGATCGTTCTTTGTATTGTCCTGCCACTCGAGGAGAAACGCGATCTCCGTGCCGTTATGGAGGGTCCGAACGGTCAAGGCACGGGCGGTCGGCTCAGGCCAGACAGGCCTGGTGATTACCTGCCCGCTCAAAGGCAGCGTCATGGGCGTCGCTTTTGACCAGGCCGCATCCTCCGGGGTCGTCGGTAGATCGCCTTCGACGAGATGGGCGCGAATGATCATGCCTTCGGAGCTGACCAGGGGAATCCCCAAACCTCCGAGGATACCGGCAACGACCAGAATACAGAGGAACAAGAGTACGAGGGGGCGTGAAGCTGTCTTCGTCGTCTTGCGCACCATGCAACGTCCTCAGTTGACCAAGGCGACTGGTTACGACGATGTCAGAATACCACAATATTCCCACGACACCAATCCGATCGGTGTCGGGTTTCTACCAAAGGCGCACGCGGCGAATTTTGTTTTCGCCCCGTTCGCAAATGTAGAGATGTCCGTGGGAATCCAATGCGAGCCCGACGGGAGAATTTACGACCGCGTCGACTCCGAGAAGCCCATCACCGTGTTTCATGCCGCCGGCCGACTCC
>DATGEA010000481.1:0-3423 GCA_035310605.1 Nitrospira sp. | reverse complement strand
AGTGTCGGCGCCGTGGTAGGATGTACCATGGTCCGGCGTGTGGCCCGCTGCCAGCACGCGATTAATGTCATTCCTGATGCCGTAACGGACAACGGTATGCGTAATGTCGTCCTCGTTGACGGGTTTCGCACCCCCCTCTGCAAGGAGGGAACAGACTTTCGCGACACGGACGCAGACGTGCTTGGTGCCTGCGTCGTCCGCGACATGATCCAGCGATGTCATCGCTGGAATCTCCCCCTTGAGACAATCGACTGCGTGCTAGGAAGCAATGTGGCCACGCCCATGCACGCAGTCAACCCGACGCGGGTTGCAGCGGTCACCGGAGGGCTCCCCTCGACGATTCCCGCTGATACGGTGGCGGGGAAAAATTGCGGATCCGGCGTGACGGCACTCTACTATGCGAGCTTGCGCATCAGGAGCGGCGACGCCGACACGGTGCTCGTCATCGGCATGGAGGCGATGAGCCGTATCCCGATCGTATACCACCATACGGTGGCCGACCTCCTCCTCCAGAACGCCAAAGCCAAAAGCCTCAAGGAACGAGCAGCCGGTGCTCTCGCCCTTATTCCCAAACTGCTTAACCTGAAGCGATATCCGCCGCGGGTCGGTTTGGTGATGGGTCTCACTGATCCGATGTGTGACCTCATCATGGGACAGACGGCAGAGAACATCGCAAAAGACCCTTCTCTCGGTATTACCCGGCAGGATCAGGATGCGTTTTCCATTCGATCGCACAGGCTCGCGGCGCAGGCGTGGAAGGACGGGCTCTTTTCGGAGGAGGTCGTGCCCGTCTATCTTCCCGAAAGAAGTACCTGTATCGAGCGGGATAATGGCATTCGTGAGGATGCCGGGCAGGAGGGGTTTCGTGCCGTGAAACCTGTGTTCGATAGACGCCACGGCTCGGTGACTCCGGCCAATTCCTCACAGATCACGGATGCAGCCGCCGCCGTGCTGCTGATGGAGGAGAGCAAAGCCAAGGCTCTCGGTTTGCCGATCCTCGGCTATCTCAAGGACTATGCCGATTTTGGCTATGAGCCTTCCTGCATGGGCCTGGCACCTGTCGGGGCCATCGCCAAAGTGCTGTCCAAGACCCGGCTGACCCTCAAAGACTTCGCCGTGTATGAGATTAACGAAGCCTTTGCTTCAGTCGTGTTGGGGATCAGCCGCATTCTTGACTCATCATTCCTCATGGAACACAAGTTTGGCCGCTACGGATTTGCTGATCGTCTCGGCGAAATCCCTCCCGACGATCTCAACCCGCACGGCGGCGCCATCGCGCTCGGTCATCCGGTCGGTGTCTCCGGTCTGCGGTTGGCCATGACCTCGCTGTTCGAGCTCAAGCGGCGGAATGCCGAGCGGGCGCTGATCAGCGCTTGCGTGGGCGGGGGGCAGGGAGTGGCGATGATCTTGGAGAGGAAATAGGCATGTTGACCGGCCACACCATGTCTCCCGGCTGTCACGGAGCGTTCAAACATTTCAAGACCGCCGTGCACGACGGGATCTTGCTGGCGGGCTTTGATTACTCCGGCAAATCGGTCAATGTGCTCAATGTGGAGAGCATGGCGGAGTGGCAGGAGATCGTGCGGTTTGCCGAGCAATCCGCCGCCATCAAGGGCGTCGTGCTGGTAAGCCTGAAGGAAGGAAATTTCTGCGCGGGAGCGGATCTGGAGCAGATGCACGACGCGCAACGCCGGCGCTCCTTTCAGGAGATCGAGCAACTCGTCATTACCACCCACAGGCTTTTTGACGCGATGGAGCGGTCGCAGAAACCGTTTGTCGCTGCAGTGGAAGGTGCCTCCCTTGGCGGCGGGCTCGAGCTCGCCCTGGCCTGCCACGCGCGTATTGCCAGCGCCCACCGGAAGACCTGCTTCGCCCTGCCGGAAGTCAAGCTGGGCATTCTCCCCGGGTTCGGCGGCACCCAGCGGCTCCCGCGGTTGATCGGGTTACCGGCAGCATTGGACATGATCACGACCGGCAGAACGATCTTCCCCCGGCAGGCCCTGCGAATGAGGCTGATCGATGGGATGGTCACTTCCGTTCCGTCCGGAGACAGGACTCTGGAAGGCGTAGAGAGAGAAGCTCTCGTGCAAGCCGCCATTGCACAAGTTGACATTCTCTGTTGCACTCCTGTCAGACCGCGGCCCCTCCGGGCAAGCCATAGAATCCTGAACGTTCCAGGAGTTCGTTCGCTCCTCTGTCGCTATACCCGTCGACAGGTGACCAAGCGCGTCCGGCATTTCTATCCCGCTCCGCTCCGTGCCATCGACGCAGTGGAGGATGGAATGCGTTTGAGGACTCTCGATGGATCACTCAACGTCGAAAAACCGCTCCTTTTGGACCTCATGGCCAGCCCGATTTCCGCACACCTTGTCGGTTTGTTCCTGGCCGGCGAAGCGCTGAAACGAAACGTCGGCACAGTTCCGGGAGCAACGACGCGCATCGGTGTGCTGGGGGCCGGATTGATGGGCTCACAGATCGCCGGACAGCTGGCCGACAAAGGGTACGAGGTCGTGCTGCGGGATATTTCTTCTGACATTCTCGCGAAAGGGATCGGCCGCATCTATAAAACTCAAACTGCCCAGGTTCGCAAGCGGATCATCCTTCCGTCTGACTTGCGCTATCGAATGATGCGGGTTGCTCCCACCACCCATATCAAGGATGTGGGCACCGCCTCCCTTGTCATCGAGGCGGTATCGGAGACAGTGGACGTGAAGCGGGCCGTGCTTGAGGAGTTTGAATCGGAAGCACCCCCCGATGCGATTTTTGCCACGAACACGTCGTCCTACACCCTCGCCGACATTGCGGCAAAGGCCGCCCATCAAGAACGCTGCGTGGGACTCCACTTCTTCAACCCTGTGGCCAAAATGCAGTTGGTCGAAGTCGTGCGCGCACCCTTCACTTCCGACCGGGCCCTTGCGCAGGCCTGCAGTCTTGCCAAACGGCTGGGGAAGTTTCCGCTCGTGGTGAACGACGGACCGGGATTTCTCGTAAACAGGATTCTGTCGCGCTATCTGGCAGAGGCCGTGATCCTGGTGGGCGAGGGCGTCGATGTTCGACGAATCGATGCCGTCGCGAAGAATTTTGGAATGGCGGTGGACAGCGGGCGGCCTATGGGTCCTCTGGAACTCCTTGATCTGATCGGGCTTCGGGTCGCCATGCACGTGCTGAATTCTCTCGCCGTGCTGGGCCCCCGAATCGAGTCTCGTGATGCGCTGCTCCAAGCCCTGCTGCCGGAGGGAACCGCACCACTGACGTTTTGGGACTCGGGGAGGGTCAATCCACGGACGGCCGAAGTCATTGCGCGCTATTGCCAAACTTTGCCTTCCCAAGGAGAACCTGCGTCGGACGACATCATTCACAAGCGGCTGTTTCTCCCGATGGTCGACGAAGCCGTACGATGTCTTCATGACCACATCGTGGAGC
>DATGEA010000480.1:0-10785 GCA_035310605.1 Nitrospira sp. | reverse complement strand
GGGATAGCCGCGGCTGAATTCAAACGTATTCCAGGTGATGCCGTGTTTCTCCACCGGCATGCCGGTGATCAACGAGGCCATCGTGGGCAACCGCAACGCCGGCTTCACGGCAGTGGCCGACCAGGTGACCGCTCCGTCCTTGATCAGCTTGCTGAGGGTCGGCATCGTGCCGCCTTTCAGCGAATCCTGGCCGAATCCCTCCAGGACGAACAGAATGACATGCTCGGTCGGAGGGGAAGAGGGGACCGTACCCCCGGCCGGAGGAGCCGGAGTCGCGGCACCCGTGCCGGCTGCCAGCAGAATCAACCACACCGTGAGCGCAATCGAATGAAGAAATCGAAATCCACCTGCCATAGACAAACCTCTCATTGCTTCCGACACCAAAGGGGAAACGTACCTTAGCATGCGAATTTTCTGGAAGGCAAGCCAGGCTTGGGCGCCGGCGCGCGGCTGGCGAAACGGGTTAGCGGATGGTATGCTGACATTACACGAATCCTTCAGGCGGCTGTCAACCGGCAGGTGGCTGATGCGTCGATCCTCATGGAAGAGGGTGCTGGCGATGGCCGGCCGGTTCAGGGGCCTTAGCGCAGGATTCCAGCTTCGGCTTACCTTCCGCCTCCTCCTTTCATTCCTGCTCGTATCCTTCGCAACGTTGTACTCGTTTTCTCCGGCTTCCGCCGAGGTGCGTGTTGTCACCTCACAAGGCGAACACCGGATGGGCGACCGCGATACCAGGGAAGACGCGGTGCGCCTCGCCACCGAAGCGGCAAAACGCCACGCATTGGAACAGGTCGCGACCTATCTCGAAAGCATCACGATCGTCGAAGGCGTCGACGTCACAAAAGATGAAATCAGAACATACACTGCGGGCCTGGTCCTGGTGCTGGACCAGCAGATCAATCTTGCTCTCGACGGCGATACGCTTGTCGTCACGGTCGATCTTACGGCTCAGATCGACACGGAGGAAGTAGCGCGCGCCATCGTCGCCCTGCGTGAAAACGAAGACGCCCGGCATCAACTCGCGGCCCTGAAGGAGGAGATCGATACGCTTCACCAGGAATTGGAATCGGCTAACCAGACCCTGGCCCTTGCATCCACAACCGAGCAAGTCCAGCAGGCGACCCAGCAACGGCAAGAGATTTTGAACCGGGTCCAGTCCGATGCCATGGTCGCGCAGGCCTGGACGGACTGGGTGATCGTCACGCCGGTGGTTTATCCCTATCCGTGGGTCGGGGTCGCCCAAGCCACGGCTTTGCTGAATGTCGCGCGGGAGCTTTACCCGAACAGTCCATATGTCCAGGTCGCTCAACATGAGATGGTCACGAAACAACCGCCGCTGCCCTTACAGCCGCCGACACCGACCGCACAACCGGCAACGCAGCAGCCCGGGTCCAGAACGATGCCCCTGACCTTGAATGAGATTTCGCACAGGACAACGACCGGCCCGCCGCATCTATACAATCAGCCCCCTGGAGGGCCGCAGACGGCTCCGGCACCGGCCGGATCGCGCACCCTGACCGATGTTCGACAGCTGAATCCGTTCCTGCCGTCCGCAGGACAACAGATGGCGCCGACCGGTTCTCGATCGGCCCGAGCATTGCAGCAGTTTTTGCATCAACCGGCAACCGTTCCTCCTCAAGCGGAACAGCCGTCTGTCCCCAGACGTCTGCCTCCGACTGTCAATCATCTCCGTCCTCCAACCCCGCAACAAGTTCCGCATGTCCCCTCCCAGATTGCGCCGCGTGGGTCCAGCGGGGCAGTACACTATGGCGGCGGCGGACGGGGGGGAAGCGGCGGTGGCCATAGTGGCGGCAGTAGCGGCGGACGAGGGAGGTAATCGGCGATGAACAGAGCGTGGCAAGCATGGACCGTAGTAAGCCTGGCAAGCAGTCTTGTTTCCCTTCCTCTTCAAGCGACCGCTGCCGATCCAGGCGATGTGAGAAGCCGTGCCGAGCAATCGTTCGAGCAGCTGAAGGAGCAGACCGGCCGCACTGGCGTCACGCCATCGAAGGCGGAGACGCGTTACAACACAACGGATCGGAGCAGTTATTCGTCAGACCAATACCTTATCGGGAAGGGGCAGGGCGATCTGGCTAAAGGGCCGATCATCTGCCAGCGCGTGTCGGAGCTGTCTGCAAGAGCCGACCTGGCCAAACAGATCCGGATCCTGGTCAAAGAACACATGGTCGACCGTCTCCGTGAACGGACCGGGGGCGACGCCGAGCAGGACATTGAAGTCACGCGTGAGGAAATCGTCCAGGAATATCTGCAAGGCGTGAAAATCGTGGATCGCCAGCTCGACGAGACCAATAAAACCTGCTCTGCCACCGCCGTCATGCCGAAGAGCCAGGTTCAATCCAAACCGGCTCACGACCATCCGGAATCGACGCCCACCGTCACCCACTAGCTCCCCTTATGCGCTATACGTTGCAGTCTGTGCCCGACTTCGGGTAGATAACTGCGCCATGCCGATCGAGAATAATTTCCAGCACGATGAGCTCTCACGGAAAAGCCCCGGCGACCGGTTGACGACCGCCGAGCTGACGACTGTGACATCACCGGATTCGCCTGCCTGGATCGAGACGATGGCCCGATGCGGGTCGGCATTCTCCGGTGCCGGCGTTCGAGCCATTATCTTTCTGCACGGCGCGATTCACGGGACCGATGTCTTCGGGATACAGCGGCTGGACGAGGTCGGCGGGCTCAAACGCGGGTACTCTCGGGGTGTCTCGGGACTCGATGCCCTGCTCGCGGCCATGCGTCAAGAAACCAACGGCATCCCCCTTCTTCCGGGCGGACTCAAACCGCCCCTTCCAAACGATGAGGCGACAAAGCTGCTGCTCGACGAACAACTCGGCGACGCAGGAAACTTCACCGGCGCCGACGTCGAGCGCTTTCGAAACGCGATCAACAAGAACCTGTCACAGCCGATCGCCTGCCTGCGGATGCTCTGGTCCTCCGAGCATCACCATCTCGGTCGCGCGATTGCCGCAGTTCATTTTCTTGACACCCTTCGACAGCTCCGCGAACAGCTTCATCTCGCCCAAGGACAGAGAATACTGGTGCAAGCCCACGGGCAGGCCGGCCTGGTCCTGGCGCTCGTCTCAAATCTGCTGTGCCCGAGCCGGATCACCGCCAGGCCGAAGCTGCTCGGCCTGCTGGCATCCTATGCGGAGCAGGCAGGCCGGCCGGAGCTCGTCGCCGCGATCATGCGCATCGGACCGTTACTGGAGACGGCCTCGTTGCTGAATGGAGCGCTGTTGGACGTGATCACCTTCGGTACGCCGGTGCGATATGGCTGGGACCCTTCCGGCGTCGGGAAGCTGCTGCACGTGGTCAATCACCGGAATCTCCGGACCGACGGGAAAACATGGCTCGCCAAGATGGAATTGCCGCAGATCACGATGGAGATGCCGATCGCCTGGGGCGGCGACTATGTGCAGGAACTGGCCGTCGCCGGCAGCGATGCGATGCCGGCAACCGAACAGGCCAAGGTCGCGAACAAAGCCGTCTGGGAACTGGTCGAACCATACGATGGATTCGAGCGGTGGCTGGAATGTGCGCGGCGCGCGGTGCGCTTTCCCAGCGAGGGTCGTTGCCTGCTCGTCGACTACAAGGATTCGACCGGCTCCACCAATCCGCGTGACCACTACTACGGCCACGCGGCCTATACCCGTCGCGATTCGATGTTGTTCAACACCGTCCAGCTTTCCGATTGCCTGTACCAATCTGCGTAAGTCCCAATCTCAACCTTCACCCCTTCCCCGTCATCGTCGGACGACTTGCCTGTTTCATCCACGCTGAAGCGCCGCGAACATTTTTCGTCTTCCGTTGTCAATTTTTGTGGGCATATGGCCATCGATAGATGCGATCCCGACCGCGCAGGACGGGATTGAAACCCTTGAATGTTCGTTGGAGAGACTCCCTGCTACATCCGGTCATGCCTGACAAGTCCGGCCCAAAGATTGCTCATTCCGACCGCTCAACATCAGAACGGGAAAGGAGGATGATCGTCATGTAGGAGAAACTCTCAGGTGACGGATAAGTCGTGGTTTTGGACCGATATTCCGAAAAAGACACTTCGGTTAGGATTCAATCATACTGATACATCAACACGGAGGAGATCGAATGAACAACGTTTTGACTGTGCGTCGGGAATTGTGGAGGACCATGGCAGCAATCAGTCTTGCACTTCTGCTAGGCCCGACGCCTTCTGAATCGGCAACGGCCCGTACCGCGAAGGATGCCGGCGAACGCGGCAAAGCAGTGGCAGCCGCCGCGCACTATCTGCAGGGACAGGGCTTTGCCGATCCCATGCTCGCGGCGGAGAACGTGGAGAACAACGTGTTGGCCGTGGAAGTGGATAATCGAGGGTGGGCGCGATTGAACAGAAATCAGAAAATGGAATTCCTCGACAAAGTCAACGGCGCGGCCTTGAGCGCCAACGGCGGCGTGGCGATCGACATTCACGTCTCCATGAGCGGACTCAAGGTGGCAACCTCGACGTTTTCTGCAGGGCAACAGTTCATTCGATTGCTCGAATAAACGCCGACATGGCGGCTCCTCTCCGTTTCCGGAGGGGAGCCGATTCCATCCAACCCGCTACCCTTCACGCAACTGAACCGTCAAAGGTTCCCAGGCAAACACCCCGTCCAGGTATGCATGGCCGTTCGGCGTCGTCGCAACCAGTTCAATCGTTTCATAGATAGTAAGGGTCGTCCCGCTTCCTGCCGATGCTTCAACCTGTATCGCCAGCGCGGCGCTCGGCGCCAGCGACTCGATGTTCTGATGGGTCTTCACCGCTCTCGGCATAGCCAGGAGATTCACAAACTGCGCAGGCGGCGCCTGACGAAACTCTCCGTCATAGGTCACCCAGAGTCGTGCCGTCGCCGCGACATGGGCATACCACTCCTCGCCCACCGCATTGACTTCCACCCAATTGAAGAGCGTGTTCAGGCGGGACATGATCAACACCGTTGTCGGCTCAAGCGAAGCGGGAATCGGCAGCACCGTCGAATAGCCGACGTGCACATAGCCGAGGTTGTCCCAGGTCGAGGCATTGGCCGCTGCGCGCGCATGGGTGGATTTGTTGGGTAACACCTGTTCGACATAATGAGGATTGGCGATCAACCGCAGATAGTTCGTGTCTTCTAGATAGCGGATCTGGTCGTGCTTGCAGAGCGTATCATCCCGATCGCCGAAGCCGATGGTATTCGGCGACGACACGCTGTCGGCCCCGGTGAAAATCAGCTGGGTTAGCTGAAGGTGAGCGTCGACTCCAGGCACAGGTTTGAACAGGGGATGGATCGGAACGCTTGCTGGTCGACGAGGGGCCCCGTGTGAGAGACTTCTCACTTCTTAAAAATCAGCCTCGGCTCCGTCATATTCCCCATTGAAACCGCCACCAACTCCCACCCGTTCGCGCCAAACTCGTTCAATTTTGATTGCATGTTCTGGGTATCGGGTAACACCTCGATGATCCGATACTCGAACCGTTTCTGTTCCTGGGCGGTCGCCGTGAATGGCGGCCACTGCGCGATGAGAACCGCGACGGCGAACAGGAGACTCGCCCCGGCCGTGATCCACGCTGCATGACAACGTACGTGCTGCATGATTCACCTCGTTGTGTGTTCGATTTACGGATGGGCCACCCGCCAGTTCTTGCCGACCCCAAGATCGACCTTCAGGGGCACCGATAAACCCAGCTGCTTCCCCACCCCCTCCATCTCACGCTTCACCAAGCCCTTCGCTTTCTCCAAATCACTCTCCCGCACTTCAAAGATCAATTCGTCGTGCACTTGAAGTATCATCTTTGTGTGCGGCAGGTCGTCATGCAGTTTCTTATGCACGTTGATCATCGCGACTTTGATCAGGTCCGCCGCCGAACCCTGGATCGGGCTGTTCACCGCCATGCGTTCGCCAAAGCCGCGCTGCACAGGATCGCCGCTCTGCAATTCCGGAATCGGCCTCCGCCGGCCGAGGATCGTGGTCGTATAGCCATTCTCCTTCCCCTCGGCGATATTCCGATCCATGAGCGCGCGCACTGCCGCGAACTTCTCGAAGAAAGTATCGATGTATTTCTTCGCTTCGGCCTGTGACACGCCGATGTTCTGCGAGAGACCGAATGGACTGATGCCATAGACAATCCCGAACACGACGGTCTTGGCGGCACGCCGCATGTCCCGCGTGATCTGGCTCGCCGGCAGGCCGAATATTTCCATGGCCGTCGCCATATGGATATCCTCCCCCTTGGCAAACACGTCGATCAAGCGGGGATCCTGCGACAGATGCGCGAGGATGCGCGGCTCGATCTGGCTGTAGTCGGCGCAGAGCAGTTCATGACCCTTCGGCGCGATGAAGGCTTCGCGGATGCGGAGGCCGTAGTCGCCCTTCACCGGAATGTTCTGGAGATTCGGCTCGGTGGAGGAGAGCCGTCCAGTGGCGGCGACGGTCTGATTGAGCGACGTGTGCAGCCGCCCGGTTTCCGGATTGACCAGGTCGGGCAAGGCATCCACATACGTCGACTTCAGCTTGCTGATGCTCCGGTAGTTGAGGATCTCCGCCGGCAGCTCATGCTGGGTCGACAGCTGCGTGAGGGTATCTTCATCCGTGGAATAGCCCGTTTTCGTTTTGCGGATCGGTTTGAGCCCGAGCTTCTCGAACAGCACGGTGGCCAGCTGTTTGGGCGAGTTGATGTTGAACTCGCCGCCGGCCAAACTGGCGATGATTTCCATCATGCGATCGAGGTCCCGCTCCAATTCTTTGCTAAGCATCTGCAGACTTTCGACATCCAGCAGAAATCCGTTCCGCTCGATTTCGGCCAGCACGGGCACGAGCGGCATTTCGACGTCGGTAAAGAGTTTCAAGCTCCCCTGCGCCGACAGGCGCTCGGTCAGCTGCGGCGCAAGCCTGGCCAGGGCGGCCGCGGCTTCCGCCGCTTCCTCCTGCGAACCGGTGTCGGCGTCGAACAGCGATTGCGGCAAAGCCCTCTCCCCTGTCTCACCGCCGAGCCGATCTCCCAGTACCTCGAACGCGAT
The DNA here is from genome assembly GCA_035310605.1 of Nitrospira sp. Lineage (GTDB taxonomy): Bacteria > Nitrospirota > Nitrospiria > Nitrospirales > Nitrospiraceae > Nitrospira_C. Next base: position 3,748 of record DATGEA010000480.1, on the reverse strand, counting down.
GGTCTCGAGTTGATGGTCGCGGCGGTTAGGGTTGAGAAGATAGTCCGCGATCATGGTGTCCACATAGGGGGCGGTGAGGGTCGACCCGATGCGATGAAAAGCCAGCAGGGTCGCTTTCAGATCGTGCACGACCTTGGTTCTGGTTGTGTCGTGTAAGAGGACGATGATGGGCCGCATCAACGCAGGGGTGTCCAGCCGGACGAACGCCGTCTGCTCTCCGGTAGAAAGTGCGAGACCGCGGACCCCTGCCTGGACGCCGGGCGCTCCGGTAAGCAGGCAATGGATTCCGAGAGGGCCGTTCTTCGGCAAGCCGTTCGCAAACCGCTGGGCCGAGGGTTCGTCTTCGATGACCATTGTATTGTTGGTCTTGGCCCCGGCAGGCTTCGAGGAGGGCTGAATGGTTTTCAACAACGTATTGAATTCGAGTTCACGCAACAGGTCGGCGAGCTGCTCATAGTGGGGAGGTGTGATCTGATAGGACTCCGGGTGAAACTCCACCGGACTTTCCGTCTGGATCGTCGCGAGCTTCCGGCTGAGGCGGGCGTTGTCCGCCTGTTCGATCAACAATGTCTTGACCCGTGCCGACGTTACTTCATCGATCCGACGCAACAGGTCGTCGATCGTGCCGAACTGGGCGATCAGCTTCATGGCGGTCTTTTCGCCGATGCCTTTGACGCCGGGGATATTGTCGGTACTGTCGCCCATCAGGCCCATGACTTCGACGACCCGCGCCGGCTCCACTCCGAACCGTTCCCGGCATTCCGCCTCGCCGGACCATTTGTTCTTCACCGGGTCGTAGATGCGGATGTGCGGCGTCAGGAGCTGGAACATGTCCTTGTCGCCCGTGACGATTACGACGTCGTAGCCGGCGCGCTCGGCCTGACGCGCCAGCGTGCCGATCAGGTCGTCCGCTTCGTACCCGGCCTGCCTGACGGCGGGAATCGCAAAGGCTTCGACGATGCGATGGATATAGGGAATCTGGGCCTTCATGCCGTCCGGCATCGGCGGACGCTGCGCCTTGTACTCTTTGAATTCCTCATGCCGGAGCGTCGGACCTTTCTCGTCGAAGGCGACGGCGAGGCAGTCCGGTCGGTGCTCGCGGATGATCTTCATCAACGTGGTCGTGAACCCGTAGACCGCGTTGGTTTGCAGACCCTTGGAATTGTTCAGGGCGGGTAACGCGAAGAAGGCGCGGTAAATGTATGCGCTGCCGTCGATGAGGTACAGGGTCTTGGGTTTGTCTTGGGAGTCAGGCATACGCCCAGCTTACAGCTTTCAGCCATGAGCGGTCAGCATCTGATTTCCGTTTTCTGCCGGCGGGTCGCTGACGGCCGAACGCTCTCGGTTCAAGAGTTCGGTGCGAGAACAAGCGGCGGTTTTCCGAATTTCTGGCGCATACCGTTGATAACGCTCAACACGGTCGGCTGGCCGATCATCCTGGCTTCGACTTTCCGCTTGCCGGGAAAGTCGAGCATCGACACGCCGATGAGCATCGTCAGAATGCCCTGGCCGGGAAGAAACAACATGAGAAAGCCGGCAAAGAGAAAGATCGCCCCGATCGCATTTTTTACGACATGCCCGACCAGCCGGAGGATGGGATGGTGATCCTTCATCCAGGGGCGCGGGACCCGGATGTCAAAATAATCTGCGGGAAGCCGTACCAGGATATACGGAATGGCGATGAGCGACCCGATGAAAAAGATCAGCGACAGGACTGTCAATGTCACGAGAGCATCGGTCGAAACGTACTGTTGAACGGTGGAGAGAAGCCGATCCATGGGACGCGCATCCTAGCATGCGACCTGGGGGCACTCAAGCCAACGGCGGAGCGCCGGCTGTTGTTTACTGCATTTCCTGCGGAGGCTATAATCCCTCCATGCGCCAATATGAATGGCGGTTACTCATGCCGCTGCTTCTCCTCCTGTTGTCGGTGACGACGGGGCTCGATCCCGTTTCTGCCCGGGCTGCCGCGGACGAACTTCAGATCGCGATCACCAAGAAGGGTCTCGGGAAGGAAGTCGTGATCACCCAAGGGTCGCGTGAATGGTTCATGATGGTCGAGGTGACGCCGGAAAATACGGTGATCGTTCGCCAGGAAAAGGACCAGGAGAAGTATCTGATCGATGAAAGCGAAACACACGACCGGCCGTTGGCGCCGGTTGAAGTCGATGCCGCGATCAACGATTACGTGAACAGCGTGAAAGCCCGCGCGCAGAAGAAGTGAGCATGCCCCCGCCCAAACCGAAGTTCGTGCTGTTCGCCCACAACGCCACGTACGACAAACTCCACCAAGTCGCCACACTGGGCCTCACCGCGGCGGCGATGGGCAAAGACGTCATCGTGATTCTGTTGTTCTGGACGATCAAGAAGCTGGCAGAAGGCAAGATCGATCAGATCGACTTTCCGCCGGAATACGCGGGCTCGGCTGAAGAAGTGGCCCGCCTGCTCAAGGAAAAGAGAGTCCCGAAGATCTCGGAAATGCTTGAGGAAGCCAAACTGGTCGGACAATTCCGCGTTATCGCCTGCAGCGCCGGACTGGAATACATGGGGGTCGACGGCGAGGCCGTTTCCAAGAAGGTCGACGAAGTGATGGGATTACCTGCAATTCTCTCGCTCACAGCTGATGCCGAAACGAAGCTGTTTATTTAGCTGACAGCTTTCTCATCGCGATTTCGTCACTCCAACCCGGTCGCAGTACTTTATCAGCTTGCAGCGGCTGCAGAAGGGTGAGACCGGCTGGCAGAGATTCTGCCCGTACGGCACGAGCAAATCGTTGAAGGTGATCCAATACTTCTCCGGTAGTTTTCGGCGGAGCGCCTCCTCCGTTTCCTCCGGCTTTGTTGTTTTCACGTAGCCCCAACGGTTGCTGATCCGGTGCACGTGGATATCGACGCAAATGCCGGGCTTCTGGTAGCCCACCGTCACGACCAGATTCGCCGTTTTCCGCCCGACTCCGGACAGCGTGACCAGCTCGTCGATCGAATCCGGCACTGTGCCCCTGTACACTTCCAAGAGCCGCCGGCATATCGCGTGGATCGATTTGGCTTTGGTACGATAGAACCCGACGGGATAGATAGCCCGTTCGATTGTTTTGAGAGGAAGCGAGAGCAGGGCGGACGGTGTTCGCGCAAGCGCGAACAGCCGCGAGCTGGCCTCGCTCGTCGTTTTGTCTTTAGTTCTCAGGCTGAGCAGGCAGGAAATGAGAATGCGGAACGGATCCCGGGCCGACTCGCGGGCGACGACGCCCACCACCGGTTCCTGCCACTGACGGATCTCACGCTTGACGATCCTGATCGCCGCATGGATCTGGTCCTGGCGCATGATCGAGAAACCGACAGGGATGGCTGTGGAGAGATGGCTACTCGAACGAACAGGCCCGAGGAAGACTCTCTACTCCGGCTTGCGCTTCGACAACCACTTCTGGCGACGCCGCTGAGCTTCGCGCTGCTTGGCCTTCTTCCTGACGCTCGGCTTCTCGTAGTACCGCCGCCGCTTCAGTTCCCGGAAGAGCCCTTCCCCCGCGAGCTTTTTCTTCGCAACCTTGAGCGCTTTTTCGACGTTGTTATTGAAGACTTTGATTTCCATTCGTTCCGCTTCCGCACTTTCCCAGGCGATGCCTGCGCTAATTTTTTTCCAGCACCCCGTTGACTAAGGGGCGGAGTGTAGCATAGGCACTTCAGATCCTCAAGATATTGCGAAACTCGAAGGATTCTTGGTTGCAATGCACGCCTAAGCCGCTGATTTGGCT
>DATGEA010000479.1:0-6109 GCA_035310605.1 Nitrospira sp. | reverse complement strand
GAACGAGACTCATATCGTGTGCTCCTGTTTGAACCCTACCTCGAAGGACATGGAACTCATCCGTTTCGTTGCTTTTTTGCCCGAACCCCCCTACACTCGCTCACAATCACGGGGTTTCGGTGATTTGCACGCGCCGCTGCTTTCCAGGTCCTCCGGAAACGGTCAGCACGCGCTTCCATTCACGGACTTGATAGACCGCCCAAGCCGGTGATTGACCCTTAAAGTACGCATCGGGGTCTTCTCCGCTGGCATTGAGATAGATCGGTTCAGTAAACCCTTCGTCGAGCACATAGTCGAGTAGACACTCCGTGACAAAGCCGGAACCGCGAAGGGCGACATCGGCTAACAATGAGAGAATTTCCTCTGGATTCTGTACGGTCACTGGCTTCACAAGAACCCTCCGCATACGGATTGTAACGAGGCCTCAATCAGGAAGGCAACCAGCATGACGCGACCGCTGACAAAAAGCCGATTTCAAGAAGAACTCCTGCGAATCATGGATCGTAAGCACCATTGGGCCTGGCCGGCCTTTGCCGATGGGACCGTGACGATCAAACAATTGAAACGACACTTCCAGCAGGAATACGGCGTCTATGTGCGAGATTTTCCGGTGTTCCTCGCGCGGATCCATGGGCACAATCCTCCCCCGGCGGTCCGCCGTATGCTTGCCGAGAACATCTACGAAGAGGACACCGGTGGGCTCTCCCTGGGCAAGTCCCATCCCGAATTATTCCTGGCCATGATGGCAGGACTCGGGTTCACCGCCCGTGACTTCGAATCGATGCGCTTATTGCCGGCTGCTCGCCGCTACCGGGACTGGCTCGATCGTGCCTCTGACCATCGCGACTGGGTGATCGGCGCCGCGGCCCTGACCGTGTTCGTTGAAGGGAGCGTGAAAGATCGCAAGGAGCTCGCCGAGCCTTCGAAACCCAAGACCGCGGAAGAAATCGAATCCATCGTCCAGCAACATCCGTTAGTTAAACACCATCGCCTCTCCCCGGATCAGATGGATCTGATCCGGGCGCACCAGATGGTCGAGGCCGGACACCGCCACGACGCCTACGATATGGTCGTCAATTACGCTGTGACGCGTACACAACAAAAGAACGTCTTGCGTTGTCTTCGGACCTGTCTCAGATTATGGACTGCATATCGCGATGGCGTAGCAAAGGTTTGCGGACTAAGAAAGCCCTGACGGTGTTACGGCCAGGCGCTTGTGTGTTTCTCCTGCTCCTGTTTGCTTTCGGCTATCCACCATGCGCTACCGGCGCCCCATACTTTGATGACATGGTCGTGATCCCTGCCGGCGAGTTTCTGATGGGTTCGCCTGCTGGTACCGATGGTCTCCCTGATGAACAACCTCAACGATCAATCTATCTCGGCAGTTTTTCCATCGATCGCTATGAAGTGACGAACGAAGCCTACCTGGCCTTCGTGTCGGCGATGAAGCACCGCATTCCCGAAAACAACAACCCGACTGCCACGCTCTGGGGGCCTCAGGGGCCAATGCCGGGGATCGGGCGTCATCCCGTTGTCAACGTCAGTTGGACCGATGCCGACGCCTATTGTCGCTGGGCTGGCAAGCGCCTCCCGACCGAAGCCGAATGGGAAAAAGCGGCGCGGGGAACGGACGGACGGCGTTATCCCTGGGGAAACGACTGGGACCTTCATCTTGCCAACAGTGCCAGCTATTGGGCCGGACGGACCATTCACTTCGACAGCGGTGCAGACTGGGAAGCATTTTGGGTCAAGGGCGAAGGGGCGCAGATTGCAAAGGAGAAAGGTCTCAATGGAGAGGTCCTCACCATGCCCGTTGGGAGCTTTGCCACAGCCGCAAGTCCCTACGGCCTCCACGACATGGCGGGGAATGCAGCGGAATGGGTCGAGGATTGGTACGATCCAAATTTTTACCGGACGGCTCCGCTGACAAACCCGCAGGGTCCCTCCCGTGGTGCGATTAAAGCCATGCGGGGAGGCTCTTGGTTGAAGCCAGCGATCAGCTTGAGAACCAGCGATCGGGACTGGGGTACGATGGACAGCCGCCCGAGCGGTACAGGCTTTCGCTGTGCGAAAGACGCTTACTGAAAGAGGCCGTCGGCCTATGGGCTGAGGCAAGCCTTCGAACAACATCACAACAATTTCTACCGATGTTGCACACCAGCGCTTGGGAACGAAAAGGGAAGGCCCAGGGAGAATAGTCTCAGGAGCGACCTATTGAGGGTGCCATAATGAAGTCTACTCGTTCGACGCGCACGAAAGGCATGATGAGTCCCAGACCCTCTTCGTCATGAGAAAAGTCGTACAGGATGGCCTCTCCGGGTATGAACTGCCCGGTCATCACAACCTCGATCTCAACCGACTTGCCCGCGGCTAATTGACGCTCGATTCGCTCTCGCTGAATAGAATCGGTGGTGATACTCAGACTACCGGGTGCCTCTTCGGGCTTGAACCGAACCATCCCCCAGCTGGTCTTCACGAACTTTGGCCCGAGCGCGACAGGAAATCCTCCGACTCGTGAATCGTAACGAGACAGCTCCCCCGCCCAAGCAAACGCTACAGGCCACGACAGCGCGGATCGACCTTCACGCTTCGCATCACGCTCTCTATTGAGGGCAAACAGCCGGTCATCAAGCCCGGGATCGTGATGCCCGTGACCATAGAGGGATGCCCAGTCCGGAGGGGTTCCGTCCAATTCGCCGAGCAACTGCTCGATCGCGGAGGAGTCCATCATGATGTGAGTACCGGGCGGAAGGATTGTCTGGAGGGTACCGGGAGCGAGCAATTGCAGAGGACCTTGCCCGCTAATGTCCTCACCCCACGCATCGATCCCCGTCAGCAGCATGAGCATCACCGCCATGATGCGGACAATCATTCGCATACGTAACCGTCACTCTGGTGCGCGGATCATCGCCTGTTTGAACCCGGTAGATAAGGCTGCCACAGTAGGATGGTCCGGAGGCAAGATGCCGCTCTGCGTGAGCACCGCCACGCGAGGGGTTGGATCGATCCGTTGAAGCGCTTGTCTGGTCAATCCAGGCGTTTCAATCACCTTCCTGTAGGTCGCCAGCCAGGATTCGGTGATCGCTCGTAACCCGGCATCCGTGGCTTTCATGCGGCCCAGCTTCACTTGATCGAGGAGCTTGATGAGCGGGTCGGACTGCGAAATGGTCGCAATCGCTCGTTGAAGCGCAAATTCAACGTCATCCATGGCTAGTTCATCGAGCAGGCTCCGGGCCCTCTGGGATCCCCACAGCTCCCGCATGCGCCGCCTCCGCCGGTTGGCGCCCATCCCCCCGTTGCGCCGACACCGAACGCAGAGAATTGCTTCTCCAATTTGGTGGCATGACACTGCGGACAGGTTGCCTGGGCTGCGCCCTGGATCAGCAACTCGAATCGATGATTGCATTCGCCGCACACATATTCGAAGATAGGCATGGGTTGTACTCCTTGTTAGAGAGTACATTATAGAAGCGCCCGGCGTCGCTTCGCAATGCATGAGGATCCGGATGTATCAGGAAGAAAAAACGTTCACCTTACGATTCAGTCTGGAAGCTTCGTTCCCGGAAGATTACGAAGGAGACGACGACAATCACGCCTGGGCTCGCGAGTGGGAATCCCGCATCAAGCCGCAGGTCCTCAAACAAGTATTTGAATCGCTTCGGCAACACCCGACTTGGACGTCACACATCCGCAATCGCGGCATCCCGCCGACAGACGAAATCGAAATCGTTCTCGAACGGGATTTCTCCAAACCCATTCCATTTACCCTCACGCCATGAGCAGCTCGATCGGCCTCTACCTTCATATCCCATTCTGCCGCCAACGCTGTGATTTCTGTGCGTTCTACCTCGAAATCCATCGGGAAAGCGCAGCCGACACATTTCTCCATGCGCTCACAACTGAAATAGGCCTGCAGACCGTACAGGAAGGCGTCAGAGGACGTTCGTTTCAATCCGTATATTTCGGTGGTGGGACGCCTACGGCGCTCAAAGCAAGTCAGCTGATTGCGATCCTGGCGGACATTCGACAATCCGTTTCTCTCGCCGATGGTTGTGAGATTACCGTCGAAGCCCATCCCGGCACAGTGACCCGATCAGACCTCGGGGCTCTGTTCGACGCCGGCGTCAATCGGATTAGTTTCGGCGCGGAATCCATGCAGGATGACGAACTGGTGCAAATCGGGCGGCCAGCTCTTTCGCGTGACACCGTCGCCGCCGTCCATTGGGCTCGGGAAGCCGGATTCTCCAACATCAATCTCGATCTCATGTATGGCCTTCCCTCCCAAACCCTGGAAACCTGGAAGCACACCGTGGCCCAGTGCCTCGAACTTACCCCGGCCCATCTCTCCTGCTATGCGTTGACGGTGGAGGAGGGCACCAAACTCGCCCACAACATCCGGCACGAGCGGTGCCAGGCCCCGGATGATTCGATGCAGATCGCCATGGATCAAGCAGCCCAAGCCATTCTCGATGATGCAGGCTATCACCAGTACGAAATCTCGAACTATGCTAAACCCGGCTTCGCCTGTCGTCACAACCTCCTGTACTGGACGAACGGTGACTATCTTGGGCTCGGCCCAAGCGCTCAATCCTTCGTGGGGGGAATTCGCTTTGGGAACATCGCCAATCTGCCCACCTATCAAACGGCATTGGCCCAAAGCAAACTCCCGGTTCAAGACCGCACTTCCCTGACGAAGGAAGAGCAACTCCGCGATGCTGTGATCTTCGGCCTACGGCTTGTACAAGGCATTCCGACGCAACAATTACGACTTCATGCCTTGAACTACGGCCATGCGAAGACTTTGGAAGAACTCCGAGCACATCAACTGATCGAAGAAGAGGGCGATCGCAGCAGCCTGTCGAAACAGGGTCGTCTGCACGCCGACACGATCGCGGAAAAGTTGTATTGAGAGGGTTCAGAGAAGGGCTTAGTGTCGAACCATCAAGAAGTGCAGGGCTGCATCGGCTAGAATCCCGGCCCAGGCCACGCCATTTAGCCACCGAAAGGAAGCGTGTTTGCCGCTCCAATGATGAAGTAGGGCTCCGAACAGGCAGAGTTGCGTGAGGATGGAGAACGGGCGATGCAGGTTGGCTGACACGAGCCCCCGCTCGCTCGCGACGGCTGAAACCGCTGCCAGGAAATAGCAGCCGAAGGCCCCGATCTGCAGCCATCTCGCTCGCGCGTCTTTCTCCCCCCGCACGGCCAATACCAAAGCCCAGGTCAAGCAGACGATCACGATGAGCAACAACAGGGGAAAGAGGGGCCACCACACCCTGGCATCCAGCATGGGCACGAACTCTAACAAGCCTTCTCTAAGAGGTCAACGATTCAATCCTCCCTCCATTGACTTTTTCCATGGTCAAGGGAGAGACTAAATGCCATCATTTGGAGGTACCATGCCGGTCAATATGGACCCGTTAAAAAAGCGTCGAAAGCCCCAGGCTCAGGTCAATCCAGTGCCGCCCCTTGTCGAGAGTGAGACCACTAACCCATCGAAAGCCCATTTTGGTGAAGAGACGGAAGAAGACCGGATTAAGGCCTTGGCCGATGCCGAGAATAAGAATCTGTGGGACGCGACGGAAGTCATCGACATGGACAAGTTTTAGGGAAGAGAGCCGAAGCACTTAGGCCGGCGGGAAATAGAAGGTGATCGTCAGCATCGTGTAAATACCCACCAACATCCCTTTCCATCCAGTGCGGGTCCCTGTCCATCGCCACGAAACCGGTAAGAAGCATCGAAATCGTGACCGCTGCTACTTCGAACAGGGAAAGTCTCGGCCGCCTGGTCCAATGCTCCAACTAGCATCTCCCTCATCGGCGCAACCAAGGCCGTGGCGACCGTCAGTACGATGATTGTCTGAATGAGTCCCCCCGGTTGTATTTCCAGGTCAGAATCATCGTGAGCCTTTCCGACGTAAGCGAGCAATTTCATCTTAACCGTAAACATGAGACTCACGATGTAAACAATTAATAGTGCAGCGATATTTTATGTCCACACTTGCGCTCAATGGTCGCACCACGATCCGCCGACTGGCAGTGAAAGACGGCGGGAGCGACCGGGCCGGCGGCGGCCAATAAGAAGAAACTGACACCCATCCAGGCCGCCGTC
>DATGEA010000478.1:0-10090 GCA_035310605.1 Nitrospira sp. | reverse complement strand
AAGGGAGTCTCGGGCATGTGGTAGATCGTTTCAGGTGTGTCGAATTGTTCCAGCCGGCCTTGATTGAGCACGGCGATGCGGTCGGCCAGAGCAAAGGCTTCATCGTGGTCGTGCGTGACGAGAATCGTCGTTGTCTTTGTGCGGTGCAACAGATCATGGAGGTCCTGGCGCATACGGCCGGCCATGTCCGGATCCAAATTGCTGAAGGGTTCGTCCAGCAAGAGGACCACCGGATGCTGGACGAGCGCCCTCGCGAGGGCCACGCGTTGCTGTTGCCCGCCCGACAATTCGTGCGGATATCGGCGGTCGAATCCTTCAAGTCCGATCAGCCGCAACATGTCTTGCACGCGTGCCTTGCGCTCGCTTCGGCTGAGATGTCGGAGGCCGAACGCGATGTTATCTTGTACCCGTAAGTGGGGGAACAGGGCATACTCTTGAAAGACCATGCCCACATGCCGCTCTTCCGTCGGCGTCATCTGGTCCGGCGATGACACGAGATGGCCCGAAAGGAATATCTGACCCGATCGTACCGGCTCAAACCCTGCGATGGCGCGGAGGATCGTTGTCTTTCCGCATCCCGACGGACCAAGCAGGCAGAGGATCTCTCCTTCCCGCGCCGCAATCGAGATGTCGCGCACGGCTGGTCGGCCGACTTCATAGGCGCATGAAACGCCGCGCAGTTCCAAGACCGGCGAAGCGGGAGTATAGAGATCGGCTTGCCATGTCGATTCACCGGCAAGACCGTGGGTCGTGGAGTGATCTGGTTTCACCGGGCCGTCATCCTTCCGTTATGCCGCACGCCAATCCTTCGAGACCAGCAAGACAAGGGTGGGCAGGCTGAGGAGGACAATCAGCAGAGCCGAAGGGGCTGCCAGCTGATAATACTCTTCGCTCGCCTCCATCCAGACACGAATCGCCAACGTGTCAAATCCCACCGGACGCAATAACAGCGTCGCTGGCAATTCCTTCATCGTTTGAAGAAACATCAGGACCCAGGCGACGACGAACCCGTTGCGCACGAGCGGCAGCGTCACGCGCTGCCACGTCTGGCGGACGGTGAGGCCGAGGGTGCGCGCCACTTCTTCGAGATTCGGGGTAATTTGCTGGAGTGCCGGTTCGAGCGACTGCAATCCTGCCGGAAGAAAATGAATCACGTAGGCGACGATCAGGACCAGGACCGACCCGTAGATAAACGGCGTCAGGTTCAAACAGAGGACGAGCACCGCCAGGGCGGCAACTGGTCCGGGCAGCACATAGCCCGCATAGGCGGCTTGCAGACAGCCCAGGTTCAGCCAGGTCGGGCGGCGGTTGGCGAGATAGGCCAACGGCAAGCCGATCAACACGCCGCCGGTGGCGGCGCAAGCGGCCAGGAACCCACTGTTCCATAAGAATCCGTAGAAGCGGCTGTCGATCGTGGCCTGCGCTTCGGGAGAGAGGCTCCAGGTGACCAACAGATAGGCCGGCAACGCGAAGGCCGCTCCCACGACAAGGCCGAGGTATCCCGTGACAAGCGCGGTCCCGAGCCAGCCATACCGATGCCGTTCCGGAGAGCGGTATCGTCCACTCGTCTGATAAAAGCGGCTGCGATGGCGGAACCACCGTTCCGTGATCAAGAACACGAGCGCCAGTCCTACAAGCAAGAGGCTCAGAATGCTGGCGGCGGTATTGTCGGATCGTCCGGTCATCTGCTGGAACACGGCGTAGGTCAACGTTTGGTACCGCAACAACGACACCGCGCCGAAATCCGACACCACATACAGAATCACGAGGGCCAAGCCCGCGGCAATCGAAGGGCGCATCAACGGCAGGGTCACTAGCCACAAGGTCTTCATGCGTGACACGCCGCTGGCGCGGGATACCTCTTCGAACGAGACGTTCATGCTCAGGAGCGCGCTTCGACTCAGCAGATAAACGAAGGGAAAAGTGTCGAGCGTCATCACCAGCGTGGCACCCAGGTAGCTTTGCGGTGAAAAGATGCGTGCCTGCGGGCCTGCGATGGCCTGCCACAGATGCTCCACTGGTCCCCCGAATCCGAGCAGATAGGAATAAATATAGGCCAACACATAGGTCGGCATCGCCAGCGGGAGTACCAGTGCCCCTTCCCAGACACGGCGGCCAGGGAAGTCCACACGAGTCACGATCCAGGCCGTCGAGACACCGAGGATCAACGTCAGGAAGGCGACCGTGCCGGCCAGCCAGACGGTATTCGATAGCAGCTCGGGGATCCTGGTTGCCCAGAGCCGGCTCCAGACGGCCGGATCGGCCATCAGGGCTTGAGAGGTCACGTAGCCGAGCGGGAGCAAAATGAGGCCTGCGCTGGCCAGCACAATGAGTTGCAGCGGCGAAGAGAGTTGTTGGCGAATCGTGGCCACAGCGGGTTCCTCGAATTACCGGAGGCCCACTTGCTCGATCAGCAGGAGCGTCGGTTCACGTAGCTCGGCAAGCTTGGTGAGAGGCACCTGAGCGGCGCGGAAACTCTTACGTTCCACGAGTGCCGGATCGGCCTTGACGTCGGGGTGGAGCGGATATTCCTTGTCGAGATCGGCAAAGAGCTTCTGGCCCGCTTGAGCGACAAGGAACTCCACCAGGAGCTTTGCACTCTCGAGGTGTTTCGTCGACTTGATGATGCCGACCCCGGCGACATTCATGATGGCGCCCATACCGCCTTCCTGTTGATCCGGCATGAAAGCGGCGATCGGGGCGGTCGGCTGGGCGACCAGATGGCGGTAGATGTAGTAATGATTCACGATGCCGAGCGCGACCTGTCCCTTGGCGACGGCTTCCACAATCTGCGAACTCTTCTGGTAGACCTGCCCGCCGGCGTTGTCTTTCAGCCCCTGGAGGAACTGCTTCGTCTTGGCATCCCCGTGTGTCGCGCGGATCACCGATACGCTGGCTTGCAAGTATTCGCTGCCCGAATTGGGAATCGCAATTTTGTCTTTCCATTTCGGCTCAGCCAGGTCCAGCAGCGATTTGAGTTCCTCCGGTTTCACCAGAGTCTTGTTGTAGACGATGATCCAGAAACGGCCGGATAAGCCGATCCAGGCATTGTCCGGCGCGCGAAACTGCGGAGGGATCGCCCGCTCCACCTCGCGCATGTTCAGCGGGCGTAGGAGGCCGGCTGTCCTGGCCTGCTCGAGGCTCCCGGCATCGTTCGTGATGAACAGGTCGGCGGCCGTGCGGTCTCCTTCCGCCTTGAGCCGATTCAGGAGTTCCGTCGTGCCGGAGGAGAGCAGTTCCACCTGGATGCCGGATTTGGCGGTAAAGTCATCAAGAACCGGTTTGATCAGGCGCTCGGCGCGGCCTGAATAGACCGTCACTTTATCGGCTGCCGCCAGAGGAGAGACTTGTGCAAGCATCGCGATGATCAGACTCGTGAAGCACAGGAGGGCGAAGCGGCCCGGAGTCGATTGTGCCGGGCAAACCCGAGAAGAAAAATAAGACATGAGGAGGGAGCCTCCTAATTGAAATTGATAAGCCGTCTCAAAATTCTAGCAAAAAAAGCAGCCAGCGTCAATGACGGCAGCGGGTGCAAAGGCCGTACAATTCGAGCCGGTGGGTTTGGATGGAGAATCCGTTGCGGGCGGCGACTTCCTCTTGAAGCTTTTCGATCTCGCAATTTTCAAATTCGACGATCCTGCCGCAGCCGGTGCAGATAAGGTGGTCGTGGTGCCCCTTGTGCGACACGTTATCGTACTGGGTTTGTGAGCCGAAGTGGCGGGCTTGAGCGATGCCGGCATCGCAGAACAGGTTCAATGTTCGATAGATAGTGGCCAGCCCCAGGTGAGGGTCGGTCTTGGCCAGCTGGTGATACATGGCTTCGGCGGTGATGTGCTCTTGCCGCAGAAAGGCGTGGAGAATGAGCTCCCGTTGGCGGGTGAATTTTAATTGGTGCTTCGCCAGGTGCTCCTTGAGCGCGTCCATCTCTTTGGCGTATTTGCTCAACGGCATGCCGGTGACCTCCGAACGGGAGGTCATTAAAGACGAAACCAGTCAGCCGGTCAAGAGGGAGCGATTGACGGGCTTTCATCGGGCTGTCTATATTGCGGAGCCGATCGTCAGCTCGAAGCAAGGAGTTCCATCAATGCGCAAGCCTCATCAGATCACAGTCGACCGGGCGCTGTTGCTGTATGTGCTGCAGCTTGCGGAGCCGCACGGACTGCTCAGCGACGTAAAGCTTCAGCAACTGTGTTTTCTCTGTGAATTGCAGATGTTCGGGAAGGCCTTCAAAGGCTTCCACTTCGAATTCTTCCGCTTTGCCTACGGCGCTTTCAGCAAAGATCTCGACAATGACTTGACCTCGCTCCGTCGGAAAGAACGGGTGGAAAACTTCACCCTCTCAGACCAGGCGAAAGAGGACGTGATCCCGCTGATCGAAAAGGGAGTGGTCGGTGTCGAGACAAATGAGAAGGTGATCGAGATTCTGAAGGCCGTTGTGGCCACCTATGGCCCGCAGGATACCGGCGCTATTACCACCTCCGTGGAAGCCGTCGAACTCAGCACACCGCAGGATCCGGAATTTAAGATCCCCATCCGCGATATCGTGTTTCATACGACGTTGCTCGTTCCCCATCGTATCGACGTGCAGGCCGAGTTTGCCTTCACGCCGGCGATCCTGGCAAAATTGAACCAGGCGATGGGGTACTGACGTGGGAAGTGCTGGGCAGCGCGTGCTGAGGCGTGGGTTGCAGAACGCTCAATCATGAAGATGGTACAACTCGCCGTATTTTCGTTCCACGTAGCGCAAAAAGGGCTCCGGGCTCAGACCGACGCCGGTCACGCGTTGGGCAAGATGGTCGGGCGTGAACATGCGACCCCATCGATGAATCTTCTGGCCGAGCCAGCGCCGGAGCACCATGAGCTGTCCCGCGGCGATTTCGTCTTCCAGGTGCGGAATCTCAAGCCGTGCCTGATCGAAGAATTGCACGGCGTACAGGTTCCCTAGCGTGTAGGTCGGGAAATAGCCGAAGGCGCCCATCGACCAATGGACGTCCTGCAGCACGCCTTGGTCGTCGCGTGGCGGGACGATGCCCAAATAGTCCTTCATCTTCTGGTTCCAGAGTTCGGGCAGTTCGTCCGGCTTGGTGGCTCCTTCGATCAGATCCTGCTCAATCTCGAAGCGCAACATGATGTGCAGGTTGTAGGTCAGCTCGTCGGCCTCGACGCGGATCAGCGAAGGCTTGACTCGATTGATGACCGCGTAGAACTGCTCCAGATCCACGGCGCGCAGCTGATGGTGGAAGGTCGCCTGCAGAATGGGGTAAAAAAAGCGCCAGAAGGCCCGCGAGCGGCCCACGCAGTTCTCCCACATCCGTGACTGGCTCTCATGGATGCCGAGCGACACCGATTCGCCGAGCGGGGTCCCGTAGTGCAGAGGATCGAGGCCTTGATCGTAGAGCCCGTGTCCGCCTTCATGGATACAGCTGAAGAGGCAGGAGGGCAAATCATACTCATTTACGCGCGTCGTCACGCGGACGTCCGTGGGATGAAACGATGTGGTGAAGGGATGGGTCGAGAAATCCAGCCGACCCCGTTCGAAATCGTACCCCATCGCAATCAGCACCAATCGGCCGAACTCCAACTGCCGCGCCTGGTCATAGGCGTGAAAGAGGAATCCGTCATCGATCTGCACCGCGCTGTTCTGAATTCTTTTAAGGAGCGGGACCAGGCGCGCCTTGATTTGCGCGAAGAGAGGGCGCAGCGCTGCGATCGTGGAACCCGGCTCATAGACATCGAGCAACGCATCATAAGGTGAGTCCCGGTATCCGAGAAAATCGGCTTCCTTGCGTTTGAGAGACAATACCGTTCGCAGGTTCGGGAGAAATGATTTAAAGGCGTTCTCTTCCCTGGCTTCAGCCCAGACTTGTTGCGCCAACGAACATTCGCGGCTCAATGTCATCACGAAATCGGAAGGCAGTTTTTTCGCGCGGCTATAATCGCGCCATACCTCGCGAAGCAACGCGCGGGAAGATTCATCCCATAACTCGCCGTCCTGTTCGAGCGGGCGGCCGGTCCCGAGATCAAGCCAGCCTCCAAGGAGCCGTTCCGTGTCGGGCGAAACCAGTTTCTGGTGGGCCAGGCCCTGCAGAGTCGCAATCTGTTCGGCACGGGCCGCGCCTCCGCCCGCCGGCATATATGTTTCCTGATCCCAGGACAGGACCGAGGCAGCGCTGTTGATGCGCTGGATCTCGAGCAGCCTTGTGGCCAATGCCTCCAGAGTCTTGAGCGTCTTCATGTTCTGCGGGCTCCTGCCTTCATTCGCATGCTATGATCGTGCCGCCCGTAACGCAGCATCTCGGTGCAGTGTACGCACTGGTAGATCAATTTTCAAACGTGAGAGGGGCATAGCCATGAACACCTTAGTTTCCGCTGAGATCGAAGCATATGCCGAGGCTCATTCGGCGCCGGAATCCGGGGTCTGCCGTGCATTGCGCGAAGAGACCCATCGTCAGATGGACTGTCCGCAGATGGTGGTCGGAGCCCTCGAAGGTGCGTTCTTGAAGGTGATGGCACAAGTTGTCCAGGCGAGGCGGGTGCTGGAAATCGGCATGTTTACCGGGTATAGCGCTCTCTGTTTTGCAGAGACGCTTCCCGCGGACGGGAGCGTGACAACCTGCGAAATCGACGACGCATCTGCGGCCCTGGCTCGTCAGTATTTTGCGCGCTCACCCCATGGCTGCAAGATTCAGATTCGCATGGGCCCGGCGCTCGACACCATGCGAGAGCTTTCGGGGCCGTTTGATCTGATCTTTATCGATGCCGACAAGATGAATTATGTGAACTATTACCGCCGCGCCAAGGATCTTATATCACCTGACGGGGTCATCCTCATCGACAACGTGCTCTGGGGCGGGGATGTGCTCGTGCAGCCGCCGCCCGATGAAAAAACTGCCGCTATTCAAGAGTTGAATCGAGTCGTCGCAGCCGATAAGGGGGTGACGTGCGTGCTCGTAACCATCCGGGACGGAGTATTGGTGGTCAGACCGAAGGGAACAGCGCAGGGTTGAAGCTGAGGGTGGACGGGGACGTATGTGCAAGAGACGGGGTCGGCAAGCTCATCGAGTCGACTGAAGAACTTTCACCATGTAGGTTCGTCTTCGACTTATGCTGACGCGGATCTGACCTGTCCGACTGAGGTGATCGATTCCCCTGAAGACCTGATTCCATGTGAAGTCCGGACAGAGCCCCACGACCTCTTCCATTGGACAATCCGTGTCTCGCGTCTGCAGCGCGCCGCGAACACGGTCGGCAATGGATGCGATGGTCATGCGGGCACCTCCTCCGGAGCCACTGCACAGTCAGCCGGATAGTAGAGGAAGCGCTCTCGGCAGAGAACTGGTAAAGATACCTGCCGCCAGCAGAAGGAATACCAGAAGAGCCTATAGGGACTTCCAATGCAGCGGCTAGGAAGAGAGCTTTAGCCCCACGATCCCGACCACGATGGCTGCGATGCTCACAATTTTCTGCACATCGCTCGATTCTTCGAACAGGAACATACCGAGGATGGCGGTACCGGTTACGCCGATGCCGGTCCACACGGCGTAGCCCGTGCCGATCGGAACGGTTTTCACGGAGAGCCCGAGGCACCAGAGGCTCAGGGCCATGGCCAGAACCGTTCCGACACTCGGCCAGAGCTTTGAGAACCCGTCGCTGTACTTGAGGCCGATAGCCCACATAATTTCAAAGAGTCCAGCCAATATCAGATAGAACCATGCCATCGTGTGATTCTTCCTTTCTTGAGGAGAACCGGACCGAATCGGCCAGGGTCGCGCTCACGCGTGATATCTCGAATGTCGCAGAAGACAATCCGGGGACGACTGCAGCGGAACCGCCTCCGGCAGGAACCGGGCAAGGAGTTCGCACAGGTCGATGGTACGGTCGTCATCCCCGCCTCGGATAGCGCGACGTTCTAACCAGACCATCGCCGCGACTGGACTCATGCGTGTGTGAGCAGCAGCCGGCAAGTCGGCGGAGCAACTGTCGTTTATCTGCCCGGGGGGCGGGGAGGGGCCGGAAGCGGCTCATGGCCATCCAGATGTTCCGCATGTCGGGCTTCACGAGGGGGCGATCCCACCCGTACCGGCGCCCGATCCGTCTTCGAAGGCGCTTCGCCGCTTCCCTCGACCCAACGGTAGAGCACGGGAAGCACCACCAGCGTCAGCAAGGTGGAGCTGACCAACCCGCCGATCACGACGATCGCCAACGGTCGCTGCACTTCGGAGCCAATTCCTCTGGCAAAGGCCAGGGGGACCAGCCCGAGCAAGGCGACCAGCGCCGTCATGAGGACCGGTCGCAAGCGAAGCAGGCTGCCTACGAAGACCGCCTCGTCCAGGCTCTGGCCGTCTTCGCGGAGCTTGTTCATGCACGAGACCAGCACGATGCCGTTCAACACGGCCACGCCGAAGAGATTGATGAACCCGACGGACGCCGGCACGCTGAGGTATTCCCCGGTCAGCCAGAGCGCAACCACTCCTCCGATCAACGCGAACGGGAGATTCAGAATGATGAGGGTGGCCTGACGTAGTGAATTAAAGGTGGAGTACAGCAACAGGAAAATCAACCCGATCGTCATGGGGACGATGATGCGGAGTCTGGCCATCGCGCGTTCCATGTTCTCGAAGGATCCTCCCCACGCGACCGTGTAGCCTGAAGGGAGTGAGACCTGAGTCGAGATTTTTTGCTGGGCTTCGGCGACCAAGCTTCCGATATCGCGCCCCAGAGTGTTGAAGCCGATCGACACATAGCGTTGGAGCCGTTCCCGGCTGATCCGGCCTGGCCCCTCCTCCAGACGGACGGTTCCCAGATCGGCGAGTGGAATCAATGCTCCGGTTCCGTCGGCGATCAGGATGTTGCTGATGGTTTCAACGCTGTTCCGGTACTGTTCCGGGAAGCGCACGAACAGGTCGAACCGCTGTTGACCTTCGAATACGCGGGTCGCGGCCTGACCGCCGATCGCGGTGGTGATGATTTCCCGTATGTCGGCGACATTGATGCCGTGTCGGGCGATCTTGCCCCGGTCGATATCGATGGTGAGATAGGGTTGTCCGAAGAGCTGTTCCACCTTGATGTCCCGCACCCCTCGCACCGTGCCGAGGACTCCGGCGATCTCGTCCGCCTTATTTCGCAAGACCTCCAGGTCGTCTCCGAACAGTTTGGCCGTCGCTTCCGTCCTGACACCGGAAATCAACTCGTCGACGCGTTGCTGGATGGGCTGGCTGATCAGGAATGTCGCGCCCGGTATGCGGGTGAGACGTTCGCGGAACTTCTGCATCAGTTCCGGCATGGTGCGAGCCGTTGTCCATTGCTCCAGCGGACGGAGACGGACGACCGGATCGCTCTCGTTCGGTTCTTGCGGATCGTTCCCCAGTTCGGTCCGGCCGATCTTCGAGACCACCATCTCCACTTCGGGAAATTCCATGATCGCCTGCTGCATGTGCTTTTCGATCTCGATGGAGGCGGGGAGCGACACGCTCGGCAGCCGGATGGTTTGCGGGGCGACGGACCCTTCGTTCAGGATCGGAATGAATTCGCTCCCGAGGAATGGAAATAAGGCCAGACTGCTCAGCAATGAGCCGATGGCCGCCGTCAGGACGATAGTCCTGTGTCCGAGCGCCCATCCCAGTGCTGGCGCGTACAGACGTTTGGCCCAACGGACGATCCAGGGATCTTCCTCGCTTCCACGGTTCAGCATCAGCGAACAGAGGACCGGTGACAGCGTCAACGACAGCACGAGGGAGACGAGGAGCGCAATCATGATGGTGTAAGCGAGCGGCTTGAACATCTTTCCTTCCATCCCTTGCAGGGAGAGGACGGGGAGAAACACCAGGATGATGATGAGTATGCCGAACACGACCGGCTGCCCCACTTCCTTGACCGCCGTCGTAATCACCTCGAGCTTTGGTCTGACGACGGATGAATGCTCCGAGAGGTGGCGATAGACGTTTTCGACTACGACCACCGAGCCGTCCACGATCATGCCGACGGCGATGGCGAGCCCGCCCAACGACATGAGGTTCGCCGTCAAGCCGACCTGGCCCATCACGATGAAGGTGGCCAGAGGGGCCAGCACCAGAGTGCTGGCGACGATCAG
>DATGEA010000477.1:0-5597 GCA_035310605.1 Nitrospira sp. | reverse complement strand
GACCGTTCTGCTAGACCAGATCCTTGAGGACCTCCATCTGACCCGAACTCCTCAGCTCCACTCGATACCGCCGTCGCCATTCTGCCCATGTCGCGGAATCGTGTCCGAACCATTTATGGAGGATTGTGCTCGGCATCCAATCTTTCCTTAAATTCATCGATTCGCGCCCGTTCCTCGGTGGTCCCGAGCGGCCCACTCACTCAATCAGAATTCTCACCCCATCAGGCTAGGCCTGACCAGCCCCTAGTTGTTAGGTCACCATACGGCTCCGGTTACCTCCATACGAGCCGCCCGAGAAGACATTGATTTCCGCAAGCCCATCCACCAATTCGAGTAAGCATTGATCGCCACGGCTCTGAAACTGATCCACATCAGCCGCAACACTGCGTCGGCCCATCTCCAGCTTCCAAGAGCCACCATCCTGAACAACATAAACGCACTCGGTCGGATTGCACGAAGCCAATGGGGAGAACACACCTCTTCACTCCTTAAGCGATTGCTATGGGCTCACAATTGCCATCCTTCTCCGGCGCAACTGTGCTTCAAGGCGAATGCTCTACCGAATCTCGGCGTTAAGATGAAACCCCAGACCAAAGAACAGGTCACCCACATTTCCGGGAAGTGTGTGTCCAATGCTGCAGAATGCCTGACACGCCGAACGTGAGTACATATTCATCGCACCACCAGTCTCCTGTCATATCCCAGACATTATTGCCTCCCTGCACGAATTCCCGGATGTGGTAGGTCCAAACCGTTTCCCCAGTTGTATTGGATCTGACTCGAAGCGGTTGACCAAGATGCTGCCGAACTTCCTCCTGCGTGGCCTGATTTGTAGCCGATAACAGATAGCGTGTTTCCTTCGCAAGGAAGAGGACACAACCAACCCCGATTAAGGTCAAGCTGAGTATCATGGCATGAATCAAGACTTTCATCGTGCGACTATCTAACTTCTGATTTCCTTGGACACACTTTATGAGGCGCGACTTCTATGATCGATGGAGGATCACTTCTTTAAAATACTCCGAATGAAGGAGAAGCGACTACGCAGGGATCTGTGAATTCTTTCCACACGCGCGATATGCTGTGGCCGTTGCGCAACGATGCATGCCCAATGGCGGGTGAAAACCGGTCGACTGCTTCGTGAATGGATACAGTGCTTTGCGACCGACGAACCAGGTCTCCGACTCAAACTCTCACGCGCAACAACGGAGGGCTTCTCTCTTTCACCTGCCATGAGCGGCGCCGTTTAGTCTCTCGCAATTCTCACCGCCTCACGGATCATCTGGCTCGTGTATCCCCATTCGTTGTCGTACCAACTCATCACCTTGACGAGGTCTCCATCAGTTACCTGCGTGAGACCCAAATCCACAATCGATGCGCGAGGATCTCGAATAATATCTGATGAGACAAGGGGATCCTCGGTCACCCCTAGAACGCCTCTGTATCGGTCGCCTGAAGCCTCGTCAGTAAAGATCGCATTGACTTTCTCGACCGTGGTTCTCCTCGCTGTGAGAAATACGAGATCGGCAAGCGCCCCAATCGGGAGGGGGACTCGAACGGCCACCCCGTCGAACTTTCCACCATATTCCGGCAGAACTCTCGTCGTCGCGACGGTCGCGCCGCTGGAGGACGGGATGAGATTCGCCCCGGCAGCTCTCCCTCTCCGCATGTTGTATTTCGGCCGATCGACGGTCGATTGAGTCGCGGTGTAGGCATGGATCGAGGTCAGCAGGACCTTCTGCACCCCGATTCTCCTTCCCATAATCTCGATAATGGGAGCGACACAGTTGGTCGTGCAACTCGCACAGGAGATGATCGACGCTTGTCTCACGGGTGGTGCATTGACTCGATGGACCACCGTTGGAACATCATCAGTCTTCGCCGGCGAAGACAAGATGACATATTTGGCACCTGCTTTAATGTGTTTCTCCAACTCCACCTTCGTATTGAACGCGCCCGTACATTCCAACACCACATCGATTCCCAACTTGCCCCACGGGAGCTTCTCAGGCTCCATTTCGGAAAACACACGGCACGTCGTGCCCTCGACAACCAATCGATCGGTCAACGCTCGGACTTTCTTGCGAGATCTCCCATAGATCGAATCGTAATTAAGCAGATAGGCCAGCTCGCGGTGTGGGGTGAGATCGTTCACTGCCGTCAATACAAGTTCAGGGGTATTGAGCACGATCCTGAACGCGGCCCGTCCGATTCTGCCCAAACCATTAATGGCAAGCTTGATCATGGTTGCGGACCTGTATTCATCTTCAGTCGAGGACGCCCACGCGGTACCTGGGCGGAGACCAGAAGGCGTTCCGGGTCATATCACGAAGCCGCAGGTACGGATCTGCGCCCTGAAGCACGTGCAGTGGTGTGCGTGCATGACCTTCTGATTCCCGCGGACTTAGCGAGAGTTGTCCTTGCAGCAGATCGATATTGGGGAGGATTCTCTCGTTCTCGTCCAAGAGCCGCAAGTCTGGCGTGTCGTCGGCCAGGAGACCTCATTCAACCCGATGCGCACCAGCCTTGTTATAGAATCACAGCTTTCGAAAACCATCGCGTTCAATGCCCAACTCACCACGGAGGGCACCTGTTCCATCCCGCAGCATCAGCGTCTGTCCTTCCATAAGCTTGGACATAGATCCTGGAGAGCCGGATTCATCGAGACGATGGAGAAGACAAGCAGGAGCCTGATGAGGGCCATCCCTCTAGAGCTTCAGGGTCGCCTGCTGCTGCCATATCGGCTCTTCGGATAATCGCTGCAGCACGGACCGTGATCCGAGTCTAACTTGCTCTCGTGCATTTCCGTCGTGTGAGCTGCACATGATCGACTTCTTAGCAATTCCGCGCCTTGAGTGCCATCCGCAAAAGTTGGAAGTTTCTGCCGGAGTTTGGCAGGACGCGCTTGTCCTTGAATTAAGGACAGAGGTTAGCCGGAACAGAGGATGGGGACACAAATCTCCAAGACGTAAGCCTGACAGGACTCGGCCTACTTTACGAGATTGTGCTGGAGGGCAAATCGGGTCAGTTCGACATTATTTTTGACATGGAGTTTGTCTAAGATCCGCGCGCGGTAGGTGTTGACCGTCGTCACACTTACGGAGAGTTCCTCTGCGATCTCCATTCTGGTCTTGCCCGTCGCAATCAAGGAGAGCACTTGGTATTCACGGTCGGACAGAGATTCATGGGGCTGCCCATTGGTCGTGCTCTTCGCGTCGAGGGCAAGCTGCTCCCCGACCGACGGGCTCACATACTCGCCTCCAGCCAAGACCTTTTTAAGCGCGAGGACCAATTCGGTGGGGTAAGTCCGTTTTGTGAGATACCCGTCTGCCCCCGCCTTGAACATCCGCACCGCATATTGTTCTTCTGGATGCATGCTGAGGATCATGACAGGCAGAGAGGGGTGCTCTCTTTTGAGGTCACGGACCGCCTCAGGTCCACACCTTCCCGGCATGCTGATATCCATGATCACGGCATCCCACTCCTGGGCGCGCGCCAATTCAAGCATCTCATTCACAGTTCCCGCTTCCCCAATCGTCACCGCCTCGAATCCTTCGACCAGAAGGTCTTTCAACCCTCTTCGGAAGAGAGGAAAATCATCTGCGACAAGAATTCTCAACATATGACCACCTCGGTAGTGAACGGTGCAGACCATTCACACCTGACGGGAGGACAGCCTCGCACGCCTCAACGAATTGACCTCACTGGCATCGGGAATGGCTACAGAGACTTTATGCTACCTCGTTACCATGCCGGCTATCTCTTCATCAGCCATTGTGTCCAATACCATCCTGTCGCAAGATGGTGTGCGGTTCATCTTCGTCATCATCATACGCATCGCCGTCTTCACGTAGATCATCTTCAATCGGAATTCGCGCAGTCACTTTCGTGCCTCTGCCCGGGCTCGCCGAGATCCGACATTCCCCATTGAATGAGACGGCACGCTCGCGCATCCCTGCCAGACCTATTGTCTGGACGTCCATGAGTAGCTCTGCCGCCATACCATCCCCGTTATCTTCCACTTCGAGCATGATATAGTCTCTCGCCTTGTCCACTCGGACCACTACGTTGGTGGCATGGGCATGGCGAGCTACATTCGTCAGTGCTTCTTGGCAAATCCGGAACAGCGCTGTCGCCCGGTCTCGATTGATGCGGACATCTTGAGCGGTTGAGAAACACTGGGTTGCAATGCCGGTTCGCTTCCCAAACTCTTGGGTTTGCCATTCAATGGCGGCTACCAACCCCAACTCATCAAGCATTTGAGGACGAAGGTCTGTCGCCACTCGCTGGACAACCATAATCGTTTGATCGACAAGCTCGATCATCGATTCGATCTTCTTCCCCACAGAGATACGGCCGGTCGACGGCGCCGACTCCGATTCCATGCCGTTGAAGCGTATGAGATCGTATCTTAAGCAGGTCAGCCGTCCTCCCAGTTCATCATGAATCTCACGGGCCACTCGTGACCGTTCGTCTTCCCTGATGGCTTCCAAGCGGTGTGAGAGCGCCCGCAGCTGATCCAGGGACTGCCGCAATTGTTCTCGAGTAGCTTTCTGGTCAGTGATGTCCTGCCAGGTCCCCAGTATCGCCATTGACTGTCCAGTCCGGTTGTACGTCACCACGGCCTGGTCCAGGAACCAGCGATACACACCATCCGCGCGCTGCCACCGATATTCGGTGGCAAGAGTATCCCCGTTGACAAGTCGTGCAAACTCCTGGAGCACCCGTTCACGATCCTGAGGGTGCAACCGGGAAGCCCAGAAGGTGGGAGCGTCGAGAAACTGTTGTGCGGGAAACCCTGAGAGGAGTTCGATATTCTCGCTCACCCATCTCGCCCCGAACGGTTCGACGGGCTCTGCTTCGTAGAGTACGACACGGACACTCCGAGAGATATGGGCGAGCTGTGCCTCCTTCGTCTGGAGTGCTTCTTCTGCCCGCTTTCGTTCAGTAATATCCACCATGCAATACACTGCGCCACACACTTCTCCCAACTCATCCCAAAGGGGAGTCGGGTTGACAAGCACGGTGACGCGCGAGCCATCCGGACGCTCCAAAATCAACTCTTGATTCTCCACAGAGACACCGGTCCGTAATACCTGAGCGAGTGGTGCGTTCTCGTGCGGGAGAGGTGTCCCATCAGGCAGGAATAGGCGGGGAGCCCCGCAGATACGCTCGCACGGATCCCCACACTGAGGCTCGCGTCCCCACAAATCCGCTGAGCGTTGGTTATAGTGGGTAATGACCCCGGATGCATCACAGACGTACACTGCGGCAGGGAGCAGCTGCACCAATCCACGCAGTTGGTTCTCGTTCATTCTAAGCACGAAGCCCCTCTCCTGCGCGCGCCTCCTGACCGTAATTTCACGCTTGAGGATCATACTGACGCCCCATCGGTAGCCCACCTCAAGATGAGGCCACCCTTATTAAGATGCCAGGGGAAACTCCGACGCCATCCACAGAAGTTGGATTTGTCTGTCACACTTTTGATGTCGCTTCTGTCATATTTTACACGACAGACAAGAGAGACCAAACACAACTTCTTCAGGATGAGGTACAAATCCGCGCGTTTCCCAAAAACCGACTGCATAGGGTGCTTC
>DATGEA010000476.1:0-7092 GCA_035310605.1 Nitrospira sp. | reverse complement strand
CAACACACCTTGCGCGACCTTCGTACTAAGCGAAAAGGACAACCGGTCTTCGTGATCGGCCATGTCCTTGCACGAAAGGGACAGGAAGCCACGTTCGAAGTATTTAACGACCGCCTGGCCGTCGTAAAATTCGCCGACGGTATGGCCCTCGGCTACGATCCCTTCGAATTGCTGCTCCCCACAGAGATCGACCCTGATGGCACCGCCTACTTCGAAATCCGCACATGTCAGCAATGCGAACAACTTTTCCCACTCACGGTCGACGAATGCGAAGCGGAGGACGAGCCGACTTCCTGCCCGGAGTGCCGGGGATAAACCGCTCACTAATCAACGAGGGGAGCGACTTCGACGGCCTTCTTGATCAGACAATCACCCGCAAACGATTGCAGCGACATCGGAAGCATGCTCGCATCGATGATCCGCACTGTCGATACTTGATAGCCATCGGCCGCCTTCGACCCTTCCACCCTCATCGCGTGGCAGATCTCCAGTTTCTTCCAAATCAAGTTATTCAGAATCAGCTCAGAAGCCAACAACTTCGTATCCGATACGATGTCGCCCACAGACGCCTTCACGGCCACGCGCGATTTATTCTTCGGCACTTCGCTCACCACGGCGAAGATGAGCAGCTCGTCCTCGGTATATCCTCGGGCGATCGTTCCCAGCGTCATCGACACCGCGAGCATCATAACGCCAAGAATCTTCATACCTTACCTCGCCGCTGGCTCTCCCCCTGCATGCGCAGGCCGGTGATCGATTATCGAGCGCTCCTGACGAGTCGGCGCGCCTCTTCCATGGCCGAGCGTGCTGTTCCCGACCGGTTTGAGCGAAGCGGGTGTCGGGGAAGGACTAGATACTGCCCAATACATTATCAGCGCGGAGAGGAGGAAACCGGCTCCAACCATGATGCGTAGAAATGCATTCATCAGGCGCGCCCTATCGAATCACCCAGCTCAGTATGCCAATTGAATAGGCCCTTTTCAAGGTCGCACTGCGCCACCTTGCATCGTTGAGGGCAAGTCGGGCAAAGTAGGTCGAGGAACTGACTATGCCGCACGATTTCATGCCGGGCCTTGCAGGAATTCCGGCCGCTAAGTCCGCGATCAGTGATGTCGACGGTGAACGCGGCGTTCTCGAATACCGCGGAATCCGCGTCGAGGATCTCTGCGCCCGATCCTCCTTCCTGGAAACAAGCTATCTACTCCTCTTTGGACACCTTCCAACCAAACACGCGTTAGCGCAATGGGACCAGGACATTACCCACCATCGCCGCGTGAAATACTCGATCATCGACCTCATGAAGTGTCT
Source organism: Nitrospira sp. (assembly GCA_035310605.1). Classification (GTDB taxonomy): domain Bacteria; phylum Nitrospirota; class Nitrospiria; order Nitrospirales; family Nitrospiraceae; genus Nitrospira_C. The sequence continues at coordinate 5,784 of DATGEA010000476.1, read as the reverse complement.
GCCCGAGCAAGGTCATCCTATGGATGCATTGCAGGCGGCGGTCGCAGCCCTCGGCATGTTCTATCCGGGGCGCAACGTCAAAGACATCGACAACAACTATTGGTCTGCGGTGCGCCTGCTGGCCAAGTTGCCAACGATCGTAGCGGCGTGGGCCCGTCTTCGTCACGGCGATGACGCGATTCCTCCGCGCGACGACCTGGGATTCAGCGAAAACTTTTTTTACATGTTGACCGAAACGGCTCCGCATCCCTCGTGGGCAGATATTTTCGATGATTGCCTGATCCTCCACGCCGAACATACGATGAACGCCTCCACCTTTACGGGACTCGTGACCGCCTCGACGCTGGCCGATCCCTACACGGTCGTCGCCTCATCCATTGGTGCACTCAAAGGCCCCTTGCATGGCGGAGCGAACGAAGAAGTCGTCCAGATGTTGAAAGAAATCGGCTCAGCGGATCGCGCAGCCGCTTACGTTGAGGAACGCCTGCGGAACAAGAAGAAACTGATGGGGTTCGGACACCGAGTCTACAAGGTTAAGGACCCCCGCGCGGCAATTTTGCAGGGCCTCTGCGAAAAACTCTTTAAAGAATGCGGCACATCGCCGCTATACGAGATCGCCGTAGAGGTAGAACGGACGGCAGGGAAGTTTCTGAATGGCAAAGGCATCTACCCGAATGTCGACTTCTATTCGGGCATCATTTACGACAAAATGGGGATCGATACGGATCTCTTTACGCCCCTCTTTGCCATGGCCCGCGTCGCTGGCTGGCTGGCCCATTGGCTCGAACAGCTTCGGGAGAATAAGCTTTTTCGTCCCGACCAAATCTATGCTGGGGAGCATAACCGACCCTATGTGCCTCTCGAGCAACGGTAACCCCCCTTGACTCCATGACCTGGCGAATTATCTGGCTGCCAGATAACCGAATCGGCGCAGCGGTAGCAACAGATCGCCAATGATAACCTGAGAGAACAAAGGAGGTTTGCCCATGGCGCTCGTACGGTGGGATCCGTTTCGTGAGTTAGAAGACATGTCAGCACGATTAAATCGTATGTTTGCGCGTCCGGCACTGCCGGCAGCCGGGAAGGAAACGTTGACCGTCGCCGACTGGATTCCCACTGTGGATATCAGCGAAACCGACGGCGAATACCTGATTAAGGCGGAGCTGCCAGAGGTGAAGAAGGAAGATGTGAAGGTGACGGTTGAAGACGGCGTGTTGACCGTTCAGGGTGAACGCCGCCAGGAAAAAGAAGAGAAAGGCAAGAAGTACCATCGAGTGGAGCGATCGTATGGAACTTTTGTGAGGAGCTTCACGCTCCCCGAATCGGTGGACGAAGGGGCGGTTAAAGCCGAGTACAAAGACGGTATGCTGAATCTTCACCTTCCGAAGACGGCAAAGGTGAAGCCCAAGGCAATCGACGTGAAAGTCGTCTAAGCGGCGAGCATCAGAAGGCCCGTGATGAAAGGCCCGCCATGACGGGCCTTTCTATTTCTTCTTCGAACCTTCCTGCATCACTAATTCCCAGACTTCCTCATCCAGGTTATACCGCAGCACATACCGCTGGTCGTCACTGGCTCGCACTCGAAAATAGCTGTGCGTTTCGCTGTACCATCGATCGAGTACGTCGACCACACCAAGCTTCACGCCATCGAGCGTAAAGGATCGAGGCGTCTCCTCTCCTTTATAGCCGGCATAGGCATCAACTATGAGCTGCGGGATACCCATGGCTTGACACCCTTGTAGAAGCAGGCGGCCTGAGTTTATCATGGCGCCCGCAGTGAGTGAGAACCCTTAGATGGAGTGGCGCGCATGAAGAAAACGCGGAATACGAACCCGTCCAGCTCAACGAGAATCGAACGCGATACGATGGGGGAGTTGGCCGTTCCGGCCGACGCCTACTACGGAGTCCAGACCGCCCGAGCGATCGAGAACTTCCCGATCAGCCCCTTGCGGATGCCCCGCTCCATCATTCGGGCCATGGGTATGATCAAACGGGCTGCGGCCTCTGTGAACCATTCACTCGGGCTCCTCGACAAGAAACCGGCCGATGCGATCAAACTCGCGGCGACCGAAGTTGTCGAAGGGAAGCTCGACGAGGAATTCCCCGTCGATATTTTTCAGACCGGCTCCGGAACGTCCACGAACATGAACACGAATGAGGTTATTTCAAATCGAGCCACTGAGCTCTTGGGAGGCTTACGGGGGAGCAAGCTCGTGCATCCCAACGATCACGTGAATCTGGGTCAATCGAGCAACGACGTGATTCCGACGGCCATCCATATTGCGGCGTCGGAAACGATCCGGCTTCAACTGGTTCCCGCGCTCACCAGACTCCACAAAGCCCTGGATCGCAAAGCCCGGGAGTTCGACAAGATCGTGAAGATCGGACGAACGCACCTGCAAGACGCGACGCCGGTGAGGCTCGGCCAGGAGTTCGGAGGATACGCCAGGCAGATTGATTTGGGCATCGCCCGGATGAAGCGCGCTCAGGAAGCTTTGAGTGAAGTCGCCCTGGGAGGCACCGCCGTTGGAACTGGATTGAATTGCCACCCCAAGTTTCCTTCGAAAGTGATGGCGATCATTTCCAAAGAAACCGGCTGTTCGTTTAAGGAAGCCAAGAATCACTTCGAGGCGCAATCGACGCAAGACTCCCTCGTCGAAGCCAGCGGGGAGTTGCGCACGCTCGCCGTGAGCCTGATGAAGATTGCCAACGATATTCGATGGCTCGGATCGGGCCCGCGCTGCGGACTGGGCGAAATCAATCTTCCTGAAACGCAACCGGGCTCTTCGATCATGCCGGGCAAGGTCAATCCCGTCATCGCCGAATCCGTCACAATGGTCTGCGCCCAGGTCATCGGTAATGATGTCACGGTGACGGTAGGCGGCCAAGCGGCCAATTTTGAGCTGATCGTCATGCTGCCGGTGATGGCCTACAACGTGCTGCAATCAATCGAGCTGCTCGCAACTGCTTCCAATAACTTCGCCGCCAAGTGCATAGAAGGGATCAAGGCCAACGAGGAGCGCTGCAAGAGTTTAATTGAGGAGAGCCTGGCCATGTGCACGGCCCTCGCTCCCGAGATCGGCTACGAAGCCGCTGCCAAATTAGCGAAGGATGCGTACAAGTCCGGCAAGACCGTCCGGGAAACAGCCAGAGAACAAAAAGTGCTTCCTGAAAAACGACTTACTGATCTCCTCGACCCCTGGCGCATGACCGAACCCGGCGGCCCGGTCGGAAGTGCCGGCGGATAAACGCACCCGGCAGCATGGAATTTTGACAGTCTGAGAACGGCTATGCTAAAGTCCGCGGAACTGTTGAGGTTCTGGGCTTTTCTCTATTCAATTTACCTAGGGAACAACGCATGAGCGGGAACAATGCGCACGTAATAATTGTGGCTGGCGCCGGACCGGCCGGGATGGCCGTGGCCAGTTCACTCGCAAAAGCGGGTCACGAAGTCATCATCCTAAATCGAGATATCAAGTTCGGGGGATTAGCCGAATACGGGATCTTCCCTGCCAAGCTAAAACTCCGTGGCGGATTGAAGAAGCAGTATTGGGACATGCTCGAACAGCCGAACGTCCATTATATCGGCAACGTATCCATCGGGAAAGGCAAAGACCTTACCGTTGAGGAGCTCCGCGGACTCGGAGCCAGCGCGGTGGTGTTTTCGATCGGGGCCCAGGGCACCAAGGCGATCGGCGTTGAAGGGGACTCGGCCAAAGGCGTGTTTCATGCCAAAGACGTCGTCTACCATTTCAACCGGCTCCCCGGTTTCGGAGACCGACCGTTTGAGATGGGCAAACATGTGGCCGTGATTGGTGTGGGCGACGTGATGGTTGACATCGCGCATTGGCTGATCCGTTACAAGAAAGTGGAGCGTGTGACAGCCATTGCACGACGGGGTCCGCTTGAACGGAAATACAATCCGAAAGAAATCCGGATGGTTTGTTCGAATATGGATCTTGATGGCATCACCAAGGAATTTGCCCGCATCAAGGATCGTCTTGCTGCAGTCGGGCAGAACGTCGAAGAAGTCCTCAAAGGCATGACGGACGAATTCAGCAAATGCGAGCCCGCAGTGAGCGAGACGAAAATGAGTTTCAGATTTCTCGCCTCGCCCAAACGCGTGTTGGTCGACGGAAATAATCGCGTGCGTGGCCTCGAGATGGAGGAGAACAAACTGGAGCCAAAAGGCGAGGATACCGCCGCCGTCGGACTCAAGCAGTATTATGAGTTCGCCTGTGACAGCGTCGTGTTCGCCGTCGGTGACAAGGTCGATGAAACTGTCGGCTTGCCCTACAAAAACGGCATTTACGTCACCAGTCCAAACAAAACGACGAACGATCCTGACGATGCCCTCTTTCAGGCCTATGACGAGGCAACCGGAAAAGTCGTAGAGGGAGTGTTCCTTGCCGGCTGGGCCAGAAAGGCAAGCGAGGGTCTCGTCGGGGTCGCCAAGCGAGACGGGGATTGGTGCGCGGAAGTCGTGAACCGTTACCTCGTCTCACGTACGACCGGGAGCAACGGCAAGGCTGTGCTCGATAAACTGCACGCCATACTAAAAGAGCGCAAAAGTTATCCGGTCGATGTGAAGGGACTCCGCGTGCTTGAAGCGGCAGAAAAAGCTCACCAGGGGCCGACAGACTGTATCGGCGAGTTCAAGTTCGCAACCAACGAAGAAATGCTCAAGGTGATCGAGCGCGGAAAGGCCTAGATGCATTCGCGGTGTTTTTTCCCCGGGCTACCCATCACCCCATTTTAGCTTTTCCCGCAACACATCATAATAGCTGCTCTCCGGAAACCGGATCAGCCTGGTCCGGTGTTCCGCCCCTTTCAACACTACCGTATCGCCCTGGGTCAGGGCTACTCCCACTTGGCCGTCGAGCGTGGCCATCGCCCCTTCATCCCGGCTCGTTAGCGTGATGTCGATCTCCGCATCGTCCGGTACGATAAGGGGACGATGGGTGAGGGTGTGAGGGCAAACCGGCGTCAGAATCAGGGAATGCACTGCCGGGTTAATGATTGGACCTCCAGCAGAGAGAGAATAGGCCGTCGATCCGGTCGGAGTGCTGACAATCAATCCGTCTCCGCGCAGATTGGTCACAAACTGTCCCTGGATGCCAATCTTCAATTCGATCATGCGGGCCAGGGTTCCTTTGCTGACCACAACATCGTTGAGCACCACCCCTTGCGCTACGGTTTCCCCATGGCGATGGATATGGGTCGCGAGCATCAATCGCTCGTCAAGGACGAAATCGTTCGCGAACACTCGTTCCAGGGACGGGTACAGATTCTCCAATCGCACTTCAGTGAGAAATCCGAGCCCGCCCATGTTGACGCCGAGAATGGGAATGCTCCGTTCGCCGGCAAGCCTGGCCGCATTGAGCATCGTCCCGTCACCCCCCAGGACCAACAAGACATCTGCCTTGCCTGCCAGCTGGTTTTTTTGAATCCCGCCCTTTTCGTCAAGGAGCGCGGCGGATGTTGTGTCCAGGATGACGTCGATACTCCTGGCTCGAAGCCAGCCGACGACCGCCTGTAGAGTTTCCTTGACTTCGGGGAATTTGGGCTTAGTGAGAATACCGATGCTTTTGCTTTTCATGGATTCGATCCGCCTGCAAAAGATCTGAGCAATCTGTCGAAAGGTGCGGGATTCTATCGGGAGGGTTCTTTTGAAGTCAACGAACGGAAAGCGTGGCAAAGCAGGCATTCTTCCGCGTATGACTTTCAAGTTGATGCAATTGTTTCGCAACCTTGACACTCATCACCCTTCTAGTTAGAATTAGG
>DATGEA010000475.1:0-2066 GCA_035310605.1 Nitrospira sp. | reverse complement strand
GAATCTTCGTCGTCGATGACCAGGATGGTTGCCATAGTGCTCATGACTCCTTCAATCAATCTCTCAAATCTTACCCGTCTTGGGCTCACCTGTCTAGCGAGAAAAGGATCCGCAGCGAAATCGAAGGCTTGTTTATGTCTTCGGTCGTGACGAATCTGAGGATGGTTCCGGAGAGGGAGACGTGATCGCAGAGAAAGACCCTAAGGGGGTATACAGGCTACGAACCAGCGGTTGCCCGGCTGTCGACCGGGCAAAGGACACGAACGAGGCCGTCAGGGGGTCAGTCTGTTTTCTGGTGAGCAGGAGCACGGGCCGTTTCCAGGGGTACCGGCCGCTGGCGACGGTCGGTTCGCCTGCTTCGACGTGATCGATCGTCAGGATGCGGATCGGAATGCCGTCCTCTTGTGCGCGTAATGCGGACCGCAGTGACATGTAGCTGACCGCGGCGTCTCGACCTGATACCAGGCGTAATGCCTGCTGATCTGAACGGGCGGTCGTCGTCGACTGCGTCAGCTTGCCGGTGATGCCCAGGGACGCTTCGAAGCCGGCGGTGAGATTATCATTTCCGCTTCGAGTGACGACCTCGACAGGCCGGTCGGCGCCGTCGAAACTCGACCAGCGCTGCACCTGCCCCGTAAACAGCCCCCGGATCTGATCGCTTGTCAGCTCGCTGAGCGGATTTGAAAAATTCACGATTACCGCGATGCCGTCCCATGCAATAGGGACCGCATCGAGTGAGGGGACTTCCCGGTCGGTCACGGCGATCTGGGCGTCTCCCGCCTTCACCATCTCAACCGCGCGCACCGTCTTATCCCATTCGATATCAATGGCGGTGCCGGGATGGAGTTTTTCATAGGCTTGCGCGAGATCCTGGATGATTGGCTGCTCGGGGCCATAGCCGGCGATGACGATGCGACCGGTAAAGGCAAATGTTCCGAATGGAGCGGCGAGCAATCCGAGCAGTATGCCACTCCCGGCGAGCAAATAGCGGACCGTCTGATTGCGTTTGGAACATTGCCCGTGATTCACCATCCGCATGCTCTCCTCGAAACATCATATCACCCGTTCGCCGCGAGCGGGATAGGGGCAGTCCGCGGAGATGGCGAAGAAAAAGATTGACCTGGGTCCAGGCTTTTGGTACAAGCCAGAGTTAACTACGTACGTAGACCTCTCATATCCTCTACATCCTTCAGGAGCGATTTCGTGCAGCAGGCAGATTGGTCGTGGACGCGTCGCACATTGTTGAAGACGACCGTGGTCGGGTTGTTGTTGCTGAGCGGACGATTAGTGACTCCCTCCCTGGCCCGTGCCCAGGCCGCGGAGCTGCCCGAAGGCGAATTGTCGTTCTATAACGTGCATACCGATGAACGATTGCGGGTGCGCTATCGCGACGGGGAAGGCCGGTACGACCTTTCCGCTTTGGACGATCTGAATCACATACTCCGCTGTCATCATACAGGTGAAGTCGCCACCATCGATCCAAGGGTGATCGAGCACATCAATCTCGTCCAGAAGTCGCTGGATGCTGATGGCGAGATCCATGTGATCTCCGGCTATCGGTCTCCGGAATACAACGCGATGCTTGCAAGGCGAAGCCGTCGTGTTGCGCGTCACAGCCTCCATGTCGAAGGACAAGCCGTCGATTTCTTCATCCCCCGTGTCCATCCTCGAGTGATCCGGGAGGCGGCATTGACGCTTCAATACGGCGGGGTCGGCTACTATCCGCGTGCCAAATTTATCCATCTCGATTGCGGCCCTTTCCGGTCCTGGTAATCCTTCACTGCTCTCATTTGCTCGCTGGAGGTTCCTGTGAAAATCTGTCGGTGGTCGATTCGATGGGTGTGGGCTGTCGTGCTCGGGGGCATGCTGCTGTCCGGTGCGCCGGTGATGGGCGGCGGCGCGGTCAAGCAGTCTCCGACGAAAGTCGCCGACGGCACACAGGTGTCGCTCGAATATACGCTGACACTTGAGGACAAGACCGTTATGGAATCCAACGTCGGTCGCGAGCCAATGACATATCGGCAGGGAGCCCACGAGATCGTACCAGGCCTTGAAAAAGCCTTGGA
>DATGEA010000474.1:0-3240 GCA_035310605.1 Nitrospira sp. | reverse complement strand
CACAAGGACACGCCGTCAATGCATTTGCGAGGCAAATTGAAGAGAGATGTGGGGATAAATTAAAAGCCTTTTCTCGGTCACCGTCGGCCCACATTGACGAAGTGGTCAACGAAATTGTCCGATGGAAGACCATTTTGCAATGCGGTCATACTCACGATGTCAGCAAGGGTTATTTTATTGATGCCGAGAAAAGCATTGAATTCCAATGGAATCGAATTATCTACCCAATCATCAAGGATTTAAGCTTCGTCTCTGTTTTGGACTTGGCATGCGGTCATGGACGTAACAGCGAATATCTGCGCCATTACACGAAAGAACTGCACCTAGTTGACATCAATAAATCTTGCATTGATGCCTGCCGGGAGCGTTTTGGTGTCGAGAAAGACGGAACACGGTTTTTTTATTACGTCACTGATGGTAATCATCTTCACATGATTCCTGACTCAAGCATTTCACTTGTATACACCTGGGACTCAATGGTTCACTTCGACAAACTTGTCGTTAAAGACTACGTTCGTGAAGTGAAGCGTGTCCTGATTCCAGGCGGATCGGCATTTCTTCACCATTCGAATTATGGAGCAGTATCACCGGACAGTGATTGGGCGCACAATGAGGGCACACGCTCCGATATGTCGGCTGCATTAATGCGAATATATGCGGGTGAAATAGGCCTTGAGGTGACTAGGCAGGATCTTCAGGGACTTAAGGAAGGGTGGGGGATGGAGAATCTGGATTGTGTCTCTGTCCTTCGTCGCGTGTAGATTTTTCTAACAGTCAACTGGATCGAGCTGAAGCAGCCGGGCGACAAACCCCTTCTTGAAGGCTGCCCCGGCCCGCTCCGGACAGGGCCCCGGACGCATAACGGGCCGACGGTACAGGGTTGAATCATGAACAAGAAGACGCGCATTCCCACCAGCGGTGAGCAGATCCCATGGACCAGTCCCTTCGCGGGGCTCAAGGCTCTGGCACTGCCTCCGAAGCAGGACAAGCAATCTGCCGCCGACCAAGCCGGCAAGGCGCCGACCGCACCGAGGCAGAACCGCGGCCGGGTGGATATCCTTCGCCAGACTGCGCACCGCGGCGGCAAGACCGTGACCGTCGTTACGGGGTTTGTCGGCATCGGGCAGGTTGAAAAAGAATCACTCGCCAAGGAGATGCAGCGGGCCTGTGGCGCTGGGGGCACGGTGAAGGAGGGCAGGATCGAGATTCAAGGCGACCAGCGCGAAACCGTCGCCCGCATCCTTACCCAGGCTGGTTTTCGGCCGGTGCTTGCCGGAGGGTGAGCAGTGCAGCCGGCGAAGCCTGGGACACACAGCCAGCTCTCCTGACACATCGCTCCAATAACACCGCTCATAGACAGCTCCCTCTGTTTATGCTCCCATGTCTTCAATAGAACTCTGACATACTCCGCCTTTCCTACACGTGTCAGGTCCACTCCTTAACATCGCCAGTCGCGGCCAGAAAGTGCACAACCCCGCTGCCATTTTGTCGTTCTTTCCCTGCTTCCCCGACTTGTCGTCTCCGCAATCGCCTCGCCTGCCCGTCCGGTCTTGACGATACCGGATGACTTGCTAGGCTTAACGAGAACTCGCTGAATTGCGACCGGACAGGCAGATGCGTCTACCTTCCCTATTACGCACAGACTCCGAATGGGAAGGCTGGCGGTTCAGAGGTCTTGGAGGCTGCAATGAATAATTCCATGTGGCATCGTGCTTTCGCAATCGCCGCAGTCGGTCTGCTGCTCGGAGGATGCGGAGGCGGAACGTTTTTTGCGCTGAAGGACCCGAATTACCCAGTCAAGCCGACGTCGGTCAGCGTGATCACCGGCGGGTCGGAGGAAGCCGACCTCAAGCTGGCGGAGTATCTCACGAATCAACTCAAAGAGCGGACGATGCTACAGGTCGTGGGTCAGGACGAAGTCAGCAAAGCCGTCCCCAGCTATCCTATCAGCATCAAGACCGTTGAGGAGAAAGACGGCGAAGTTGCTTGGGTCGATCCGTCCGAAAAACCCAGGATCGAAAAGATTCAGGCCAAACTAAAAACCAATTATGTCTTCGTGATCTGGAGCAAACGGATGATGAAAAGCACCGCCTGCTCCAACCAAGGGGGCTGCACCAATACCTATTCGGCGGATGTCTACGGCAACATGGTCGAATACCCCAGCGGAAAGATCGTGTCGCATACTGCGTTCAACAAGCGGAACAGCGACAGCGTGCTGTCACTCTTCCGACCGAAGGGTTACTACGTCGATGAGCTACTCAAAGAATCCGCTGAAGGCATCGTGGACGAATTCATCAAGGTGACCAATACCGGGAAGCGCAAGTAAGCGTTGGAGGCTTAGGTTGCGGCAGCGCTGCTCATGGATCTGGATGGCGATCGTTGCAAGCCTGTGCCTCAGCGGCTGCGCCACGTTTCACCTCACACAAGAGCCCTTGCGCAACAACGGTAACAAGCTGGCCGTCATTGCGGGGCTCACCAACCCCAGCTCCCTTCAAGCGGCGCAAGCTCTCGCCGGCGAGGTGGAAAGAGCCAGCCGGTTTCAGGTCCTGACTGAGAAACAAGTCGTCCGGGCGATTCCCAACTACCCTCAGTTGATCAAAGGACCATACTCGTCCGCTTACTTTGAAATCGATGAAGATTTTTCGAAAACCGACGTAAGTCGCGTCAGTGAGATACAAAAACAATTAGGTGTGGATTATCTCTATATCCTCTGGGCCCCGACGAACGTCCAATCCGGCGGGAAGGGACTGTTTTTCAAGAATTATCCGTTAGTGCACGTCGTCGTGCAGGTCTTCGAATTTCCGGGAGCCATAGAAATCGGCCGCGGCAAATATATGATTCGCTTCGATGACGACCGCAAAGAACTTCTGCGTGACGATCTCGCGACCGTCGCCAAGGAATTCGCCGAAAAGACCCGCATGCCGAAGTAACGCCCGCTCCTCGTTCGATAGCCGCTTCCACAGCCGCGTGTCTCTCTCACTCGCTTACGATCTCCTGATAGTAGGTTTCGAGCATGCCGGCGTTCGCAGGCTCGACCACAACGAGCTGGCGTTGGTCGAAGGTATTGGCGCAGTAAATGTAGAGGTTTCCCTCAGCCCGGCCCAGTTCGATGTGCATTTGGCGGCCGTCCGGCTCCGTTCGTGTCGTCTCTTTGAGAATGGTTCGCTGCGGCAAGCTCCGCCATGCTCTTTGGGCAGAGGGATGGTGATTCTCATACAGCGGTTCGCCGCTCTCCATGGG
>DATGEA010000473.1:0-16851 GCA_035310605.1 Nitrospira sp. | reverse complement strand
GAGGATCACGTATATCAGTGACGTGCTCGATCCTGCGACCCGCACGATGCGTCTACGTGTCACGGTTCCCAACCCGGATATGCGACTCAAGCCGGAAATGTACGCGCTCGTCCGCGTCTATGCCGATCCGGACCCTGAAGCCCTGACCGTGCCGCTCGCGGCGATCCAGAACGGGCCGGCCGGTCAGATGGTGTTTGTCCAACGAGGCGCCACTGAATTCGAGCCCAGGCCCGTCAAACTGGGTTCCGAACATGGCGAAGTCATCACCGTGCTCGATGGGGTGAAGGCCGGCGAGCCGGTCGTCACCAAAGGCTCCTTCGTCCTCAAGTCTGAAATGGAACATCACAAGATCGAACCGGCACCATGATCGCTGCGCTGCTCGAATTCTCGTTGCGTCAACGCATTCTGGTTCTCGGACTTGCCTGTCTGCTCTCCGTCGCCGGTCTATTCGCCTTTCAATCGATTCCGATTGACGCCTATCCCGACGTGACGAACATCCAGGTCCAGGTCCTGACGGAAGCGCCGGGATTGTCGCCGGTTGAGGTCGAGCGGTTCATCACGTATCCGCTGGAACTGCAGATGACCGGTCTGCCGGGCCTGGCTGAGATCCGGTCGCTCTCCAAATTTGCACTCTCTCAGATCACGGTCGTATTCAACGACGAAGTCGACATCTATTTCGCCCGCCAGTTGGTGCTCGAACGGATGATCGCGGCCAAAGCACGATTGCCGGAAGGGCTGGAGCCGGCGATGGCGCCGGTCAGCACCGGTCTGGGCGAGGTCTACCAATATTATCTGGAGGGCCCGAACGCGAGGGCGACCGATCACATGCTGGTCGAGGCGGAGCTGACGGACCAGCGGACGTTCCAGGATTGGGTGCTGCGCCCTCTGCTCAAGAGCGTGCCGGGCGTCATCGATGTCAACGCCCTGGGCGGGTTCGTGAGGCAGTATCAAGTGATCGTCGATCCCGTGAAGCTCCGGAAATACGATCTGACGGTGCACCAGGTCTACGAGGCGGTGGCGAAGAACAATGCCAATGCGGGCGGTAATGTCCTGGAGCGCCACGCGGAGCGTTCGATCGTCCGCGGACTCGGCCTGATCAGAACGCTCGGAGACATCGAGTCCATCATCGTGAAAGAGTCGAGCGGCACTCCGGTCTTCGTTCGCGACGTGGCCGAGGTCCGGATTGGCCATGCGGTCCGGCATGGAGCGGCGGTGCTGAACGGGGAACGGGAGGTCGTGACGGGCACGGTGCTCATGCTCCGCGGCGGGAATGCGCGCCAGGTGGTCGAAGCCGTCGCGGCGAAGGTGGAGGATCTGCATCAGAATCACCTCCTGCCGGAGGGCACGAGGATTCTGCCCTTCTACGATCGCATCGAACTGGTCAACGCGGCCATTCATACCGTGCGGGATGCCTTGATCGAAGGCATCGTGCTCGTGGTCTTCGTGTTCTTCTTCTTTCTGGGCCATGTGCGGAGCGCCATCGTCGTGACAGTCACATTGATCGTCACACCCCTGATCACCTTCATCGTGATGGAGCGGCTGGGACTCTCGGCCAACTTGATGACGCTCGGCGGACTGGCCATTGCCATCGGCGAAATCGCCGATGGATCTCTCGTCGTGGTGGAGAACGTCTATCGGCATATGGCGGAAGACAATGGTGCGATCCGTAAGAACCAGCTCGAGGTCATTTTCAACGCGACGAAAGAAGTAGGTCGTCCGATCCTGTTCGGGATTCTGGTCATCAGCGTCGTGTTTCTGCCGCTCATGACGCTTCACGGTATGGAAGGGAAGATGTTTGCCCCGCTGGCCTACACGCTGGTGATTGCGCTATTGGCCTCGGTGATCGTGACACTCACGCTCACGCCGGTTCTGGCTTCCGTGGTCCTGCGCGGAGACCATCCGGATGAGACACGCCTCACGCTGTGGATGAAACGACGATATCTGCCGGTCCTGCGGTGGACGCTCCGGCATCGCAACGTCGTCCTGATCGCCTCGGCGGCGTTGGTCCTTGTCAGCCTCGCCATCCTTCCACTGGTTGGAAGAGAATTCATCCCGACCCTGTTAGAAGGCGCGCTCACCCCTCAAATCGTCCGGCTGCCGAGCGTGTCGCTGCCTGAGTCCATCGAGATGGAGAAGCAGACCCATAAAGCCATGTTGGAGTTTCCCGAAGTGCGCATGGCGGTGAGTAAGATCGGCCGGCCTGATATTGCCTTGGGGCCGGAGGAACCGAACGAGAGCGATCCGATCGTGTCGTTGCACGACCGGAGTACGTGGAAGACGGCCGGGACGCAACAGGAGTTGACGGATGCCATCCGGAACAAGCTTGCGGAGATCCCCGGCATCTCCGTGCTCATGAGCCAGCCGATTCAAGAGCGGGTCGATGAGCTCATCTCCGGCATCAGGACGGAATGCGCAATCAAGCTGTTCGGAGACGATCTCGACGTGCTGCACGACAAGGCCGAGGAGATCGCCGCGCTGATGCAGCAGATCCACGGTGTGAAAGACATCAAAGTGGAGCAGATCGCTGGCCAGCCCTATCTCACTGTGGATATCGATCGGCAGAAGATCGCCCGCTTCGGCATCAACGTCGCCGACGTGCAGGAGATCATCACGACCGCCATCGGCGGGAAACCGGCCACCTATGTCTATGAAGGCGAGCGGCGGTTTCAGCTGATTCTGAGATTTCCGGAGGCGACGCGTAACAGCGTGAAGACCATCGGCGAGATCCGCGTGCAGTCGGCCTCCGGCGCGCTCATTCCGATGAGCGATCTGGCTACGATCGAGATGCGCGAAGGCCCGCTCCGCATCAGCCGGGAGCATGTGAAGCGCCGCATCTACATCGGGTTCAACGTGGTGGGGCGCGACATCGGCGGCGTGGTCGATGAAGGGCGCAAGAAGCTCGCGGCGCAGATCCGGCTGCCGGAAGGGTATATGGTCACGTGGGGCGGCGCCTTCGAGAACATGGAACGGGCCAACGCGCGCCTCTTGATCGTCGTACCGGTCACGCTGGGGCTCGTGTTCTTCCTCCTCTTCTGGGCGTTCCATTCGTTGCGCTATGCCACGTTGATCATTTTGAATCTGCCCTTCGCCCTGATCGGCGGGGTCGTGTCGCTCTGGTTGAGCGGACAATACCTCAGTGTGCCGGCGTCGATCGGGTTTATTGAGCTGTTCGGTCTGGCCGTCGGGAACGGGATCGTCCTGGTGTCCTATATCAATCAACTCCGCAACGAAGGGACACAAACGGACGAGGCCATCGTGGCCGGATGCAGTCTACGGCTCCGGCCGGTGGTCATGACGATGATGACGACCCTGCTCGGCCTCCTGCCGCTCGCGCTCGCGCAAGGCATCGGAGCCGAGGTACAGCGGCCGTTGGCGACGGTGGTCATCGGCGGCCTGTTCACCTCGACCGCGCTGACGCTGCTCGTCCTGCCGGCGCTGTACCGGGGGTTTGCCGACAAAGAAGCCGGTAAGGAATATTCACCGGAGTGGGTATAGCCCGGGAACAGGAACGGCCGATGAACAGGACAGCCTACTGATGATCGGTGCCGTTCTGTTGGGGGTTGTGGCCGCTCGTTCGATAACCAGCAGGAGCCGAATCGAACCGATGAATGATGCGTCGATCGTGAAACCATGGCACAGCGTAACGGCGGAGGCGTTGGGCACGGAACTCCGCACGAATCTCGATCACGGCCTCAGTACCGCCGAAGCCGCTCAACGACAGGTGCGCGAGGGGTTCAACGAACTGCCCGAAGCGCCTCCGCCCTCTCTGCTCAGACTCTTTTTCTCCCAGTTCACGAGCGTCATCATCTGGGTGCTGATCGGCGCGGCGGTCATCTCCGGCCTGCTGGAAGACTGGCTGGATGCGGCGGCGATCGTGGCCATCGTGTTTCTCAACGGCCTGCTCGGGTTCGTGCAGGAATTCCGGGCCGAACAATCACTGGCGGCGCTGCGGAAGATGTCGGTGGCGATGGCCCGTGTCGTCCGTGACGGCATGGTGCAGTCCATTCCGGCACGCGAACTGGTTCCCGGCGATCTGATCTTTCTGGAAGCGGGCGATAGGGTCCCCGCCGATGTGCGCCTGATCCACACCGCGGGTTTCCAAACGCAGGAAGCGTCTTTGACCGGAGAATCCTTACCGGTTCACAAGGACGCGCACGTGCTCGCCGGAGCCGACGTGCCTCTGGCCGACCGGACCAACATGGCGTTCATGGGCACCGCTGCAGTCTCCGGGAAGGCCCGTGCGCTGATCGTCACGACGGCGCTCCGCACGGAGCTGGGCCGGATCGCCGCCATGATCCAGAAGGCGTCGGAGGCGGAACGGGCGGAGACACCGCTGCAGCGCCGGCTGGAACAGTTCGGCTATATGCTGCTCTGGCTGGCGTTGGCCGTAGTCACGGTCGTGTTTCTTCTGGGGTATTTGCGCGGCGAGCCGCTGATGGCGATGTTTCTGACGTCGGTCAGCCTGGCTGTGGCGGCTGTGCCGGAAGGGCTTCCCGCCGTCGTAACCATCACACTGGCGCTGGGGGTGACCCGCATGGTGAAGCGGCATGCGTTGATCCGCAAACTCCCGGCGGTGGAAACGCTCGGTTCGGCCACGGTGATTTGCACGGACAAGACGGGGACGCTGACGAAGAACGAAATGACGGTCACGAAGCTGTTCGCCGGCGACAAGGCCTACGAGGTCACGGGCGAGGGGTATGAGCCGATCGGGGAAATACGCGAACAAAGTTCTGAGTTAAAAGTTCCGGGTTCTGAGTTATCCGGAAAAAGAATTGAGCGTGGTTCTGATAACTCAGAACTCAAAACCCAGAACTCAGAACTGAGCCGGCTCCCCGGCCTTCGCCGGCTGTTGACTGCGGCGGTGCTGTGCAACGGCGCGGCGTTGCGACAGGAGAACGGAACCTGGCAGGTGATCGGCGATCCGACCGAAGGCGCGCTGCTGGTGGCGGCCGCGAAGGCGAGGTTGACGAAAGAGGATCTGGAACGGGCCGCGCCGTTCGAGGACGAAATTCCTTTCGATGCCGAACGGAAAATGATGACCGTCATCCGTCGGACAGACGAGGGACTCATGGCGTACGTCAAAGGGGCGCCGGACGTCCTGCTTGGCCGCTGCACGCATCGCCTGATGCCCGACGGCAGGGTGGAGCCGTTGGACGACCGGCAGCGGAAGGCCATTCTTGACACCAACGCATCCCTCGCGCATGAGTCACTTCGCGTGCTGGCTGCCGCGCATCGTCGCCTTGACGACGACCATGCAGGTCCGGAGTCCGATACGGTGGAACGGAACCTGGTGTTTCTCGGCCTCTTCGCGATGAAGGATCCCTTGCGACCGGAAGCCATCGAGGCCGTTCGTTTGTGCCGGGAGGCCGGCATCAAGACCGTCATGATCACCGGCGACCATAAGGACACGGCGGTCGCGATCGCCAGAGAGCTGGGCCTCTCTGGCGGCGACGGCCAGGCGTTCTCCGGGGCCGAGATCAACAATCTGACGGATGAGCAGCTGGCCCATTTCGTCGAAAGGGTCACGGTCTACGCCCGTGTTTCGGCCGAGCACAAGCTGCGCATCGTCCAGGCCTGGAAGCGCCGGGGTGCGATCGTGGCCATGACGGGCGACGGCGTGAACGATGCCCCTGCAATTAAAGCGGCAGACATCGGCGTGGCGATGGGGCTCACCGGTACCGACGTGACGAAGGAAGCGTCCGATATGGTGGTCACGGACGATAACTTCGCCTCGATTGCCGCGGCGGTGGAAGAAGGCCGGGGAGTCTTCGACAATATCAGGAAGACCATCCATTTTCTCCTGTCGTGCAACATGAGCGAAGTACTCGTCATGCTGTTTGCGGCGCTGCTGGGCCTGCCTCTACCGCTCCTGCCGACCCAGATTCTCTGGATGAATCTCGTCACGGACGGCATGCCGGCCCTTGCGCTGGCGGTCGATCCCAAGGCGCCGGACTTGATGAAGCGTCGGCCCCGTCTGTCCTCGGCGCGTTTGCTGGACGGTGAAAGTCTGCTGGCCATTGGCTGGGAAGGATTAATGTTGAGCGGCATTGCGCTCGGGGCGTTCAGCTATAGCCTGTATGGTCTGCATCAGGACCTCGCGCAAGCCAGAACGGTGGCGTTCACCGTGATGGTCGTTGCGCAGCTGGTGCATGCCTTCAATTGCCGGAACGAGCGGCTGTCGCTCTTCCAGCTGGGCGTCGGGACGAACCGCGCGCTCTTGGGAGCCTTCCTCCTCTCGGTCGCCGTGCAGGTGGCGCTGCTCACGGTTCCGGCCGTCGCGCCGGTCTTCAAGGTCGCTCCGCTGCCGGTCGAGGATTGGGCGTTGCTGGGAGTGCTGGGTCTGCTGCCGTTCGTGATCATGGAAGTGATCAAGTTGCTGCGGCGTCCCGGTCCGTAACCCAATCGTCCGCGCCCGGCCCCCCACTGACGTCGCCCGAACACTCAGGATGCAGGTGCGGCGCCCGGGTCACGCCCGTTGGCATAAAACCGTCGCTTCACGACCTCAGCGGTCAGGACATAGCCGACCAGGATCGCCGCTAACAGGAACAGGAATGACGGCGGCATCGGCGTCAATCCGAATGACGAGGCAAAGGGTAGCCATGGCAGGGCCAGCGTGACGCAGGCGACAGCGAGGGTGGCCAGAGAGAGATATCGCCCCGGCATGCTGGTGAAGAATGGCCGACGGGTCCGAATGACCAGCACAATGGCGGACGCGGAAATGACAGACTCCACGAACCAGCCGGTCCGGAACTGGTCCGGCGAGGCGTCGAGAATCCACAGCAGCGCTCCGAACGTCAGGTAATCGAAGACAGAGCTGACAAGGCCGAATGTCAGCATGAACTTCCGGATGAAGGCGATATCCCACCGCCTCGGCCGTTCGATCAGTTCGGGATCGACGCGGTCGGTGGCGATGGTCATCTCGGGGATATCGGTCAGGAGGTTGGTCAATAAAATCTGTTTCGGCAACAGCGGGAGAAACGGCAGGAACAGCGAGGCCCCGGCCATGCTGAACATGTTCCCGAAATTGGCGCTGGTGGCCATGAAGACATATTTAAGCGTGTTGGCAAAGGTCATGCGTCCTTCCCGGACTCCCTGGACCAGCACCGCCAGATTCTTGTCGAGCAGCACGATGTCGGCGGCGTCTTTGGCCACGTCGACGGCGCTGTCCACCGAAATGCCCACGTCCGCCGCATGGAGCGCGGGAGCATCGTTGATCCCGTCCCCGATATAGCCCACCACGTTGCCTGCACGCTTCAGCGCGAGAATGATGCGGTCTTTCTGGTTGGGTTCTACTTCCGCAAACACGTCGATGTCGTTCACGTTGCGGAGGAGCGCCTCGCCGGTCATCCGGCGAAGATCCGGCCCGGTCACCAGCCGCGCGTGGTTCAGGCTGACCTGTTGGCTGACGTGGGCCGCCACGAGACGGTGATCGCCGGTGATGATTTTGAGCGAGACCCCCAGCTGTCGTAACGACGCAATGGTGTCCGCGATGTCCGGCTTGACCGGATCGGCGAAGACCAACAGCCCGAGGAACGTCATCTCCGCTTCATGCCGCTTGTCGATGCGGTCGGTTTCACCCATGTCTCGATAGGCCAGCCCGAGCGTTCGCAGACCCTGCCGGTTGAGATCCTCAAACTGCCGTTGAATCTTCTCGCGGCCTGCGGCAATGGGGACCGTCGTTCCGTCCGGCAGTTCGGCCCGCGTGCACACGGTCAGCATGGGCTCCACCGCGCCTTTGGTAATGAGAAGATGAGTCGTAGGCGACGCGACGAGAATGGAGAGGCGTTTGCGGAGAAAGTCGTACGGCACTTCGTCGAGTTTCCGGTACCCCGAGAGATCGCAGATGCAGTGCGTTCTGATCGCTTCATCGAGCGGATTGACGAAGCCGGTCTCATAGGTCGCGTTGAGGGCGGCATGGAAGAGGACGCGCTCGCTGGGACGCCCATCCACATCCAGAGCCGCGTGCAGCCGCATCGTGCCCTCGGTGAGGGTGCCGGTCTTGTCCGAACAAAGCACGTTCATGCTCCCGAAGTTTTCAATCGAGGCGAGGCGTTTCACGATCACTTTCTCCCGGGCCATCCGTTTCGCCCCGTGCGAGAGGTTCACGCTGATGATGGCCGGCAGGAGCTGGGGAGTCAGTCCCACCGCAAGGGCCATGGAAAACAGGAAGGAATCGAACACCGGCCGGTGGAGATAGACGTTGATGGCGAAAATGGCAAACACAAGCAGGAGCGTCACTTCGAGCAGCAAATACCCGAAACGCCTGACCCCCCGTTCGAATTCCGTCTCCGGAGGGCGAAGCATTACGTGGCCGGCGATGCGACCGAATTCCGTCTCTTTCCCGACGTGCACGATGACGGCCTTCGCATGTCCGCTGACCACGTGCGTGCCCATGAACAGGCTGTTCGTCCGTTGGTTGAGTGACGCCGCGGAGGCAACGACCGACGCGGTTTTCTCGGCCGGATAGGTCTCGCCGGTCAGTGCGGCTTCGTCGACGAAGAGGTCCTTGGACTCAAGCACCAGCCCGTCGCCGGGAACGTTCGAACCGGCCGAGAGATTGATCACATCGCCGGGAACAATCTCGTCGAGCGGAACTTGGATGAGTTGCCCGTCCCGCCAGACCTCGGCAGTGACCCGGACGAGCGCGAGGAGGGAAGCGACGGCTTTCGCCGCGCCGTGCTCCTGCCAGAACCCCAGCAGGGCGCTGATAAAGATGATGGTCAGAATGATGATCGCATCGGTGCGATCCGCAAGGAACAACGACACGGTGGCGGCGAACAACAGAATCAGGATAATCGGACTCCGGAATTGCGAAAGCAGGGCAACCAGGGGCCGGATGTCCCGGCGAGGCTTGAGCCGGATGGATGCGTAACGCGCTTGGCGCTCCCGCGCCTCTCCGGCACGGAGCCCGTCGGGGCTCGTCTGGAGGCGATTCAGCAGGTCGTGCGCCGGGATCGCCCAGAACGGTTGCTCATTCACGAGACAGATTCTCCCGGTTGTGCGCTTATCTCTTCGGAGTCACGACAGTCGCTCTTGAGTGACCGGAGCGGTAATACGATTCGCATTCGGCTTCACGTCCCCGCACTACCCGTTTGTCTACGAAGGGCGGGTGACGGCCCATCACGACGGTGCATTGGCGCTCGCCGTGACCGTCGTCGTAGTAGAGGATGACCCAGTCGCGCGTTTTCTTCAGCTGATGAGCCAATGCCGTATTGGAAAACATGGCGGTGTAGTGGCGGGAATCCCGCTGCGTGTGAAGGATCGGCAACCAGGCTTCCTGCTTGGGATTGAACCGGTGGGGTGCAATCTTCTGCAGTTTGCCGGCGCCTGCCGCGTCCCGGTATTCCTTGTCGACGTCGAGTAATTCTCCGATGGGAGGTTCTCCGGCTGCCTGTGGCCCCGCCGGCTGAGGCGCCTTCCGGACGCGTCCCAAACGGGCGGTGAGAGAGTCGAGGATGCCCTGAAGTTTCTTCGGACCGATTCCTTCGATGTCCGCCAGCCGCCCGTCGTGCGCCGCCATTTCGAGCTGCTCCAACGTTTCGATATGCAAATCGTCATGCAGCCGGTTGGCCAGAGCCGGACCGATACCGGGGACCGAGGTCAGCAGGGCGATCGGATCCATGTGGCCGCGCAAGCGGTCCAGCATCGGCAGCCGGCCGGTGACGACGAGCGTATGGATCGAGCGCGCGAGACTCACGCCGATGCCGGGCAGGGCTTGCAGCCCGTCCGTGCCCTGTTGTTCAGCAATCTGGGAGACCGGGACTTCGAGACGCTCCAATGTGTCTGCGGCGGTCCGATAGGCCTGGACGCGGAAACGATTCGCGCCCTGTTCGTCCAGCAGCAGGGCGACCTCCCGCAGCTTTTGCGCGATATCTCGATTCTGCGGGATGGCTGACAGTGCCATGCGGTTTCCTTACTCGTAGTGCAGCGCCTCGATGGGATTCAACTTGGAAGCCTTGTTGGCCGGATAGAGGCCGAAGAACAGGCCGACGGCGAGGGAGAAGAAAAAGGCGGTGCTCACAGCTTGCACGTTGATGATGGTCGGCCAGCCGATCATGGCGGTCAGCAACCGCGCGATGCCGATTCCCGCTCCCACGCCGAGGAAACCGCCGATAGCTGTCATGATGATCGCTTCGACGAGAAACTGCAGCAGGATGTGCCGGCGCTTGGCCCCGACCGCCATACGCAACCCGATCTCTTTCGTCCGTTCAGTCACGGACACCAGGAGAATATTCATGATGCCGATGCCGCCGACGATCAGGGAGATCGAGGCGATCCCCATCAGCATGAGCATCATCGTCCGGCTCGTGCCGGCGACGGTCTTGGCAACGTCCTCCATGGTGCGGATGGTGAAATCGTCTTCTTCGGACGGGTGGACATGATGTCTCGCTCGCAAGAGTTCCTTGATGTCGTCCACGACCGCGGGGATATTGTGCCTCGTCTGGGTTGCCACCAGGATGACCCCGACGGTGCCGAGAAACTTCGTGCCCAGAACCTTACGTTCGGCGGTCGTGAAGGGAAGGAGGACCAGATCGTCCTGGTCCTGTCCTGTGACCGACTGTCCTTTGGGCTCCAGCACGCCGATCACTCGTAGCGGGACGTTTCTGATGCGGATCTGACTCCCCACGACTTCGTCGCCCGGTTCGTACAGGTTCTGGACGACGGTCTTCCCCAACACCGCGACCTTCGCCGCTGAGTCCATATCCGACTGTGTGAAGAAGTTGCCTTGGGCGACCGGCCAACTACGGATTTCAGTAAATTCGGGAGTGGTGCCCAGGACGACGGTGCTCCAGTTCTTGCTTTCGGCGATGACTTGCAGCACGGACCGGGAGGCGTACATCACCATCGTGACGTTGCCGACCTTCTTCTCGATGTCTTCTGCGTCATCGACGGTCAGTGTCGAGATCGTGCCGAGGCCGCCGCGCACGCCGCCGACCGTGGTCGCACCCGGGATGATAATCAGCACGTTGGTGCCGAGGCTGGCGATTTCCGCCTGGACCGAGGCCGTCGCTCCCTGGCCCAGACTGACCATCGCCACGACGGCGCCGATACCGATGATGATGCCGAGCATCGTCAACCCGGCTCGTAAGGGATTGCGCCGGAGGATGCGGAGCGCGGACAGAATGGTAAGCCAGAGAAAAGGCATGTTTCTTGGTTGATTTGGTTTATGTGGTTCGTCTCGTTGGTCTGGTTTATTTGGTTGGCCCGCTCAAACCAGAGAAACCAAACAAACCAGAGAAACCAAACAAACGCTCTTATCTCATTCTCGGGCCGCCGCCAAAGCCGGGCGGCAATGTCTTCTGGGTCTGTTCCTCCGCCGTCTCGATTCCGATGATCACCTTGTCGCCTTCTTTTACCGGCCCTTCGACGACTTCGGTAAACAGGGAATCGGCGATGCCGGTCGTGATCGTCGCTTGTCGCAGAGCTGCCTCGGGGGCCAGCAGCCACACCTGTGAGATCTTACGGTCCACCGGGACGTTCGGCATCCGGAACCGCAGAGCCCCGTTGGGCACCCGCAGGGGATCATCTTTCTTAGCGGTCACAATGGTCACATTCGCCGTCATGCCCGGTTTGAGTTTTAACTCCCGGTTGTCCACCGTGATCACGACGTCGTACGTGATCACGTTCTGAATGTTAATGGGCGCATTGCGGACTTGCGTCACGGTTCCTTCAAAGAACTGCTTCGGATAGGCGTCCACACGGAAGGTCGCGGCTTTCCCTTCAGCTACGCCGCCGATGTCGGATTCGCTGACGTTGGAGTCAACCTGCATTTGGGTCAGATCCTGGGCGATCACAAAGAGCGTCGGTGTCTGGAAACTGGCGACGACGGTCTGGCCGACGTCCACGTTGCGCGACACGACGATGCCGTTTACCGGTGAATAGATCGTCGTATAGCCGAGGTCCAGTTCGGCGGAGGCCAGCGTTGCTTCCGCTTGGTCCAGCTGAGCCTGGCTCACCTCGACCTGGGCCTCCGCATCGCGGTAATTCGTTTCGGCAAGATCGAGATCGGCCTGTGAGACGAATGCCTGCTTTCGAAGCGTGGCCATGCGGTCGCGTTCCCGCTTGCGTTGCGCCGCCATATTTTTCGCTTTGTCTAGATTGCCTTTGGCGCTTTTCGCCGCGGCATGGGCCTGGCTCACCCTGGCTTTGTACGGCTGCTGATCAATCTGGGCCAGGACCTGTCCTTGTGTCACGACGGAATTGAAATCCGCAAAGAGCTTGGCGATCTTGCCCGATACCTGGCTGCCGACCTGGACGGACACGACGGGATTGACGGTGCCGGTGGCCGTGACGATGGCTGTGATAGGGCCACGATCGACCAGCGCGGTCTTGTACCGGACGGGCGGAGGGCCGGAGTTCCACCAGTACCAGGCTCCCGCCCCGATGAGAAGCAGGACTCCCGCCAGAACGACGAGCCAGCCCCATCCCGTCTTTCTCCGGAAACGATAGCCAGTCTCGGCAGGAATGGTCAGTGCGTGGTCGTTTCCGGACGCGTGATGGGCCGGAGGTTGCGTCGGATGAGCAGGAACGATGTCGGTTACGGGAACAGGTCTGGTGGAATCCTGAGGATCAGTTGTCATGTTGAGGCGGCTTCCTTGGAAAAATTCAGCGCACGTCTGTCTCTGAGCCGGTTCGCGATGAGCTTCCGGCTTTCTTCAGCCAATAGCAGGGCGAGGGCGCCGAGCGCAAGCGGACCGAAAATCCAGAGAGGAAGAGGCCTGGTTCCAAAGACCTCGTTTCCCGTCTGCGTGAAGATTATCACTGCCAGTATGATCAGTTCGGTGGCGATTCCCCACAACATGAGCCGGTTTGTGAACAAGCCGAGCTTTATAATTGATATCCGATCGGACCGGCAGGCCAAGGCGTTCGCCACCTGGGCCAAGACGATGGCTGCGAAGGTGACGGTTGTGGCCTCCTTATATAATGGTGACGACCAGCTGAGCGGGGCACCCCAGTTCCAGCCTTTGGCATAGAGGTAGAGGAAGAATCCCCCCATGGCCGCTGCGGCTTCGATGGCGCCGAGAAACAGATAAGCCCTCAGCAACAGCGGGACGTTCAAAAGCCGCTCGGTCCTCGGGCGCGGCGGAATATCCATCACTTCGGCATGAGGCCGCTCGGTACCGAGACCGAGGGCGGGGATCATGTCGGTCCCGAGATCAACCGCCAACACTTGAGGGATCGTCAGAGCTAACGGCATGCCGATAAAGCCGTAACCAAGAAACGGGACGATTTCAGGGACGTTGCTGGAAAGGATATAGCTGGTGAACTTGCGGATGTTCTCATACACTGCCCGCCCTTCTTCGATCGCCTTGACGATCGTGGCGAAGTTATCGTCCAGCAAGATGATGTCGGCAATTTCTTTGGCGACGTCCGTGCCGGCGATGCCCATGGCCACGCCGATGTCGGCTTTCTTGAGCGCCGGAGCATCGTTCACGCCGTCGCCGGTGACCGCGACCACTTCGCCCATCTCTTTAAGTGTGGACACAATTCGCATCTTGTGGCGAGGAGCCACCCTGGCAAACACCGGGTCCGACTCCCCTGAACGCGATGGGGTCAGCAATTGCCGGAGGTGTTCATCAGTCATGCGGTCGAGCTGCGAACCTTCGATGACGGGGACAAATCCGGGCGGTTGTTGCGAGGCTTGTTCCGGCGCAAGGCCGATCTTGCGCGAAATGGCCAGCGCGGTGAGCGGATGGTCGCCGGTGATCATGACGGTACGCACGCCGGCGCGTTTGCACTTGACGATGGCCTCAGGCACCTCCCGGCGAGGCGGATCCATCATGGCCACGAGTCCGAGGAAGGTCAGGTTTTCCTCGATTGTTTCGATTTCGATGCGCTCTGGCTGATGGGCCACTTCGCGCATGGCCACGGCGAGTACGCGATAGGCCTGCTCGGCCAACGAGCGGCTCTGACTCAGAATACGCGCTCGGTTATCGGGGGTCATCGTCACACTATCCCCGTGAACCAGCGTGTTCGTGCACAGCGTGAGTACCGACTCCGGGGCGCCTTTGGTGAAGGCGACGAGCCGCCCTTCCGACCAGTGCAGTGTGCTCATCCGTTTCCGATCGGCATCGAAGGCCAGTTCTCCCATGCGGCGAAATGGCGGACGGTGGGCGAGCCCGTGCTCGATGGCAAATTCCAACAGCGCGACTTCCGTCGGATCGCCGGTCACGACAAACCGTCCGTCGGAGTGCCGGACACGCTTCGCGTTGTGGCAATGGAGGAGGGCGTCGAAGAAGGATTGGAATTGTCCGGCGTCGGCGTTGCTGACCACGCGCCCTCTCGTGAAGAAACAACCCTCGCGCGATTCGATCACAAGCCCGTCCACGCAGAATCGATCCACCTTCATGCGATTTTCCGTCAGCGTGCCGGTCTTGTCCGTGCAAATCACCGTGGTACAGCCGAGCGTTTCGACGGAAGACAGATGCTTGACCAATGCGTTGCGTTTCGCCATGCGTTGACTACTGATGGCGAGGGCTAGGGTCACCGTAGGGAGGAGTCCCTCCGGCACATTGGCCACGATGATCCCGATGGCGAAGATGGCGCTGATCCAGAAGCCCAGTCCCGTCCAGAGCCCGATCGTGAAGAAGGCCGTTCCCATCGCCAGCGAGATGGCGGCGACGATGCGCGTGACCGTGATGATCTCTTTCTGGAGAGGACTAAGGCTCGTCTCGACTGTGGTGGTGAGATTGGCGATCTTGCCGAATTCCGAGCGCATCCCGACGGCAAACACCACCGCCCGGCCATGTCCGGACAGAATCGTGGTTCCGGCGAACACGAGGTTCGGCAGGTCCAGCCAGTGTCCGTCTTCCGCGGCTTCGGCTGTCCGTCGTTTCGGTTTTGATTCGCCGGTCAGGGCCGCGTTATCCACTCGCATGCCGGAGGCTTCGACGAGCCGCGCGTCGGCCGGCACCCGTTCCCCTTCTTCCAGGATCAGCACATCGCCGGGCACGATCTCGCTTCGCGCGATCTCGACCGATTGTCCCCCTCTGGTCACCCAGGCTTTGCTCGGCAACAGCCGATGGAGTGCCTCGACGGCCCGCTCCGCTTTGTATTCCTGCAGGAAGGCGAAGACGGCGTTGATGACGATGACGCCCAGGATGGCCCAGCCTAGGGTGCCCATGCCTTCGCCTGGTTTCATGTAGTTGGCCGCAAAAGCAAGGCCGGCTCCGATCCAGAGCAGGACGGCGAGGAAGTGGGTGAAATGACGGATGAGCCCATGGAGCACTGCATACCGGACGGGCACCGCCAGCACATTCGGGCCGAATTGCAGCAGCCGGCGACGGGCTTCGTCGGTCGTAAGACCGCCGTCGGACGTTTCCAGCCGCTTCAGCACGTCCTCGGTCGAGAGTCGGTGAATGTCGTGATATCTGAATTCAGGCACGCGTCCCTCGCACAATGAGGACAGAGCAGGGGGCATGCCGCAGCAGGCTTTCGGACACGCTTCCGAGATGGAGCCGTTCACTCTTCGTCAATCTGCGTGAGCCGATCACGAGGAGGTCGGCCTGGTCTGCCTCGACCTGCTTCACGATGGTGTCGATCACGTGGTCCATCTGGACCAGCGTGGTGGCGGGATAGCCTTCTTTGATGAAATCGTCCCGCATGGTGTTGACCAGGCCGGTCGCACGGTCCATCACCGGTTTTGTCAACTCGGCCAATTGCGATTCCGATAAGTAGCGGGCAGCCAGGTCCGTGACCGGGTTTTCCGCCGACGACAGGATGGTGACCGTCGCGGATTCCGGCAGAATCTGGGAACGGAGAAACTCCGCGGCGGCGCGGGAGTGTTTGGAATCGTCGACGGCGAGCGTGACGCGCCGGATCGACGGGAGGGCTCGCTTGACGACGAGGAGAGAGCAGGGGGTCATTGAGGCGACTTGCCGCGAGGTGCTTCCCAACAGGAAGCCTTTAATGTCGCTCAGCCCCCGGGATCCCGCCAGAATGAGATCCGCTTTCCACCGGCGGGCCTGTGTTGCGATGGTGGAGGCAGGGGGGCCATAAGCCAGGACGCGGTGGAATTTCGTCCGGGGAGCGGTGGCGGCCTGTCCCAGCGCAACTTTCGCGGAGCGCTCCGCTTCGCGCAAAAGGAGCGTTCCGGCCTTTTCCATGGCGGCCAGGGCGCGCCGCTGTGCGACTGGATTCCTGCCCTGGGCTGTCCGGAGGGCCTGCTTGTTGATGACATGGACGAGCACGACATGCTCCGGCTCCCGCTCGGCGAGCGCTTCGAGTGTCTGAATCCCCCACTGCGAGCATTCCGACCCATCCACTGCACAAAGAATTCGCATGATAGATTCCTCCCTGCTATGAACAAAACTTCTTCCTCAAAACACAGCATTCAAGTTGCATTCGATGTGCCTGAAGCGTATTAGAGATTCACCGGAAATTCACACGATTCCAATGGGTTGGACGAAGCAAAGGGGCTTCAGAGAGGGAGTGCTGGTGCGTTTTGCATCAGTGGCAGGATTGCCCCTGGGGTGATTGGCGTCAGTCGGTGACCTACAGAATGACGTCCGGGCAGGGCAGCCGGCTCCTCTTCAAAGAAATATGAGGTTTTCTCCCGTCGCCCATGCTTGGCATCCGCATTGCGACATCGGTTCGACAGGAGAGGGAAATGCCATGAACGGACGGACCATCTTGATTGCGGCATTGTTGTGCGGTGCAGGCGCGGGGCTCGGCTTCGCCGAGGAGAGCTATGTGGCCCGCATCGGACAATCCGGGGAGTATTTGGAATTGGAACATCGGGTCAACGGACAGATCCTCAAAAACTCCCTCCCTCTCCATCGGGCGGGGGGAGTCCGGTATTTCAGCGCCGGCGTGGGGCTTGAGGAACGGGCGGCCGAGTATCCGCCGTTC
>DATGEA010000472.1:0-4437 GCA_035310605.1 Nitrospira sp. | reverse complement strand
ACAACCAGTTCATGAGACCTCGGTTTCCCGGCTCCGACCGAAGTACCGGCCGGACAGACAGTTTCGCAATTGTTTCCTTGCCCGATGCAGGATGACCCCGAGATTCGTCGGGGTCAGACCTACGAGGCGGCAGATTTCGTCCGTTTCGACCTCATCCATTTCCCGCAGCGTAAAGACTTGTGCTGTTCGCGGCGGCAGCTTCTCCAGGCAGGTCGAGAAGACTTCCCAAAACTGCTTTCGTTCGAGCAGACCGTCCGGATTTTCTGGCCACCCGTGGATGGCGGCGGCCAATTCCTGGTTCCAGCGTCCATCGGCGAGAAAATCCTCGTCTCCCAGCTGGCCGTCCGGCGGCTGATGGGAGTCGTGCAACGGTTCCCTGGTCATTCTACGGAAGTAGTCGATAATCTTGTGTTTGAGGATGCCAATCATCCACCTCCGTTCCGCTGACGGCCCGCTCTCGCGATAGCTGCCTTGCAGGGCCGCCAGAAACGTTTCCTGAACCAGATCTTCAGCGACGTCACGGGCCCGTACGCGGGCGAGGGCAAAATGATAGAGATAGTCGCCGTGCTCATCGATCCAACGTTGGGAATCGGAGATTGCGGTATCCGCCATTCGCGAACTCGTCCTTGCGGAGGTCCAGTCTTCCACGACGCTATCGCCTTCTATGAAGGGTTGGCCTTGTCATGACACCTTCCCACTGACCTTTGTCGGTCGAGAAGCCGAAATATTACAGAAGAGTTATGCCGTGGGATTACAGAAGCTTGCAGGCGCAAACGAAGTAGTAATTGAGGTGTGCAGGGGGTGGGGAGTCTTGGTGGAACGCCTCGTTCTTGCGGGGCGTGTCGAGAAGGCGGGGCGAGTCACCGACGGGAATCGATCCGCGCCATTGCGGCGAGGAGAAGAAGGGTCAAAGGAAAGCAAACTCGGGGTCAGCCTCTTGTGATAGAGGATTGCACCCGACACACTTTACTGAGGAGTCTGGCCGGTGGCTGCGTCACCGGCTGAGCTCTCTGCCGAGCCTCTGTGTAATTGCTCCAAGCGGTCGCTTATTTGACCTTGGGCAACTGGTTCCTTCATCTGCCCGTTTCGCAGCCGCTCTTCCAGCGCCTGTGCCCGCTCATGCGGCACCGGTACCTGGCCAGGCATATCAGGGGGTCGTACGCTTCGCATGTTACCGTCGGGTTTGAAACCCTTCGGCTTGATCGGTCCTGGTGTTTCCTGGCTTCCGCCGGAACGCGACCCCACCGATCCTGAGCCGACTGCGAACTGCGCTTGTGCTGGGGGATCACTGAGGACAACAGCGGATAGATTGAAGAGGCTCAGCACGATGAACCATCGGCGCCACATCGTGGCTGTCATCGGATGCCTCCACGTCTTGAGACATGGACTCACGATGCTCTGGTTCTAAGAATGAATCCGCAGGCCCTGCGACTCCCTCCACGCTACTCCCCGGTTTGCCACGTCGTCAACCGCCTATGCGATCCACTTATCAATTTCCCTGTACGAACAGCTCGTCTTTTCCTGAGAGCTCTTGCTCGCCTGCATGATAAAACGCGAGTTGATAGACGCCAGGAAGAGCGGGGGCATCGAGTGTCAGGCTGAGCTTTTCTGCGGTGAGTCCGGAATATTTAATGATGTGAAATGCCGGTGCCGCGAACCCCGTCAATTTCTGCTGGGCATCGAACAGTGCCCGCTCTACGCGCAATTCTCCGTCGAGGCTTTCTGAGCCTGACGGGAAGGTCAGCGCGACGTGAATGCTGTCACCGGGATGACAGACTCGCTCGCGGATCGCGATTTCGACCGGGGCTGCGGATGCGGCGAGTACACCCTGTTTCCCGAGGAGGCCGGCGAGAGTCCGCCGAAGGTCATCATTCTGATAAATCGTCCCATGCTCGCCGCCGACCGGTCGCCCCTGCAGGCCGGTGAGCGTTCCGCTCCAGGTCGGCACGGTGCCGTCACCTGCGTCCTCCGGTTCGACCTTGTCCACGCGATAGGTCGCGCCGTCTTTGCGAACCAGGACATGTGAGACCATCGTCTGGCGTGTGCCGACAAAGGCAAAGTAGCGCACATGGGCCGGGCGCTTGGTGTAATCGAGCTTGGCGTGGAACGCCATTGCCGACTGCAAATTCGCCTGCACCAGGCCCAACCCCTTGGCTACAACAGGATCGTAGATGTCTATCGGGTCATATTGCGCCTGGCCATCACGATTCCACGCGAACGGCTCTCCCTTGGGCGGGAGGAGTTGGTACACGGAAGGATAGCGGGCATCGCTGACGATCTTGAAGACTTGATCGGCATTCAACCACAATTGCTTTTCTTCGCCTCTGGCCGCAGAGAGTGCGATAGGGGAGCCTCGATGCGGGGTGCCGAGTGTGATGAGATGGCGCACGGATTTCATGCCGGACCGGGTCGAAAAATCACCGGACTCCAGATAGTACCGGCTGATCAAACCTCCCATACTGTGAGCCACAAGAAAGATGTCGGCTGTTCCGTTGTGCTTCCCGGCCGTCAGGTCGATGAGGTCGGCCAGCTTCCGGGCTGTTTGGACGTTGTCTTTCCGCCAGTCGTACGGAAAAACGACCAGCGTGGGCGGGTCGTCGTCTTCCCGAAACCCGCAGGTATTCAGATCGTCAATCAGCGTACTGTATTGACTGGAGATGAGGACGTCTCGAATGACGTCCGTCGCAACGAGGTCTTCTTGAAGGAGTTCGGCCATGTTTCCGTAAGGCAGCCACAGTTGCCTCACCGGACCGGGCCAAATCACTTCACCCTGGTATTGAAGTTGTGAGCCCATGAGGCCGGGGACGAGCACGACCACCGGTTTCATGGCGAGTCTTCTCCCTGATAGTTTCGCAGTGCTTCAAGGAGAGCCGTTGCGACAGGGCGAAACTTCGGCTGCATGAGACTCATACAGCGTTCGTCGATGTTGGCGTTCTTGATGGTCTTCACGATGCTCTTGCGATCGAGGTTCATATCGAACAGGCATCCGGTGTTCTTTTCGTGGTATTCGAGTCTTGGATTGACCGCCACGAGGAGCATGCCGCAGATCAGCCCGCCTACTGCCACTTCGAAGGGCCGCCCCGCCTTCTCGGCAAACATCCGGAGGTCATGCGTGGACGCCAGCACCAGGCGCTTGTCATAGGTGGCAAAATTGTTCCAGTACACGCCTCCTTCGTCCTCGAAGGCCACCATGCTCGGAGTGATTCCCACCAGATAATCCAACCCCAGGTCTTTTCGAACGATATTGCCACGCCTATAGAAGTCTTCCGCGATCATGTTGTTTTCGATTTCGGAACGCTCTTTCCGGTTCGGAGCTTTTCCGGTTTGCTCGTGCAGCCAGGCCACGACTCGTTCGGGACGGCTGATCATGCCCGCAGGGATCGCAGCCTCGACTTCGAAAATGGCGAAGAGCCCTTGTGCGGCGTTTAAGACCTCGATCATTCGAGGCAGCCTGGAGACGCGGGCCCCAAGATCCCAGATGCCGACCGTGATCACGTTGGGTTGACGCTCGAGCTCTTCGACAACGCGGCGCAAGTTAGGGATGGCGTCCGTCACGCTGTCGGCGTGGCTCCCGGTGGTGCCAAGCGACGTCGCTAACAACGTCTTGGTGAATCCTTGCGATTGCTTTTTAAGCGAGGCGGCGAGGGTCGGCTCGGCCGCCTCGATCGCGTGTATCCGTGCATTCAGCAAATCCTGGAGCTGCCGCCTCGAGTCGGTCGATCGATCGTGCACCAATGTAAAAGGGGGCATCTTCATGGTTTGAGCAATTGTGCTGCCGCGATGTGCCGGTAGATTGTCGGAATTCCCCACTCAAGCACCGCGTCGGTGGAGCCTCCAAGGTCGATGGACAGACTGATGCGTCCTTCGCCGACAGCCCGATCGATGTCGCCGCTGTTCAAGAGTTCACGATACATGGCCTCCACGAAGGTCGCAACCGTTGCGTCAGGGATAGGAAGTTGATTCGCCACGACAGCCGGGACGCCGGCCCGTACCAACGTCTCGGCGACAACGGAGAAATCGTCTTTGAAATCGCCCGCTGCTGTTTCGCAGGCGCTCAGCACGGCTAATCGAATGCCCCGGTGTCCGAGAATCTGCCCGAGTTCATCGGCTCTCAGCCGCGCACTCTTCCGGGTCTTCCTGTCCGTTAGAACGAGGTGACCGATTCCCTTGACCACCTCGCCGTGGCCGGAAAAATGAAAGATCTCGAAGGGCTCCTGCTTCACCGCCTCAAGGAGGCCTGTTCGCGTCGTGCCGTCGATGGCCTTGAACTCCAGCTTTCCGACGCGGTTCAGCCTGGCGTTGAAAATCGATTCGATTCCGTCCCTCACTTCCGTCCAACTCACCGGCGTCTGATCGACCGGCTCAGCCGAGGCAAACAAGATACGGACGCGATCTTTGATTTCCAGGGGAGGGGGCGGAGGCTGGCCGATCACCGGC
>DATGEA010000471.1:0-2797 GCA_035310605.1 Nitrospira sp. | reverse complement strand
ATACAGTTGAGCTAACTCATCTTTTATGCAGAAACGATACAGTTTGTGTCCATAGGCCGTGAGGTCTTTAACCGGAGGGCGTCTCTCCTTCGCGCGCAAAGAGCGGTCGATCTGGTCGCGAAAACCCGCAAGCTCGGCAAGTGCTGTACCAAAAGGAAGACGGCTTACCGCGATGTCCGAATTGCACCGGGCGTAAGCCACAGCTTCTTTGAGAGGGCTTGCGTCGAGAATGGCCAAATCGAATGTTTCAGCCATGAATGGTCTGGTGCCTTCCAGAAGACTGCGAACCGGTCGTTGCTCTCAGGTCAATGGTAGAGCTGGTTTGTCCGTGCGAAGCGTAGCATGGATGCAGGAGCAATTCGAGGCGTCATCGCTCCCGTGATCTGAAATGCACGTATTTGTAATCATGGTGAGATAACAAAATAGTTGTGCATGTGTGGCGTAAGTTTTAACGAGGGGAGCAGCTGACAGAAATCACGGTGGTCCGGAGCAGAAGCTATCTGGAATTCCCTCAGCCACGGTTGTGCCGGGCATGATTCTTCAGTCAGCTCCGGTTGTCCTTCTCAGGACGCTACTCTCATCTATCTCTTCTTGTATTCGAACGGCTAGCGGCCGCGATGTCCACCGCCGGAGTGACCGCCTCCACCGGAATGTCTTCCTCCACCCCCGCCAAAATGTTGTGGGCTCAGGGACTGGCTGTGGTGCGGTATTGAATAAGGTGCGCGAAGCACGGGAGGGTTGGGTTGGGCGACATGCGGTGGATGGACCTGCTGCAGTGTGGGAGGCAGAGGACTTGCGAATTCTCGTGGCGGCGCTGGCACCCGCAACGCATTAGCACTCGTTGCGGCATTCGCCGATCCCGGGAGCAGAGTCTGGGGCGGCACCGGCGCTGGCACTCGTAAGGCGTTGGCGGCGGTTCCGGCATTCGCCGATCCCGGGAGCAGAGTTTGCGGGGATGGTGGAGTGACTCGCAGAGAGGCCGGCGGCGGGACAAGCAAAGAAGAATGCGGCGGTGCCGGCGATGGAACTCCCGGCGGTGCGGGTGGCAGGGTGCCCGCCTGTGTCGTGATGATCTGTTGCAGAATCGGGAGGTGACGATTCCGCGGGTAAAGGTGTTGCGCCTGAAGCAGCAATCCATGGACCTGTTGTACACCGACCCATGGATAGGGGTAGATGACCGGCGTCACATAGACCCAGTCGGTCCAGGCTTGTGAAACGAGGGCATTCGTTTGGAGTTGGTTGAGCAAGTCCTGACGTTGCTGATTAAGAGCCTGAATCTGCTCGGGCGACACGGCGGCGGCCAATGCCTGGTTGGCGGCATCGAGCTGTTGCCGCAACTGGTCCGTCTCTGACCGGAGCGCCACGAGTTCGTTCTTGGCGCTCTCGTTTTCTCGAAGTGCCGTGATGGCCTGGGCAACTTCGTCTGGGTCAACCTGCGCGGTGAGGTCGGCACGGACCACCACTGTGTCTCCCTCCAGCCTGGTGGTGATCTTCTGATCTAGGACCATGACGATGCCGGCCGTATAGGTCCGGATGTCATCCCTCGTGACATCCAGATTCGTTATCTCGGTCACACTTTCCAGATAGGTGGCGACCTGTTCGAGGGCCTCTCGTTTGGCAGCTTCGACGGCCAATCGGACGGCATCGGTCCGAGTGTCGTGATCCCCCATGCGATATTCCCCGCTTGCTGTCACCACCCGGACGTTTGCGGATGGAGCGTGTTGTTCACTGGAGACAGGAGGAGGGGATGACGAAGATGATTCGGGATCAAGCGGGATGACCCTGCTACGATATTTCTCCGGGATCGAGTCCAATTCCGTGGTGAAGTTCTGTGTGCCGGAGTCGTCTGTGTATTTGTAGATAGGAGCGGTCGCTGCGCTTAACGCGACGTTGGCAGTGGGAACAGAGAGCCACAGGAGAAATGCAACCGATAATGGAAGCTTCCCGCGGGAGATACACATCGGGTTCCCCTGATCTTGTCTTATGTTCAGCTTACCACATGAGTCTCCGATTCCCCTGTCGTCGACCCAGCGTGGAGTGGGGATGCCTCGCCCGCGTGGGGGAGAGAGGAGTTGCCCAAGTGAATTCAGGCCGCAGTAAGCCGGGGTTTTCGCGGCTGGCACGTGGAAGACCCGGGATCGTTGCATTGTTTGCGGGGCCGTCGGCAGCAGGAAAGGCCATGGGGCAGAGGTCCTTGCAAATGATCTGCGGAAAGAACTCTACCATGTCGATCTCTCTACCGTGCGGAGCAAGTACATCGGGGAGACCCAAAAGCACTCACTCGACTGTTTGATGACGCTGAACGGTCACAGGCGATTCTGTTTTGCGCTGAGGCGACGCGTTGTTCGGGAGGGGCAGCGAGGTCAAGGACTCCCATGATCGTTACGCCAGCCCGCATGTCGCTTACCTGATGCCGCGGCTAGAGTCCTTCAACGGACTGGCCATTCTCTCGACCGACTCGAAGGCTTAGATCGACGAGACGTTCCTCCGTCGTCTTCGCTACATCGTGAAGGGGTCGTAAGCTGGGACCAGCTCAGTTCAACATGTCCCCCCTTTCTTCATCATCTAGGTGTCGAGAAGCGTTTTCACCGCTCTGGGGTGTAGCGGGGATGAACGTGCGGAGCGAGCGTCAGAAGGGGCTGACGTGATGTCCGTTGTCAGCCCCCTCAGAGCAATGGCGTATCGACTGAAAGGAAGCGGGTCACGGTTACGCGGTAAAACGATCCCCTCGGCCGCGCTTCTTCGTGGCGTCACTCACCGCCGTGAGTAATTTGGCTGTTTCAATAGGCTTGGCCAA
>DATGEA010000470.1:0-13610 GCA_035310605.1 Nitrospira sp. | reverse complement strand
AGCGTGGTCACGATATCGTGATCGAGTCGGCCATCCTGATTGGACCGGCGGTACACCTGTTTGCAGCCAGGCCAGGTGGCTTTGCCTTCGGAGCGTTTCCGGCACGGGCGCCCGGCATATTCCTGAAGTTTGTAGGCGCAGTCCAGCGACGGCGCATCGGAGGAGGTGGTCATGGCGGTGCCGACGGCAAAGCTGTCGATCGGAGCGCCGCTCAGGACCAGGTCCCTCAGCCTGTATTCATCAAGATTGCCGCTCGCAAGGATTTGCGTGTCTCGCAAGCCGCCTTCATCGAGAATGCGCCGGACCTTGCGCGCATGGTCGGCGAGATCGCCGCTGTCCAACCGCACGCCTTTGACCGGAATGCCCTTGGCTTTCAGTTGCGGCGCCAATGTCACCACGCGTTGCGCCG
Organism: Nitrospira sp.; assembly: GCA_035310605.1. Classification (GTDB taxonomy): domain Bacteria; phylum Nitrospirota; class Nitrospiria; order Nitrospirales; family Nitrospiraceae; genus Nitrospira_C. The sequence continues at coordinate 13,201 of DATGEA010000470.1, read as the reverse complement.
CCGCCTCCGTGTCATAGGTATCGATGAGCAGCACCACATTATCCGGCTGCGCATGCGCGAAGTGCTCGAACGCTGCGGATTCGTCCTTGTGCGCCTGGACGAAGGAATGGGCCATGGTGCCGTAGATCGGGATGCCGTACTCCATGCCGGCCAGCACGGTGGCGGTGCCGGCAAACCCCGCGAGGTAGCTCGCGCGCGCGGCCAGGAGTCCGGCCTCCGCGCCGTGGGCGCGCCGCAAGCCGAAATCAATCACCGGTTTGTGTCCGGCCACCAGCACGGAACGGGCCGCTTTCGATGCGATCATTGTCTGGAAGTTCAGCAGGTTCATGATGCGGGTTTCGACGATCTGGGCCTGCGGCATGGGGGCCACAACCCGGAGGATCGGCTCGTTCGGAAAGAAGAGCGTGCCCTCCGGCACGGCGTCGACATCGCCGGTGAACCGTAGCGTTTCGAGGTAACGGAGGAGCGCCGGCGAGAAGCGATTCGTCTGCTTCAGCCAGGTCAGTTCTTCCTGCGTGATGTGCAAGCCGGAGAGAAACGTGAGGACTTGCTCCAGCCCGACGGCCAGCAGAAAATTGCGATGGGCCGGGAGTCGCCGCACGAAGAACTCAAAGACGGCGCATTCCTCCATGCCCTGTTCCAGGTACGCCTGGACCATCGTCAGCTGATACAGATCGGTGAGAAGGGCGCTGGCGGATGGATTCATGCGGCGATCGCCTCCAGTCGTATCGGCAGGGCTCCCAGCCTGATCATCTCCTGCTCGGCATCGCGGCCGTCGTCCGGACGGACGTTGACGGCTTTGATGCCGTCCATCAGCAGACACACGTCGTATCCCAGCGTTCGCGCATCCTTGACGGTGTTCAGGACGCAATAGTCGGTTGCCAATCCGCCGATGAACAACCGCTGTACGCCGATCGCCTGGAGATGGCGATGTAACGAGGTGCCTTCGAAAGCCGAATAGGCCTCCCGGCCGGCATCGATCGCCTTGTACACAATCACGGCGGAGGACGGAGTCTCGAACACCGGCGGCGGCAATGAACCGGGCGAGCCTGCGACACAGTGAACCGGCCAGATCCCTCCCCGATCGCGAAACGAGCAATGGTCGGACGGGTGCCAGTCGCGCGTGAGAAAAATCGGGAGGCCTTTCGAGTGGAATCGCCGGATATAGGTCAGCAGGACGGGGATGATCTCGTCGCCGCCGCTGATGCCCAGCGCTCCGCCGGGAAGGAAATCGTTCTGGATGTCGGCAATGACTAGGGCATCATGGGCTTTGAGCGGCTCCATACAGAGGAGATTCTCCGGTCGAGCCGGTGCCACCGGCGGTATTAACGCACTTGCTGGGACAAGAGACGGATATAGGCCACTACGTCCTGCATCTCTCCGTCCGTGAGCTGGCCCCGCCACGAGTGCATGGGGCTGAAGACCACCCCGTGTTCGATGGTCCGGAGGAGCTCCTCATCCGACTTGAGAAATGAGCTGAACCGGTGAAAGTTCGCCGGCGCCACCTTCAGCGATGCGGCGTTCGGGCCGTCTCCCCATCCTCCCGTGCCGTGACAGGCGAGGCAATGGCGTTCATATACCGCTTTCCCGCGTGTGACGTCGGCCGGATAGTCTTGCGCCGTGGAGAAGACCGGTGCGACGAACATCGCGGCGATCAAGAATCCTGAGACAGTCGGACCGCGCATGGTGTTCCTCAACTCTTCTTGGTCGTGTGGGCGATGAAGGATGTAAAGAGCTGCTTCATATTCGTGCTTCTGCAGGACGGGCAGGGGACCTTTCCCGCTTCGTGCTCTTTCAGCGTGAGGACCACCAGCGATTCTTTCCCGCAGTCCAGGCATTTGTAATCGTACATCGGCATAAGCGCCTCATCGCAGGATGGTGAAAAAGCCTGCCGTCGATCCTGAACGGTTCAGGCTTAGGTTGAGGTTAAGGCTAAGCCGAAGCAAGCTTCTTCCGCAGTGAGCCTCGGCCTTGACCTTAGCCTTGCTTCAACTCTCCGTAATGATCCGTCCTTCCGCTTTCGTCTCCCCTTCGCCCCACTCGGCCACGGCCTGCGCCATTTCTTCCAACCGTTGCCCGGCGCGCCCATACACCGTACCGGATGGATACATTCCGTCCAGCCCGCGTTCCCCTGCCGGGATGCCGGTCAGCAACTCGATGGCTTCTTCGACCGTTCCGACGGCGTAGACGGTAAACTGGCCGGCCTGGACCGCTTCGACGACGTCGCGACGCAGCGTCAGATGTCTGGTGTTGCGGGAGGGAATGATGACGCCCTCTTTGCCGGTCAGCCCGCGCTTCCGGCAGGATTCGAAAAACCCCTCGATTTTTTCGTTCACGCCGCCGATCGGCTGCACTTCCCCGAGCTGGTTGGCGGAACCGGTCACAGCCAGCCATTGCCGGACGGGCGCGTCAGCCAGGCTGGAGAGAATCGCGACGAGCTCCGCCACGGTCGCGCTGTCTCCCTCGACTTCCGAATAGGTCTGCTCGAAGGTCAGTGTCGCACTCAACGCAAAGGGATGAAATCCGGCGAACTTGCCTGCCAGGAACCCGCTGAGGGTCATGACCCCCTTGCTGTGAATGGGACCGGCCAGCTCCGCTTCGCGTTGAATGTCGATGACCCCTTTGGTGCCGACGAAGGTCCTCGCGGTGATTCTGATGGGGTGGCCGAAGGCATAGTCGCCCATCTGGTGGACGGAGAGGCCGTTGACCTGTCCGACGACCTCATTGTCCAGACTCACCATCAGGGTGCCTTCGCGGATTTCATCCTGGATCCATTCTTCCGGCAGGTTGGAACGGTAGCGCTTATGTGCGATGGCCGCTTCGACATCGTGCCGGGTCACGAACGCATGACCGTCTTTCTTGGCCCAGTACCCGGCTTCACGAATGAGATCGCTCAGCAGGCTGAAGCGCAGCGAGAGGCGATCGTGCCGGTCGGCCAGCCTGTGCCCCTGGCGGATGATCTCGGCTACGGCATCGGCGTAAAAGTGCGGGAGGCTTTCCTCGCGACAGATTCTTGCCACGAACTGGGCGTATTGTTTCTCGTGCCGCTCGTCGCGGTCGACTTCGACGTCGAAATCGGCTTTCACCTTGAACATCTTGGAGAAGTCTTCCTCGTACGTCTGCAGCAGGTGCAGCAGCAGCGGGGGGCCGACCAGGATGATTTTCACGGAGACCGGGATCGGTTCTGGCCGGAGGCCTGCCGTCGAGAATCCGTAGAACTCGCTCGGGTCTTCGATGGTCACTTCGCCGGTCTTGATCACCCGTTTGAGCGCATCCCACGAAAACGGCTGACGGAGCAGGTCGATGGCGTTCACGATCAGAAATCCGCCGTTCGCCAGCAGCACGGCTCCGGCACGAATCTCCGTGAAGTCCGTGTACATGACGCCCAGATGCGCGCGTCGTTCGATTTTCCCGATCAGGTTCGTATAGGTTGGGTGGGATTCGTCGATAACCGGAGCGCCGCCGCCGGCTTCATGTTCGACGATGAGGTTGACTTGATAACGAGTCAGGTCGGCACGCCTGAACTCCAAGCCCGGCAGGGGGAGGACCGGGCCTTCCCGCGGGAGGAAATCTTTATAGTGGTGCACGATGTCCTGTTGGACGCGTTCCAGATAGGCGGTGACACGCGGCAGGTTCCGGTAGGTTCTGCGTAGGGTTTCGTAGCGGCCCTCCATCACGTTCGCGATGAGTTGCCGGTCGAGCTGGTGCAGCTGTTGTTCCGCATCCTTTTCAAGGGCGTGAATGCGCACATGAAACTCGCGGATCTCTCCTTCCAGGATCTTGCGCCGTTCGGTCAGCGCCTGCTGCTCTTCATCAGTCATGGCCTCCATGGCTTCGTCCGTCATGGGGCGGCCTTCCTTGAGCGGCACCAGGCCGAATCCCACGGGAGTTTCCTCGAACCCGAACCCCCGTTTCTCGCTCAGTTCTTTCAGGCCCAGAAACAGCGCTTTCTTCTTGGATTCCGTCTCTTCGTGCAGCTTGGCCTTGGCATCGAGATATTTCTTGCTCTCGAACGCGCTCGGAATGTCCAGGCGCAGGCTCTCGATAAAGGCGGCCATCTCCCGTTTGAATGAGCAGCCTTGCCCTGCGGGAAAAGAGAGGCATGCGGGGCGCGAATGGTCCTGGAAATTATTGACGTAGCACCAGTCCGACGGAGCCGGTGCGGACTGGGCCAGCTGTTTGACCATCTGCCGGACCAACGTAGCCTTACCGGTTCCGACCGGACCGGAGACATAGATGTTGAAACCCTGGCTCTTCATCTGGAGGCCGAACTCCAGCGCTTCTACCGCGCGCTCCTGGCCGATGGTTTCCGTGAGCGGTTCCAATTCGCTGGTATCGTCGAACCCCAGCCGCAGGGGATCGACGACGGCACTAAGCATGGAGACCGGGACTTTGTATTTGTCGGCTTCCATGGCGGTTCTACGGCTGAATCACGGGGAGGCGGTGCACTGCGGTCGCCTGCGGGCCCTTCTGGCCCTCTTCCACGTTGAAGGCCACTTCCGTCCCGTCTTCCAGGTCCTGGAAGGACAGCCCCTGCAAGGCATTCTTGTGGAAATATACTTCCCCGCCTCCTTCTTTGAGGATAAATCCGTATCCTCCCTTGCGGAACAGTTTGCATACGACTCCGCGATGCGGTGGGGTCGGCGCAGTGCGGACTTCTTTGGTCGACCGCTTGTCCCGGAACTTGCGGAGTTCGATGGCGATTGCCTCGAACGCCTCGCGGATGGCTTCTTCGAACGTTTTATTCTCCTTGCGGGCGGTGAAGGTATGGCGGCCCGGCAGCGTCACCACCACGAGCGCTTCCGCTACGTTCGCTGATTTCTTGTGATGCGGGTTCTTGGTCAGCGTGACCCGTCCGTGGGTGACATCCTCATGCCCGCGTTGGAGGTCGGCCATACGCTCTTCGATTTCCGTTTTCCAGCGAGGAGTCATTCCGACATTTCGGCTCTCGATTTCCAACTCCATGTGTCCTCCTTCAGTGCCGTGATTGATGGGTCGCATAGCAAAGATCAGCAAGGGGTATGCCGTCCCCGAATTGAAGCTGGTTGTGCAAGGCCAGGGGGCTAGGAGCTGATATTTCTTGCCTCTTGCCCCTTGCTCCGACTCTCTCGCCTATCGGATGTGGCGCATTTTTCCTCAGTACGATCTTTGCGACTGCTGCTGAATGCGACATCGGAAAAACCGGCAAGGAGTAAGAGCTAAAAGCTAAAGGCTTTGAATCGAAAGATCCTCTAGTCTCTCGCCTCATGCCTCTTACCTTGTTCGCATAGGAACGTGACTTGCGTCTCTCCCGGCCATGCCCATCCTCATGAAAGCATCGCTTGAACGGTATCTGCAAGATCGATTCGGCCCCCGCGCGACGTTGTTGTCTTATGGACCGATCGGGAAAGAAAGCTCCCAAGGGGCCTATAAACAATACGGCTACGGGTCGCCGGTCAAAGTCACCTTTCAAACGGGCCGATCCCGCCGTTCCGCCGTCCTTGAGACCATGAGCCCCGGCCCGTTCGGCCACGAACATATGGCGGATCGGGCGCAGGCGATCTTGTGGGATTACGACTCCTACGGCCGTCTGCCCCGTCATGTGAAGGCCCTCGACGTCGGAGCCTTCACGTCAAAGCAGGAGTTAGTTTCTGTCGCACAGGCCCGCGAGTTTTTTGTTCTCACGCAATGGACGGAGGGAGCCAGCTACCACGCCGATCTCCAACGCCTGGTCAAGGGAGGTTCGTTGAGGGCCCTCGATCGTCGGAGAACGAAAGCCCTCGCGACGTACCTCGCCGGGATCCACCGCCGGAAACGCCGTGATCCGGATCTCTACCGCCGGCGCTTGCGCGAATTGATCGGTCACGGCGAATGCATCATGGGGCTGACCGACAGTTACCCGGCGCGCTTCGGATTCATCACGGAAGATCTGCTGCGCGGCATCGAGGAGTCCTGCAACCAATGGCGCTGGCGTCTGCGCGGCCAGACCCGCCGGCTCTCGCAGGTTCACGGAGATTTTCACCCGTACAATGTCCTGTTCAGGAAAGGCGCTGACTTTTCCGTGCTTGACCGCTCGCGGGGCGAATGGGGCGAGCCGGCCGACGACGTCACCGCGATGACGACGAATTACCTGCTCAATTCTCTGATTCGGTGGGGCAGGTTCAAGGGTCCGTTCGAGGTGCTGTTCCGATTGTTCTGGGACACCTATGTGGAAGCCAGCCGAGACAAGGATGTGGCGGCCGCCGCTGCGCCGTTCTTTGCGTTCCGCGGCCTGGTCGTGGCGAGCCCGCTGTGGTATCCCACGCTCTCCCTCGAGGTGCGCCGCAGCCTCTTCCGGTTCATCCGGAATGTGTTAGATGCGCCCCGGTTCGATCCTGCCCGCGTGAATGAGTATTGTTCCGCATAGCGGAAGGCTCGAGGCAAGAGGGTCGCGACAAGTGGAAAGTTCATGTTACCCATTGCCTATAGCCCCGGCCCTCTAGCCAGGCGAGTCATGAAATGACGCGTGAAGCTTTCGCCCTCTGGATCACCGGCCTGCCTGCTTCAGGCAAGAGCACGATCGTCTCAGCGTTGCGCCCTCAGCTTGAAGCCCTGGGCTTGGCCGTGGAGGTGTTGGAGTCGGATGAAGTCAGGCGGGTCCTGACTCCGGCGCCGACCTACTCGCAGCCGGAGCGGGATCTGTTCTATCGAGCCCTGGCTTTCGCGGGGCAGCGGCTCGTCGCGCACGGGATCACCGTCTTGTTTGACGCGACGGCGAGCGTGCAGACCTATCGTGACTATGCGCGGCGCACGATTCCTCGTTTTGCCGAGGTGGCTGTCGTCTGTCCGCTGGAGGTCTGCATGCAGCGGGATCGGAAGGGGACCTACGAAAAAGGCCGCCGCGGCGAGACCGGCACCGTTCCCGGATTACAAGTTCCCTATGAAGCGCCCGTGAATCCCGAACTCAGGATCGATACGACGTCGGTCCGGCCGGACGAGGCAGCCCGACAGATTCTTGATTTCGTCAAATGCCGCTTCCTCTGACCGCCTTCTTATTGAAACACCAGGACCGGACAGGGCATCTGGTGCAGCACCGCATGGGCGACGCTCCCCAGCACGAACCGCGTGACTCCCTGGCGGCCTCGCGATCCCATGAGGATCAAGTCCGATCGCAACGAACCCGCTTCGCGCAGGATCATGTCGCTCGGCGTGCCGAGAACGGCGCGACCGCGCGCTTTATAACCGAGCGCTTGCAGGCGAGTCGCGACATCGCTGATGAAATCACGCGCGCTCTGTAAGGCCCGTTCTTCGAGCTGTTCGGCCGCGGCAGTTTCAACGGGCCAGGGAGGCCGTACGCTCGGGAGTATCGTGAGGAGGGATATCTCAACCGGCTCGTGAAAGGGCTTCATTTGCAGAAAGCGGATCGCCGCCTGCATGTCGAACGGTCCTTGAAGGGGGAGCAGAACCTGCTTCATGGCTTTGACGGGGCCGTTGACGATCAGTTTGGCGCAGGGCGCCAGAGTCAGGATGCGGTGTGAGACGCTCCCGAGCAGTCGCTCCTTGACCGGACCGACGCCGCGCGCCCCCATCACGATGAGATCGGTCTGTTCCTGTTCGGCCGCCGTCACGATGACTTCGGCAGGCGATCCCAGCTCAAGTCGTTTGGTGGAGGGGCCGGCGTGTAGCGGTAGGAGCGACTGCACCCGGTCGAGCAGCCGTTCGCCGTCTTCCCGCATGCTGCGCTCGAGCGCCTTGTACAGTTCGTCGGCGACTTCTGGCATCATCATGGGGTAGGCCGGTCTCGGGACATTCAGGGCGTGAAGCAGAATCAATTGATCCGCCCTGCTCAGGTACTTGAGGGCCCGAACCGCCTCATAGGAATTATCAGACCCGTCGACAGCCAACAATGTTTTCATCGTTGGTTCTCCTTTCTCCGCGAAACGTGTGTCTGTTCAGTGTGGGGAGCGAAGTGCCGCAGAAACCACTCCGATGCGCGGTCCGCGACCTGCTCAAGCGTTCCCGGTTCTTCGAACAAATGCGTGGCGCCGGGGATGATCGTCAATTCCTTCGGACAATGAAGAAGCCGGAAGGCGGCTCGGTTCATCTCGATGACAGGTTCGTCGTAGCCGCCGACGAGCAGCAGAGTGGGAGCTGTCACGTCGGGGAGGTACCGTTCGGCGAGATCCGGTCTCCCACCGCGAGAAACGACGGCCTTGACCGGGACGGGACCCCTCGCGGCGGCCTGCAGAGCGGCTCCGGCGCCGGTGCTCGCGCCGAAGTAGCCGAGCGGGAGGTGTTTCGTGCGGGCATCGTGGCCGAGCCAGGCTCCTGCCGTCAGGACGCGATCAGCCAGCAGGTCGATGTCGAAGACGTTGCGGCGGTCTTCCGCTTCCTCCACCGTCAGTAAATCGATCAGTAACGTCGCGATGCCGCCGCTCTGGAGGCGGTGCGCGACGAATTGATTCCGGGGGCTCAATCGGCCGCTGCCGCTTCCATGGGCGAAGAGCACCACCCCGACGGCGCCCGGCGGGATGCCGAGAATGCCGTCGAGCGCCACACCGTCCCCTGTGACCGTGACCGGCAGTTCCTTCGTCCGATGGGATCCTGATTGTGTCATGTCAACAAGGCTCCATTGTTTCGCTTACCAGTGCAGTACCATCGTGGCGATGCTGAGATAGAGGGCCACGCTCAGGAGATCCTGCAGGACCGTGGCGACTGGTCCGCTGGCCAGAGCAGGATCCACTCCGAGATGCGCGACCACCAAAGGCAGCAGCCCGATCGCCAGCCACGGTATCCTGGCGCGGAACGCGTCCATCGTGTTGTGTTCTGACAGCGGCTCCGGATGCACGTCGCTGACGCCGCCCATCCGCAAAAAATTGTCCACGTGCTCCTCATGTAAGAGAGCCAGGAGCCGTCCGATCGGAATGGCTCCCAGGAGGTGAAGCTGCCGGTCCACGACGGCCACGTCCGCTTCGTGATGCTCGACAGCCTGGAGCGCCGCGGTTTCGGCGTCGTCATCCGGCTGCACCTCGACGGGCGGAGCGCCACACAGCTTCGAGAGAGCCGTTTCTCCCTCCGCGATCAGAAAACGCTCGATCGGTACCTGACCGACGAGTCTGCGCTAATTGTCCACGAGGTACACATGACTGAGCTCTTCCCATGATTGTTTACGAAGGGCTGAGAGGACTTCGGATGCCGTCTGGTGCCCCAAGGCTCTCGGGACTTCCGTGGTCATGAGATCTGTTGCGGTGGCCATTGTCTCGCCTGTTCGATGAGCGTCCGGTCACCGGAGCGGTCAGTGGCATTCCGTGGGACAGAAGAACAGGAGATAGATGCCTACGGCCAAACCCACGGCTATGGCTCCGAGCAACAACCACTGTCCCTTTGTCATGAACCCTCCCTCTTCGTCTTGTTCGAAATCAATGCAAGCCTGCTGTCGCAAGTCCGATGCCGCTCCCGACTCTCTCTCGTCTGTTTTTAGAGCATGGTGCAAGGAGCAAGAATTGAACGGTATTCGGGGTGATTGTTCTCTCATCTCGCCAGACCATTCGCGTTTCACGCTTCACTTCTCTGTCGCGTTCTGCTACAGCGGTGAGAATCGTGCTGTAGCAGAGAGCCCCTGAAACCGGACGAAGAGCCGATCGTAATGAGCTGATAGCATACCGATCCCGTTAAAACCGTTGTTTCTCTAAGCCATCGGTAATCCGGCATCGGCTCTGCGTGGGTGGCATTGCCCTTGCTGAGTCAGAAGCTGCGACCGTTTGAGAGAGGAAGGTCTATGGCGATCGAATTGTTTCGCAGGATTCTCGTGCCGGTTGATTTCTCGCCCTGCTCCAATGAAGCGTTTCGTATCGCCCTGCAGATGGCTCGTGCGTTTCAGTCCGAGTTGAAGGTGTTGCATGTGATCGACACGAGCGCGGTTGCCGCCTTCAATCGACTGGGCTTGCTGGCCGTCCCCTCCGATGCGACGGCGCAGCGCCGCCGGTTGCGTCATCAGGCCCGGCTCAAGACCAGGGAGTTGCTGGAATCGCAGTCGACGGATGGGATCGCGATTACACGGATCGTCATCGAAGGAGCGCCGTTCGTGGAGATCGCCAAGCTTGCGCGCCAGGAACGGATCGAATTGATCGTGATGGGAAGCTACGGGGGGCGATCCGAAAGTATGGACAAGATATTTTTCGGTGCGACGGCAGAAAAGGTGGTGCGAACGGCGGGGTGTGCGGTGTTGACGGTTCCGCTGCCTGCCAGGAAATCACGGAAAGACAGAGACATTGTTCTATGAGGGTGACGATTTCTAAGGAGGGATTCATGACGAATCGATGGGGTTGGGCCGGAGGCATCGTGATCGCGGTGACGGGGATCGTGGGGTTGTGGGGGAGCGCCCCCGTCGAGTCGCAACCCGAGCAGGTCGTCGAAGTCGTGATCAAGGATTTCGCCTTTATCACCAAGCAGGGGCCGCTTCAATTGGGTTTGCCGACGGTGATCAGGATCACGAATGAGGATGCCGAGCGGCACGATTTCGGTTCCACGATGTTCGAGGGCATTCCGACCAAGATCGAGAAAGACGGCGTCATCGTCTACGGAAGAGGGCTCGGCGGGGTGATGCTCGATTCCAAGCGGGATGCGGCCATTCGCTTCAATATGGAACGTCCCGGACGCCACGCCTTTCGCTGCTCGATCCATCCGGACATGAAAGGGGAGCTGTTGTTGCTGAGCGCGGAAGCCGTTTAAGAATTGGCGAGGCGTGAGAGGCAAGGGGCGAGAGGGATGACGTTCTGATTGTATCTCCCTAGCCCATCGCCTCGTGCGCCTAGCCGAAGAGAAGTGGGTGCGTATGACGTTTATGATCAACCGGCTGTTATTGGCGACGGATTTCTCCCCGTGGGCGCGACGTGCGGAGGAGTATGCCTGTTCGCTGGCTGCGTCCTGGCGAGCCCATCTGACCGTGATGACCGTGCTGGAGTTCCCGCCGGGTATGAATCCGGATTATCCCGTCAATCAGCAGTATCTCACGGAACGGATGGGGGAAGCGTCGAGGCTCCTCGCGGAGTTCAAGGGACGCGCGACCAAAAGAGGGATCATCGCGGCGACTCGAATCGCGACCGGGCTTCCGAGCGAGGAAGTAAATGCCGCGGCTCTGGCTGAAGAGTCCGATCTGGTCATCGTCGGGACGAGAGGCAAGAGCGGGTTGGCCCATGTGTTGTTGGGCAGCACGGCAGAGCGGGTAATTCGCACAGGACCATGCCCCGTGCTCGCTGTGCACATGGCGGCAGACGAGTCGTCTGTCGAGCCCCGCGCGGTCACCCTCGAGCGCATGCTGGTCCCCATCGATTTTTCCGATTGCTCGTTGGACGCCCTGGAGTTTGCGGCAGTGGTCGCCAGGCAGGCCAAGGCCTCCATCGAACTGGTTCACGTGCTTGAGCCGGTGTCCTACGGGCTGGATTTTACGCTCAGTCATGCGAAAGAGCGGGAGCAGGAACGTGAGAAGTTGAGCAAGCGCTTGCAGGATTTATCGTCCGCGCTGTCCAAGGCGGAAATTACCGTCAAGAGCCGCCTGCGCGGGGGAGTGCCGGCCGATTCCATTCTCGATGATGCGCGGTCGCTGTCCTGCGATCTGATTGTGATGGGTACACACGGTCGCCGCGGGCTGTCGCACGTCATGGCCGGGAGCGTGGCCGAAGCGGTATTGCGGCGAGCACAATGTCCGGTGTTGACGGTTCGCAGCCCGAAATTCAGCCCGAGCCACCGCCGGCTGGTTTCAAGTCCAGCGATGCCGATCGTTAATCACTAACCGAGGAGCCTGCCATGGGTGTTGTGGTAAAAAAATCAAAGTCGGCAAAAGCGCAATCCTCCTCCACGGCGGTATTCAAGAATCCGGCCCAGCCGCCGGACGGCCTGTGGGAACGGATCTCGCAGAAGGCTTTTGAATTGTGGGAACAGCGGGGTCGTCAGGAAGGAAACTCGCTCAGGGATTGGCTGGACGCCGAAGCCATCGTCATGGAAGAAATCCATGAAGCTCGCGAGTGAACAAGCCGCGGGATTCTGGACTCCGCGGCCGTCATCACTCGATGCCGTGATCGCGCGGCTCGAATTGCTGTCGCTCAAGCCGGAGTTCGACCTGCAGCGGGAACTGGCGCTCGCGCGTGCGCTTAAGCCGTACCTGGAAGGCGGCACGGCAAGAATCGTCGCTCCGCTCCCGCAGGAGTCCGACCTGGCCAGCCTCTCCCTCTTCTGTGATTTCTACCCGGAGGATGGGCAACTCACGCTCATCGAGCAGCTGCGGGACGTCATCACCGAACATATTCCGAACGAGGAGCGGGTGTGGCTGGATCCGCTGAAACATTCCTATCTCGATCTGCTTGAATTGATGGCAGCGCCGCAGTCGGGCGAAACGCTCGCGCTCCGCTCCATCGGCGACGGGACGACGTTCGTAGTGCCGGGCGGCGATTTCGCCAAGGATTTCATCGCCGGGCAGGTGATGCTGACGAGGGTGATCCGCGATCCCGATGCCTATGAGTCAGGAAAAGGCTATCTGGCCGGCTGCGGTATCGCCCTGTCGGCGGCCGACGGCAAGGTGCTCTATGATGCGACGCGGGAATGGGAACGCAGCATGGAAATGTCTTCCGGCTCGTTGGTCCTGGGAGAGTGGCAGGAGTTTGCCAAGCGCTTCGGCCATATCCTGTTATGGAATTTTGCGGAGATGCGGTTTGCCGCCCTCATTGATGCCGTCGTCCATATCCGATACTGCAACCAGGACGGCCAGCCCTATCTCTATGCCGTCGCGCTTTACGACCACCATGAGTACCGGTTCTTCGCCGACGGATTGTCGGAGATGAGCGAGTTTGAGCCGAAGAAGCCGGCGGCGCCGGCTGGAGGGCAGGGGGCAGACGGGGGCCTTCCGTCGTCCCTGACGTGGATACAACGAGAAACAGCCGGGGAGGTTTCGTCCGTCGTGGCGAAGGTGACGCTGACCTCTTGTCAGCTCATCGTGGAATGCGACAGCCCGGAACGGCTCGACAGCGTCAAGCATCGACTCGCGGCCTCGTTCGGATTTTCACTGCATTTTCGCGGCGAGACGCTGACGCCGCCGGCCCGGCGGCTCTCGGTCGCGGAATTGATGTCCGAGGAGCCGCTGAAGGTGATCGTCACAGCGCAGGAAGACCGGGCGTTGCTTAATCAGTTTCTTGAGAAGGCTTACCTGGAATGGTCCGATCAGGCGCATCATGCGCTCGGCGGGCAGACG
>DATGEA010000469.1:0-22913 GCA_035310605.1 Nitrospira sp. | reverse complement strand
GGAGAGAGAATGGTCAGATTTGTCCTGCGAAAGGATTATAGGTTCAAGAAATTAGTGCCGGTGCGGTATCAAGGGGACGGGATTGCCGGTGAAGGAATCATCGAAGATCTTTCCCTGAGCGGGAGTTACATTAATGGAAGTGCACCAGTGTCCGTCGGGATGGCGCTCGCCCTGAAAATTTTTGTGCCGGGGGACTCTGATCCATTGCTGATTGAGGCTACCACCGTGAAGTGGGTCAAAGGGCGTTATTTCGGGGTGGAGTTCGACACGCCTCAGTCGAAAAAGGCCGAGCGAATCGAGACGGCGGTCTCCGCGCTAGTCAAAGAAGGCTGGTCAGGATGGCGGCAGGTTTCGCTGAGCTAGACTATCGACGAGGTAGACGAAGTTTTTGACAGTAGGAAAGGTATGTGTCTGGATACAGTAGGTGCAAACAGCTCTTTACAGCGGCAGCGCAGGGGCGGCTCATCCTGACTGTTTCTCTCCCCGCACCCACCCAGCGAGTCGATTCACAATTATTCTGCCCTCCACTTAAACCGCTCGCACACACGGGTCCCATAGGCGCTACCTCTCTGCGAGGTGGTTGGTTCCCAAGCCTACCCCCATATCCTCCACTCGGCTCCATTGCGCCTTCATCGCAAGGCTTCGTAGAATAATTGTCGATGGCGAAATCCAACTTAAGCAAGCGGCGCTGCAGCAGAAGCGAGGTGTCCCATGAGAAATGCTGTGATACTGCTCGTTTCTCTTGCCTTAGTTACGTCCAGTGCTGTTTCCGCTCGTGAGAAGGGACCACTTGTGAGTCTATTGGCTGGCTACGTCGATCTTAAAGAAAGGGTGCAGGAGATACGAGAAGCCCGTAAGTCTGGCCATGCCAGCGATTCTAGGATGTTAATGGAGCTGTTTGCCGAAATCATTGAAGCCAAACAAGAGACTTTCCAATTCAGAGCCGCTCAGCACACCACGGGAACAATGAACAAAATTGATGAAACCACAAGCAATATGATCTATGCCTACGAAGCAATGGGCCAAATCGTAGCTGCTGAAGTTGATCGGAACCTGTACCTCCCGGACTCGGATATTAGCTTGCGCCTTGCTGAAAAATATGAAGAACTTTGGAAGATGATCGATTCTTCGATCCCTTCTGTTTCAGTCCCATCCTAAGACGAATGAGTTTTGTTCGCCCCATCGCTTTAGGCGGTCCTCAAAATTTCCTGGGACCCTTTTCCTCATAGACAAGATTTGATCAAGGCTCTCCCCTTCTCCATCCAATCTGTTTTTAGACAGACCGTAACGCCCTGAGCCTTAAGGTACCAGTTCCCGGAAAGGGTGGCCCTTCCCAAGCCTATCCCCCGGTGGGAGTCACAGTGTGAGAGAGAATCTCAAACCGACAGCCTTTTTACTGCGTATCTAACACGCTGGGACCCAAGGTACCCGGTTCGGCATATGGGAGTTGGAAAAAGCCTTTCCCCCGGTACCCCTGCCTCGATCATTGCCGACGACGGAAACACCACAGGTGTTAATAGGGTGTTACTGGGAGAGTGAAAGCTGGTGGTGACCGGCCCCCCTTAACCGGATCCGACCTGTATGTTAGGGTCGGGCCGCAAGGAGGGCCGTATGCCGCGCATCAAACATACCGTCGAAACGATCATTACCAAGCTGCGTGAAGCCGAAGTGGCCTTGAGCAAAGGGCAGCCGGTCGCGCAAACTTGCCGGACCCCAGGGATTACCGAACAGACCTACTATCGCTGGCGGAATACCTACGGTGGACTCAAGATCGATCAAGCCAAGCGACTCAAAGAGCTGGACCGCGAGAACACGCGACTGAAACACGCGGTCGCCGACCTCACCCTGGATAAGGTAATCCTAAAAGAAGCCGCCGAGGGAAACTTCTAAGCCCAGCGCGCCGCCGGCAGACTGTCACGCACTGCTGCGACACGCTGGGCATCCCGGAACGCCGGGCCTGTCGGGTGCTGGGCCAACCCCGCTCGACGCAACGGTATCAGCCCGATCCGCCGGATGATGAGCTCTCGTTGACGGCGGCGATCATCCAGTTGGCGAGCCAGTATGGGCGATACGGGTATCGACGAATCACCGCCTTGTTGCACCACGACGGCTGGCGCGTGAATCACAAACGCGTGGAACGGATCTGGCGGCGGGAAGGACTCAAGGTGCCGCAGCGCCAACCGCCACGCCGGCGCCTCTGGTTGACGGATGGCTCCTGTGTCCGCCTGAGACCGCAGCAGCCGAATCATGTGTGGGCCTACGACGTCGTGGCGCTGCGGACGGAGGATGGTCGGCCGGTCAAGTTGCTCACGATCGTGGATGAGTACACGCGGGAGTGTCTGGCCATTGAGGTGGCCCGACGGCGGCGCTCGGATGATGTCCTCTTCTGCTTGGCGGAGTTGTTTGTGCACCGCGGGGTGCCCACACATATTCGTTCGGATAACGGCCCTGAATTCGCCGCCAAGGCTGTGCGGCAGTGGTTACAGCGCGTGGGGTCCAGACGCTGTTTATTGAGCCCGGCAGCCCGTGGGAGAACGGCTACGTCGAGAGTGTTAACGGCAAGTTACGTGATGAACTGTTGAATCGGGAACTGTTTGCTACACTCTGGGAGGTACAGGAGCTGGTCGAACGCTGGCGGCGACACTACAACCAGGTGCGACCGCATCGGGCGTTGGGCTTGCGGCCACCTGCCCCAGAAACGATCGCGCCCCAGTGTGCCTAAGTGACATTCAACCTGGTACAACCACGGGGGGCCGGTCACTCATCGTGAGTCAACGAATTAACCCGCAGTCACGAGGGGATGAGACGTGAGAATTAGAACATTCGCTCTGGGATTAAATATGCTGTGGATGATCGGCGGACTTGCCCTGCTGTATTTGGCAGGAGCCTTCAGCCGGTTTTTTGTTATTCCTTTGCTTGGATTGTTTGTGTTCGTGGGGTTGTCATTTATGGCGATTCGGTGTCCAAGGTGCGGGAGGAATGTGTATCGAAAGAAATGGGGTGGGCCAAGACTTCCTCGCACGATTTCCCATGGCGATGAATATATATCCGGGACGATGGCAAAACGATGCCTTAACTGTGGCATGGATCTCAAAAAGGCCAAATTTGAATGGCGAATGCTCAGTTCGAAGTGGAAACCATCTGATGCGCATCAACAGCCCGGTATATCGCCACCTAACACCTGACCAACCTCGCGTAAAAGCAGGAAACCAACCCCAGGTGTGACGATCTACAAGACCCGTATCCAAAGCCCAGTGGCACCACGAGCTATAACGCGAACAATCAGATGCTCGCTTTTGACGGGACCTCGCTCGCCACGTCCACTGAGGTCACGACGAGCATGATGACAAAGGCGAAGAAGTACAGCATGGGTCCGGCACTGGGGCCCGTAGGATCGCTGCAGGCGTAGACTGCCGTTCCCATCAGCATGAGGAACGCCAAGAAGAGCGATCCGTAGCACAGGATCCAGGTGCCGCCGCCGAAAACAAAGGAGAACCATCCTGCGTTCATTGACCCCTCATGGCACCCTCATCGTCGACCGGTTGTGCCGGCGGCTGGAGACCGCGAAACGGGGGCGGTGGGCTCGCTCTTTTCAATCACGTGGAGGATCGGTCCGAAGCAACCTCCACATTTCCAGGAACGAGAGATGAGGCCTGGTGACGTCCGGATGCTCCAGATCGATGTGAACGTTGTGGAACCGCATTGATCCGCTTCTGAGTTGGGAGACATGGTACCAGCATTCATACGTGAGTCCCCAGCGATCTCGATAGCGAAGCCGGAGGAAGTCATTGGTCATGGGTTTCACGCGGATCGGCGCGTCCGGACCCAACACGATGGGGATCACATGCTTTTGATACCGCGGGCCGCGGGGGTGAACGCTCTTGACGGAGAAATTTCCTTCCCATCCACTCAGGTGCATCACGCAGTCATACGCCACCCCCCCGCCTACGTTCTCAAGTTCCGGAGTCAGGGTGAGGACGTCCCCTGAGTTCAACGCAGACAGATTGGTAATTCGAAGATTGGGTTGACGATCGAGGAACGCCTTCCTCGTTCGGACGACGAACGCATACGCATAGAACGAAGCGGTCGCACCGACGATCAGGAGAGCAAGCAAGCCGATCAGCACCGACCAATCCATGGCCAAACGTCCGTCCTTGTGAAGGATCTCATTCTGCGGCTGAGAAACGCGGAGAGGCTACGTTCTCGCGAGAGAACTGTCAACCGGATGCATCAAGAGATGCCGCTTTTTCAAGAGGTGGGACCCGCGTCATCAGATCAGCCTTCCGACTCCCTTGGATCACGTACGGACCTCGGGAAAACCGTCAGGGATCCGACCATATTCCGCCTCTCGCCATCGCGAGAGCATCGCTCATACGGTCATCGCCGCAAAGCGGCTTCTCCAGTTCAATATGGAACGAGCCGAGTAGGGCGACGATGTCTGCTCTTCTCCCGGTACGGCCTCATTCGGCCATCGGGATCAACCGTCGCAATTCAATCAACCACCTGACTTTTTACAGAACCTCCCGTTGCCTGCGAAGCCAGCATACCGCCGGCCCGAATACGAAACAATCCGCCGGTGGTACGATTCATCTCAGGCGCCGTGACCTATACGCATAATCCGGCGGTATCCCCCTACCGCAATAAGCCGTAGCTATCTTCTGCTCTTGGTCGGCAACAGGGATCGGCAGATGTTGTTTGGAGGACCGCACTGATTACTGAAGACGGCGACAGGCAGGGTCGAAGGGCATGCGATAGAAGCGCAGAATGTTGACGTCCTCCGGCGTAGGATACTCGTCCAAGCCGAATTTGATCTGGCTCTGCTGGACGCCCATGAAGTAGGTTCCGAACAACCGGTCCCACCCGGAGAACACCACCCCCAAATTGGTATTGTGCTCCGCCGGCCGGTGGGAGTGATGAATCCAATGCATCGTCGGGGTCACGACCGCCAGCCGGAGCCGTGGCTCAAGACTCTTCGGCAGTTTCAGGTTGCCATGGGAGAACAGCCCCGCCGCGAGGGTCACAGTTTCGGAGACCAGAAACCCGGCGGGCGAGACGCCCAGCCCCAGCACGCTGATCCCTTTGATCCCGGACGTGATCAGCACTTCGCCGAGATGGAAGCGGATGCTGGTGGTGGCATCCATATCCAGATCGCTGTGGTGGGCGCGATGGAAGCGCCAGAGGAACGGGACATTGTGATAGAGGCGATGGGCTCCATAGGCGATAAGATCGAGCAGGATGACGGACACGACAATGTTGGCGATCGGCTCCAGCCGCACGTGATGCAGCAGGCCCCATGCTTCACCCGTCACCTGGCTGCTCCATAGCAACAGAGCCCAACCGGAGAGAAACTGTGCAAGCAGGGAGTTCCCTCCGAATATGATCAGATTGGTCGAAACATGCTCCAGTTTCGAGTGAAGTGGAACTCGAAACGGCACCAGCCATTCCGCGGCCAGGAGCAAGCCGGCGAGCCCCAGGGAGATTGACAACCTTAGTCCTACTAGATCTGAAGCGGGAAGATCCATTGTCACGAGTGTAGCGTAAGGAAGGATTTCATTTGTGGGGTTTTTCCGAAGTCCTCCGAGGAAGATACGGGAAGCCCCTCGTTTGACATGTCAAATTTCTTAACAACAGCTGATGAGCCGAGTGAGCGTGGCCTTTCGAAACGGTTTCAACGACTTAGGTGTCAACCGCGCTATTCATCCCAGCTGGTGACTGTAAAGAATCTTAACAACATTAGCTCACGCTGTTCCCTACAGCTCTGACACCAGCTGAGTTTTCAACTATTTGCGTGTCCGGTATAAGAAATGCTGCTTTTTATTATGACGTAACAGCTCAGGAGGACATCAGAGAAAGTTACAGGAGGAGATACAATGAAACTTTTCAAAAATAACGCCGTGCTTTTTGCCCTCGTAGCCATGGGGTTGCTCCTGCCGGCTCAAGCCAGCGCAAGTGCTCCTATTTCCGTTCCGGAACCAGTGAGCCTGACCTTGCTCGCGACAGGACTTGCGGGGTTGGGCGCGGCAGAAATTATCCGCAGACGTAAGGGCAAATAAGAGCGGTTCTCGCGATCCCGTTTTCCTCGAACGCCTCTCTGAGGGTGCAGTTGTGCATTCTGAGGCCTGGCAGGGTCCACGAGTCAGGGTACTTGAATCCTCGTCGCATCTAATTACCCTTCTCATAGATTTGAGTGCTTCTCGGTCTCTGTGATTCAGGATGGGAGTCAGTTCTTCTCCTCCTGCAGCAACTCCTGTTGCAACCGCTCCAGACGTTGGCCCAGCTGCACCAATTCATTTCTCATGTCGTCCAAGCCCTCCTCTCCCGCATGGACAGAAGACCCTGTGCGTTTGTAGGTTGCTATCCCCTCCTGAAGACGCCTGCCCTCGGCCGTCAGTACATTCGTGACCTGACGTTCCAGTTCGGTTCTGGCCTCCGAGGGGTCACGTTCCGATCTGTTGCGAAGCTCCACCTCCGCTTGGAGTGCGCTGACGGCACGTCCCAGGTCTCGAGTTCGTTCTGTGAGTTCGGTCGCGAGGGTCTTGGCAAGCCCGGACAGTCGATTCGCAAGAAGTTTGTATTGCAGGATGAGCAGTCCAAGGCTCCAGAACGTCACTGTACCGAACACCCGGTTGGTCAGGGCGATGGGCGCCGGAGCCCCGGCCGGCGAGAGGAAATAGCCGCCGATAACAAGAACCGTGCAGACAGCGGCAACGACCACAGGGGCATACAGATACGGCGCCCAATAGGTGAGCCCGAGAGGAATCACACACAGGAGCCATGGCGTAAAACCCAACGGCATTTGCATCTCGACGAGGAATACCGCGGCGATGACCGCCGCGATGGTCACATACAATCCCATCCCCTCTGTTTTCATTCATTGCTCCTTGAACGCACATGGTCGGGACGCAGGACACCCATTCATACTGTGCTTTGCAGTCTGGCGGGAATAGAAACAAGTCAATTCGAAGATATGACGATCGCATCCTCGAGCGTCGCGGTTTCGTGTCTGTACCCGATCGCTCTGATGAGCGCTTGTGTGGTGATCGCGAGGCCGCATGTCCCGCAGGTAAAGAAGGCGCCATTGGGTTGCAGAGACTTGTGATTGCAGCAAGGGCAGCTTGGAATGCCGCACTTCGACAGGTTCATACTGTGCCTCCAGGGTTGAGGTGAGAAACCTCGTTGCCTCCGCGAAACGATGAGTATTTCGCTGAACCCTACTTGTGAAACCGGCAGCAGCTACGGATCGTACCAAGATATGGAATGACGGCAGGATAAGAAGTAAGCGCATTGTACGTATTCCGAGAAATTTGTCAAATCGTCCGAGCTGTCTCGCCGCCCTTGTAAGACCTCTACTCTTCCCTCGACTATCTCCCATCACGAGGTGTCTCATGCCTGCCTCCATGCATTCCGACATCATCATCATCGGTACCGGTCCGGGAGGGGGCACCCTCGCCTACAAGCTCGCACCGTCCGGGAAGAAGATCCTGCTGTTGGAGCGGGGCGGCTACCTCCCGCGTGAGAAGGACAACTGGAGCTCCCGAGCCGTCTTCCTCGAGAACAAGTACAAGGCCCAGGAAACCTGGCACGACAAGGACGGGAACACCTTCCATCCCGGGATTCATTACAACGTCGGCGGAAACAGCAAGGTGTATGGGGCAGCACTGCTGCGCATGCGACATCAAGACTTCGGCGAGGTGAAGCATCACGGCGGGATCTCCCCGGAATGGCCGATCCGCTACGAGCACCTCGAACCCTATTACACACAGGCCGAGCACCTATACCATGTGCACGGCAACCGCGGCGAAGATCCGACGGAGCCCACAGCTAGCGGATTATACAAATATCCCGCCCTGACCCACGAGCCCCGCATCCAGGAACTCCACGACGATTGGCAGAAGTGCGGCTACAGGCCTTTTCACTTGCCGGTCGGCGTGATGCTGAACGAGCAACAGCAAGAGAACAGCACCTGCATCCGCTGCAACACCTGCGACGGCTATCCCTGCCTGGTGAATGCCAAGGCCGA
The DNA here is from genome assembly GCA_035310605.1 of Nitrospira sp. Lineage (GTDB taxonomy): Bacteria > Nitrospirota > Nitrospiria > Nitrospirales > Nitrospiraceae > Nitrospira_C. The sequence goes on along the minus strand of DATGEA010000469.1, from coordinate 14,893 downwards.
CTCCCAAGTGGTCTGTGTCGATCCGGCCTTGCGCTATCCGAACGTCACGCTGCTGACGGAGGCGACGGTGACGAGGTTAGAGACCAGCGGGAACGGGCGGGACGTGACCGGCGTCATTGTTGAACGCAATGGACAGACCGAAATCTACAAAGCCGATATTGTGGTGGTCTCATGCGGCGCGATCAATTCGGCGGCGCTGTTGCTGAAATCCGCGAACGACAAACATCCGAACGGCCTGGCTAATTCGTCCGACATGGTCGGGCGGCATTACATGTGCCACAACAACTCGGCCATGCTGGCCATCTCCAAGCGGCCGAACCCGACAGTCTTTCAAAAGACGATCGCGTTGAACGATTTCTACTTCCTTTCCGCCGACTGGGACTACCCCATGGGCCACATCTCGATGATCGGCAAACAGGATCTGGATACGCTGCGGGCCGGGGCTCCGGCCTTTGCCCCCGGCTTTGCGCTCGATCAGATGGCGAAACATTCGCTCGACTTTTGGATGACCTCGGAAGACCTGCCCGATCCCGACAACCGCGTCTTGGTCGATAAGCAGGGTGCTATCACGTTGGCCTACACGGAAAACAACCTGGAAGCTCATCGCCGTCTGGCGGCGAAGCTCAAGAACATGCTCGGACACATCGGCTGCGAAGAGCATCTCCTGCCGACGCACCTCTATCTCGGGAAGAAGATTCCGGTCGCAGGCACGGCGCACCAGTGCGGCACGGTGCGGTTCGGCCGCGATCCGAAGACTTCCGTGCTTGATGTGAATTGCAAAGCGCACGATCTGGACAACCTCTACGTCGTGGACGCGAGCTTCTTTGTTTCCAGCAGCGCCGTGAACCCCTCGCTGACGATCATCGCGAACGCGTTGCGAGTCGGCGAGCACCTGCTCGAACGACTCAAGTGAGTACAGTGAGAAAATAGGAATGTGGACTGACAAATTCATGAGGGGAATAGCTCAATGCCCGTGCTACTGCAATCAGCCTGTCGTCTAGTTCTTCGCTATGTCCTCCCTCTCTGTTCCATTGCAACGGCGACATTCGCCACAGAGCCGCCGACTACCGTTCAGTCCATCGCAGCAATCGGCTTTACCGTCTCCGATATGGACCGATCGGTTGCGTTTTACCGTGACGTGCTGACGTTCAAGCCTGTCAGCGACGTGGAGGTGGACGGGCCTGAGTACGATCGGCTCTGGGGTGTATTTGGCGTGCGGGCGCGCGTCGTGCGCATGCAACTCGGGGAGCAGGTTTTAACACTGACGCAGTTCCTCGCACCGCCTGACGTCCGGCCTATTCCCGTCCCTTCTTACAGTAACGATCTCTGGTTCCAGCATGTGGCAATCGTCGTGCGCGACATGGAGGCGGCCTGGGCACGACTGCGCCAGCATCACGTCCGCCAGATCTCGCCGCGTCCACAGACCATTCCGATTTCGAATGAAGCTGCCGCCGGCATCAAGGCCATCAAGTTCCGCGATCCGGACGGCCACAATCTCGAACTGCTGTGGTTCCCGGACGGCAAGGGCAATCCCCTTTGGAAAACACCCGGCTCCAATCTGTTCCTGGGCATCGACCACACAGCGATGACGGTGCGGAACACGGAGAGCAGCATCGAGTTTTACCAAAACCTCCTCGGCCTTACGGTGGCCGGCGGCACGCTGAACACGGGTACGGAGCAGGAACATCTCGACAGCCTCCCCGGCGCGCGCGCGCGCGTGACCGGCCTGGCTCCGAAGATGGGACCTCCCGGTGTGGAGTTTCTCGAATACGAACTGCCGACAGCGGGACGGCCTTATCCAATCGATTCGCGCCCGACCGATCTTTGGCACTGGCAGACGACGTTGATGGTGTCTGATATCGAAGCGGCGGCGGCGGCCTTGCGAGACACGACGCAACTCGTTTCATCCGGCGTCGTGTCGATGCCTGACAGAAGCTTGGGATTCAGGAAGGGCTTTTTGGTTCGTGATCCGGATGGCCATGTCATGCAAGTGGTTTCCCCATGAGTCTGGCTACACTCGCTGCAACAGGATTGCCGCGGACGATGACGACCTGGAGCAAACTGACCGTTGGGGTTCTGGCCGGAGCGGCCGGCTGGTGGGGATTATTGTCAATCGACTATGAGCGCTCCCTCACGCCGACCGCGCTGACGCAGTGGCTGAATGACGCCGGTCCCCTGGCGCCGATGCTCTTGATCGGGAGCATGGCGACCGCCGTCGTCATCCCGCCGATTCCGAGCCTGCCGCTTGATCTGGCTGCCGGAGCCGCCTTCGGGTTATTTTATGGGGCCCTCTATGCCGTGATCGGAGCCGAGTTGGGCGCAATTGCCTGTTTTCTCATTGCGCGGACGTTGGGGCATGATGCGCTCTCGCGTGTGCTCAAGACCGAAACGATGTTCTGCCAGATGTGTACGGATCATCAACTCATGGGTGTCATGTTCTTCGCGCGGCTGAGCCCAATTTTATCGTTCGACGTGGTGAGCTACGGAGCGGGACTCACGAACATTTCGCGCAAGAGCTTCTCGCTGGCGACCCTATTCGGGATGGCCCCACCGACCTTCGCCTTGACCTACCTGGGCAGCAGCGTCGTGACGGCCCAGTGGCCGTTGCTCGCGGCAGGGACGGCGATAGTGCTAGTCTTCCTGGCGATGCCGAAGCTCCTGACGACCTATCGTGACAGCCGGATCGCCCGGTTACTCCTCGGACCTGTGCCCGCAGCGGCCCGATTCATGCCGGCTTCGACGGACCGGATTCGGATCAACTGCACCGGCTGCGGGGCTCCAATGCGTTAGCACGAGAGTCGATCGCGGCTTCGAAAACCCGCGAGTTGCGGCATATTCCTATCCGGTGCTAAGCTTTCTCCCCTCTTCCCGTCATCAGTCGAGCGCAGTGGAAAGGTCCGGTATGGCAGAAGGCGTGACCGGCCTCAACGATCCCAAACGGCTGGAGGCACGCCACAAGGCGGACGAATTCCTCCGTTCACTCGTCGAAGGCACCATCACCTCCACAGGCGGCGACTTTCTCCGCGAGCTCGTCCGGCAGGTGGCGGCTGCATTAAACATCCGCTATGCCTTTGTCGGCTATCTCCTGCCAGGAGGCAAGATCCGGACCCTCGCATTTTGGAAGGGCAACGGGTACATGGACCCTGTCGAGTACGCCCTGGAGGGGACGCCATGCGAGGAGGTGATCGCCGGAGAGACCTGCCACTATGCCCAAGACGTCCAGAAAATGTTCCCGCGCGATCACGACCTGGTCACCTTGGGCGTCACCGGCTATTTGGCTGTGCCATTGAAGGATCCTAAGGGCACAGTGCTCGGCCATTTGGTGGCGATGGATGTGAAGCCCATGACCCTGACCACCGAAGAAATCGCGGTCTTCAAATTGTTCGGAGAGCGGGCGGGGGTCGAAATTTACCGCCAAGTCATGGAACAGTCGCTCAAGGAACGAGAGACCACCCTGCGAGCCATCTCGGAAGGCACGGCGCAGGCCGTCGGCGGAGAATTTCTCAATTCGCTGGTGAAGAACCTGGCGATGGCGCTCGACGTGTCCTATGCCTTCGTATCTGAATTCTGCGTCGATCGGACGAAGGTGCGTACGCTGGCCTTTTGGGCCGGAGATCATTTCAAAGCCAATTTCGAATACGCCATCGCTCATACTCCCTGCGAGAAGGTGTTGGCCGGCGAGCTGTATCACTGTGCGGACAACGTAGCCGACCAGTTCCCGCTTCATCGCAATGACTTAGACGGTCTGCGTGTGAAGAGTTATCTGGCGATTCCGGTCACGAGCGCAAGCGGGCAGGTGCTGGGGCACCTGGCCGTCATGGATACCAAGCGCATGGAATTGGGGCAGCTGGATCTGTCGGTCTTCAAAATCTTCGGCGCACGGGCCGGCGCGGAACTCGAACGCACGCACATGGAAACCCGACTCAAAGACAACGAGCAACGGCTGCGCGATCTCTTCGACGAGGCACCGATTGCCTACGTGAACGAAGGCCTGGACTCCCGATTCATCCGGGCCAATCGGACGGCGATGAAAACGCTGGGCATCACGCCGGACGAAGTCGAAGGCCTGTACGGCGCCTCGTTCATTCCGGATACACCCGAAGCCCAACGCCGCTTGAAAGAAGCCTTCGATTCCGTCGGCAAAGGCATCGACACGAGCGGCGTGGTGCTCGAACTGCGGCGCAAGGACAACGGCAAACCGCTCTGGATTCAATGGTGGTCGAGGCCGGACCCCAGCGGGACCTATACCCGCACGATGTTCATCGACATTACCGACAAGGTGCTAATGGAGCAGGAAAAGGCACGGTTGGAAGCCGCCAACGTGTACTTACAAGAGGAAATTAAGACGGCCCACAACTTCGAAGAGATTATCGGCACCTCGACGGCCATCAAAAAGGTGCTCCAGTCGATCGAAAAAGTGGCGGCCACCGATGCGACCGTCCTCGTGACCGGCGAGACGGGCACCGGCAAGGAGTTGATCGCCAGGGCCATTCACAACCTGAGTAACCGGAAAGATGGCGTCCTGGTGAAGGTGAACTGCGCAACAATCCCTGCCGGCTTGATCGAAAGCGAATTGTTCGGCCATGAAAAAGGCGCCTTCACCGGCGCGCTGGCCAGAAAGACCGGCCGGTTCGAGCTGGCGGACAAGGCGACCATCTTTCTGGACGAAGTCGGCGAGATACCGCTGGAGTTGCAAACCAAGTTGCTGCGCGTCCTGCAGGAAGGCGAATTCGAGCGCCTCGGCAGCACCAGAACGTTGAAAGTGAACGTGCGCGTGATCACCGCGACGAACCGCGACCTGGAAAAAGAAATGCGCGAAGGACGCTTCCGTTCCGATCTGTATTATCGGCTGAAAGTGTTTCCGATCGCGCTGCCGCCCTTGCGGGACCGGGAGCAGGATATCCCCCTGCTCGTGTCGTACTTTGTGAAGAAATTCTCCAACGCGATGGGCAAGAAGGTCGAGTCCGTGCCGGGCAAGGCCATGGAGACGCTGAAGCGCTATCCCTGGCCCGGCAACATCCGCGAACTGGAGCATGTGATCGAACGCGCGGTCATTTTGAGCCAGGGGCCGGAGCTCGATCTCAACGATTGGATGCCGAAGACCACAGCTCCCACGGGTAACAGTCCTGCGGCCACGCTGGAGGACGTCGAACGGGCGCATATCGTCGCAGTCCTCGCGCAGACCAAGTGGCGCGTCAGCGGCGACAAAGGCGCCGCCAGAATCCTCGGACTCAACCCCACCACGCTGGAAGCCCGCATGAAGAAGCTGGGCATCTCCCGGCCGACTTGAAACAGATAGCTCGTGAAGCCTCGTTCGTGAAGCACATGCGATAGCAACTACCACTCACACCTCCTTCATTCCCTCTATCCCGACATTTCACGCTCAACTCATGGACGCGCTTCTTCGCTTCGGGCGAGCTACGCTTCACAATCCACAAACGACGATCTCCTATCCCAATATTTCGTGAGCGTCCCAATATTTTGGGAATCAGGCTTGGGAGTCTGCTTAGCTCCCACATCGCTTTTCGAAGCGCAAACAGCCTCCCCTCGTTCTGTTTCAACAGGTTACGCACTCAGGCATGCTACGCCGCTCACTCGGCATAGGCATTGCTGAATAGCAGGCAACGAAGGAGAGAGTCGCAATGCTGAAAATCACGAAGACCGAAACCGGCGGAGGCAAAGTGACCTTCAAACTGGAAGGCAAGATCATGAACGAGTGGGCCGCCCTTCTGGACGTCGAGTGCCGTGCGGAGCTGCTGCACCGGAAATCGGTCGAACTGGATTGCGCGGGCGTGGATTTCCTGGATCAACGGGGGGTCGAGGTGCTGAATAATCTCCCCTCATCGCAAGTCACCCTTATCGGTGCTCCCGGCTATATGACGGAGTTGCTGCAGATCGGAGGTCAATCATGAATTCAGTCCTCACCACTTATCCCGGGTCGCTGGAACGGCGTCCTTCCCGTGAATACTACCCCCCGTCAGCCAAAGGCACGGCGCTGACGAAAGAGGAGCAACACCTGATCGCCAGGCTCCGCAACGGCGAAGAGGGCGCGTTCGACGAACTGGTGAACAAGCACCATGGCGCGCTCATTCGGATGGCGATGGGCCACGTAGCGGACCGGGAAGTTGCGGAAGAAGTCGTTCAGGACACCTGGATCGCGGTGATCGAGAGCCTGCACCGGTTCGAAGGCCGCTCCACACTCAGAACATGGATCTTCGGAATTCTGATTCACAAGGCCAAGGATCGCGGCGTGCGCGAAAAACGCCATACGACCTTCTCCGCCTTCGAGTCTTTTGGGGATGATCATGACGAGGCGGTTGATCCCTCACGATTCCAGCAATCAGGCGAGTGGGCCGGCCACTGGGCCTTCCCGCCTCAACCCTGGGACGAGCGGACACCGGAACAACTCCTGGCCTCGCAACAGGCGGTCACAGCGATGAACCGGGCCATCGAGGCGTTACCCCGCACGCTCAAGGACGTCCTGATGCTCCGCGACGTCGAAGGGGTCGAGGCGAAGGAGGTCTGCGCGATCTTGAAGATCACGGAAACCAATCTGTACGTTCGGTTACATCGGGCAAGGGAACGGGTGCGGCAAGCGGTCGAAACCGCTCTGGGAAAAGGTTGAGGTTCAGGCTAACGTCAAGAGTAACCGCGTCAGATCAATCTGATCTCAACCTTAACTTCGGCCTCAACCTGCTTCTATGGGAGGCTCAACTGGCGTCGCAGTAAGAAATCACTCAATGAGGGGACACAGGGGTGACACCTCTAGGCTTAGAGGAGAGGCGCCCTGTATGAAAGACCATCCCTCGCAATGGATCACGAGCGGTGTCACGTGCCGCGATGTCGCTGTTCGCGCTTCTGAATATTTGGATGACCGGCTGCCGATCCTCACACAACTGCGTATCGCGTTGCACCTTGGGTCCTGCGCCCGGTGCCGTACCTACATGAAGCAGATCATCTTGATCAGCGAGACGGCGCGTCTGGTCCCGACACCGGTCCCCTCCCCTATCAATCGACTTCGCTTGCGCCGCCAGTTTGCCCGCTGCTATGCTCTTTCCCGGTGAACGACACCGCTCGGTCTTGGTGCAAGACCCTCTGGTTTCAGACGACGTAACCAGGCGCGGCCTGACGGGGCTCGTCGCCCCTTTGCCGACCATCCGTCATCTCGGGTGATTCATGGCGAGCGCGCTGCTCTACGACCGTCTGCAATTCGCGTTTACCGCCACGTTTCACTACCTCTTTCCACAATTGACGATGGGGCTGTCCCTGCTCCTGCTCTACCTGCGAAGCAAAGCCCTCGTGACCGGTGACGGGCATGACCATCATGTCGCCCGGTTCTGGACAAAGGTCTTCGCCTTGAGCTTCGCATTCGGCGTCGTCACCGGCATTCCGTTGGAATTTCAGTTCGGCACGAACTGGGCGAAGTTTTCCACCTTCGCCGGCGGCGTCATCGGACAGACGCTGGCCATGGAAGGATTGTTCGCCTTCTTTCTGGAATCCTCATTCCTTGGCCTGCTGCTGTACGGCGACAAACGGTTCAGTCAACGCGCGCAATGGGCGGCATCGCTCATGCTCTTTCTCGGCTCGTGGTTATCGGGCTACTTCATTCTCGCCACCAACGCCTGGATGCAACATCCGGTGGCGTACCAGGTCGGGGAAGACGGCCGGGTATTCGTCACCAGTCTGTCCGGCCTGCTCACCAATCCCTGGCTCGTCTGGCAGTACGCGCACAATATGACGGCGGCCGTCGCTACCGCATCATTCGTCATGGCGGCGGTCGGCTCGTTCTATCTTCTGTCCGGCCGGTGCGCGGCCTATGCGAAGACGTTCCTGCGGACCGGTGTCATCGGCGGCGCGATCGCCTCATTGCTTCTCATCTTTCCGACCGGTCACGGGAACGCCAGGCAGGTCTTCGAGCACCAGCCGGTGAAGGGGGCCGCCTTCGAAGGGCTCTTCAAAACCGAGCATGGTGCGGGACTCTATCTGGTCGGCCAGCCCAACCTCGAAACAATGACCATCGACAACCCGATCGAAATTCCGAGCGCGCTGAGCATTCTGGTCTACGACGAACTCTACGCCCGGGTGAAAGGCCTCGATGCATTCCCCCGCGAGGAATGGCCGGACAATCTTCCCCTGCTGTACTACGCGTACCATATTATGGCGGGCCTGGGGACGATTCTCATGTCAGTCATGGGATTCGCGTCGCTCTGGCTCTGGCGCGGCCGACTCTTCACGGCGAATTGGCTGCTCTGGCTGCTCCTATTATCGGCGCCGTTTCCTTACATCGCCACGACCGCCGGTTGGATGACGGCCGAACTCGGCCGCCAGCCCTGGCTCGTGTATGGCTTGTTGCGGACCGCCGATGGAACCTCTCCGCTTGTCCATTCAGGCAATGCGCTGTTCACGTTGCTGGGGTTCCTCGGCCTCTATCTGTTACTCGGGATTCTCTTTCTGTTCCTGATGGGCGACACAATCCGGCATGGCCCGGAGCCGGCGGTGCCACAATCGAAGTAACCGGAACAAACGGATGGAAACGTTTTGGTATATCGTCGTATTCCTGATGCTGGCCGCCTACGTCGTCCTGGACGGGTTCGACTTCGGCGTCGGCATCCTCTATCCCTTTGTCTCAAAAACGGAAGCGGATCGACGGACGATCCTGGCTTCGATCGGACCGGTCTGGAACGGCAATGAAGTCTGGCTGATCGCCTCGAGCGGCCTCCTGTTCTTTGCCTTTCCCAAGGCCTATGCCGCCGGCTTCAGCGGGTTCTATCTGGCGTTGATCATCGTACTCTGGCTCCTGATCTTCCGCGGTCTGGCGCTCGAGCTGCGATCGCACCTCGATCACACTCTCTGGACGCAATGGTGGGATACGGTATTTTCATGGGCCAGTCTCCTGCTGGCCTTCGTCTTCGGCGTCGCCTTAGGCAACCTGATTCGTGGCGTACCGCTGGATCACAACGGGTATTTCTTCGTCGCGCTGTGGACCGATTTTCTGACCGGACCGGCGCCGGGAATTCTCGATTGGTTCACGATCCTGACGGGGCTGACCAGCGCATCGATCCTGACCTTCCACGGCGCGAATTACCTGGCGATGAAAACCGAAAACGACCTCTATAGGCAGGCAGATTGTGCCGGCCGTCTCGCAGGATGGGTCACGGTGGGACTCATGATTCCCGCGCTCATCGCGGTGCCGTTCGTGCAACCGAGTCTACGCCTCAACTTTTCCGGTCATCCCGTGGAGTATCTTGTGCCGCTTGCCAGTCTGCTGGCGTTGGGCTGCGCCGTCTGTTTCCGCCTCCGGCAGCGCGACTCGGCCGCCTTCGTGGCATCCAGCCTGTTCATCCTGGCGATGCTGGGCAGCGTCGCCTGCGGAATGTATCCGCACATCCTGGTATCAACGACCGATCCCGCGTTCAGCCTGACGGCCTTCAATGCCGCGACAGATGCCTATGGTCTGGCAGTGGGACTCCCGTGGTTCCTCATCGGCTTCGCGCTCATTCTCGTCTATCAAATCCACCTTCACCGCGCCTTCCGCGGCAAAGTCAGGCTCGACGGAGACTAAGCCGCTTCCCGAATTTCCGTAAGATTCCGTCCGTTCTCCCGACTCATGGGCAGACACTCACATGGATGGCTCCCGCAGCCCGGTTGCGAGAAGGAGATCGATGATGAAAGCTGTTGCGGTCATTCCGGGGAAGCCGGATTCCATTCACCTTGCGGAACTGCCGAAACCGTCGGTTCATGAGAACCCGAAGGGCCGCGGTGTCTTGGTGCAAGTCCTCCGCGTCGGCGTCGACGGAACAGACAAAGAGATCAACGCCGCTGAATATGGCCAGGCCCCTCCGGGTGACGAGTTTCTCGTCATCGGCCATGAATGTTTCGGCCGCGTGCTTGAAGTCGGCTCCCGGGTCACGGAGTTCATGCCTGGCGATTATGTCGTACCGACCGTGCGCCGCCCGGGCGGAAGCTTTTACGACCAGGTCGGCCAGTACGACATGACCCTGGACGACACCTATTATGAACGGGGCATCAACCTCCGACACGGCTACCTGACCGAGCTGTTCGTCGACGACCCGGAATACCTGGTGAAGGTTCCGGGAGGCATGAAGCATGTCGCCGTTCTCCTGGAGCCGGCTTCGATCATCGAGAAAGGCATCATCCAGGCGTACGAAGCCCAGCGGCGCTTCAAAATCTGGCGCCCGAGGAAGGCAGCGGTCCTGGGAGCAGGCACCGTGGGATTGCTCGCAGCCCTTTCGTTGAAGATGAAAGGCTTCGACGTGACCAGCTTCGGCAAGCAGAGCGGACCGTCTCGCAATCTTGAGCTCCTCGCGCGATTGGGCGTGCGCTATGTCTCGACGGACGATCTGTCGATCAGAGAGGGCGCCAAACGCTTCGGGCCGTTCGATCTGATGTTCGAAGCGACCGGCTATTCCCCGGTGGTCTTCGAGGCGATGGAATCGCTGGGCAGGAACGGCGTGCTCGTGCTCGCCAGCGTGACGGGCGGGGACCGGCAGCATGCGGTGCCGGCCGACAAGATCAACCTGGATTTCGTGCTCGGCAACAAACTGGTCGTCGGCACGGTGAACGCGAACAGGGAATATTTCGAAGCCGGAGTCTATGATTTCGCCAGGGCGGAACTGGAGTTCCCGGGTTGGCTCTCGCAACTGCTGACCCATCCCGTGACCGGGCTGGAGAACTACCAGGAGATGATGTCGACGCTGACGACAGAACGCAATGCGATCAAGGTGTATGTCAACGTGGCGTACGAGTAGGGGCCCGTAAGAATCTCTGCCTCAATTCGACACACTCCTATACAGGCTGGATCGACATGCACGCCATTCCTTTGTGACGGGGAGAACCGCCATGGCCAATCTGCTGGAATCACCTTTGACCATCCTCGAGAGTCAAGGGAAATCAGAGCCTCCCCTTATTCCGATGACCGATACCACGCCTAACCGGCGACCTGCGCCCGCAGCCACCGTCGAACGCGTTTACCGGCACCGGCTGCCGGTTCGCATCGGCCATTGGCTCAACGTGGTCTGTCTCTTCATTCTGATACTGAGCGGGCTCCAAATCTTCAACGCCCATCCGGCGCTTTATTGGGGTGATCGCTCCGATCGAGACAAGCCACTGTTCTCGATTCGTCCGGTGAGAGCCGATGACGGGGAGATGCGAGGCATCACCACCGTCTTGGGGCACAGATTCGACACGACCGGCGTTCTCGGTTACTCCAACAACTCGGCCCGCGCCTTTCCTGCCTGGGCGACGATCCCGAGTGCCAAATGGCTCGCAATGGGGCGACAGTGGCATCTCTTTTTCGCGTGGGTCTTTGTGATCAATGGATTGATCTTCGCAGGCTACGCGTTCCTCAGCCGGCACTTCACAAGAGATCTCCTGCCGACCTTCCGGGACCTGCGCGGCATCGGCAGGGTGGTCAAAGACCATCTCGTCCTGCGCCATCCGAAAGGCGATGAAGCAAAGCGATACAACGTTCTACAGAAACTGGCCTACCTCGCCGTGCTCTTCGGGCTTGCGCCATTGATCGTACTCACCGGGCTGACGATGTCCCCCACGATTGATACGGCCTTTCCCTGGCTGTTGACGATCTTCGGCGGGAGGCAGGCGGCGCGGACGATCCACTTCATCGCCTGTGTTTCATTCGTCGGATTCATCGTGATCCATGTCTCGCAGGTCATCCTGACAGGATTCTTCAATAATATCCGGTCAATGGTCACCGGTTGGTTCGTAGAAAAGCGTGAAGGAGCAAGCCATGAAGCATGAACGAGCCATGGATCGGCGAGGATTTTTGAAGGGTACGGCGGGCGCCGCGAGCCTGATCGCCTTGGCTGGTTGCGACAACTTGACGCAGAGTAGTTGGTTCCCCGGCATTCTGAACAAGGCCGAGAAATTGACCGACCTGGCACAGCGGGCCATCACGCCGGCCAATGCCATGGCGAAAGAATATGGCGAAGCCGACATCTCCGCAGTATTTCCAGCCAACGGCAATACCGATCCCGGCACGCAAGACTATGTGGAGATGGCTCGGAACAATTTTTCTGATTGGGACGTCATGATCGATGGACTCGTAATGACGCCCACGACGTTTTCGCTCGCAGCCATCAAAGAGATGCCGGCCCGCACACAAACTACTCGCCACGATTGCGTGGAAGGATGGAGCGCGATCGGCAAGTGGACCGGCATCCCCCTGCGAGATCTGCTGCACCTGGTCCAGCCGCTCCCGAACGCCAGATACGCCGTCTTCCACTGTGCGGACGTCGACGATGAGGGTACGTCGTACTACGAGAGCATGGCTCTACAAGATTGCTACCACCCCCAGACAATCCTGGCCTACGAACTGAACGGCAAACCCCTCGACATTCCACACGGCGCGCCGATACGGCTCCGCTTCGAACGGCAACTCGGATACAAACAGGCCAAGTATGTGGAACGGATAGAGCTGGTCGAGTCCTTAGAGGGGATCGGCGGCGGCAAGGGGGGATATTGGGAGGATCAAGGGTATGAATGGTACGCAGGAATTTAGGGCAGGCTGAGGTCGAGGTTGAGGCTCAGGTCGGAGACGGCGCATGAGAGCGATTGACCACAATGGATGCCGGCGTTTCTCCTTAGCCTTGACCTTAGCCTCAGCCTGGTTGTTCATCTGTACCGGATGTCTTTCACCCATCGCCATGCACCGGGCGGTGATCGAGTACGACCGCACGGTCAGTTACGTTGAAGCGGACCTGTTGCTCTTGAACATCGCGCGGGCACGCCACCACCGCCCCGTGCACTTCACTGCAGTATCCAGCGTGGCCGCGACGTTCGATTTTCGGACGAGTGCAGGCATAACCGGAGGAATCGGGCGGGCACCGGAGGCTGCAGAGCGCGCCATCACTCTGGAATACAGCGCGAGCGTCGCGGAAAATCCCACGATCACGATCGTCCCCATCAACGGCGAGGAGTTTACAAAACGAATCCTCCGGCCGCTGGAGGAGTCGCACCTCGACTTCCTGGTCCGGCAGGGATTCGACATCGGCATGGTGCTCCGGTTGATGGCGCGCGGCATTGCCATTGACGGAGACGAGCCTCCCACCATTGTGTTCAACAGTCCGTCGCGCAGGGAAGAGTACACAGAGTTTCGGCGGCGCCTGCTTCACCTCGCGTCACTGGACTTTCAGAAACAGCTTCGAATCGGCCCTATCATGTACGAGGAGGCCTTTCCGGTCGCGCTCGATCGCGCCTTGACGCCGGCCGAAGTGGTCGCGGCGCTGCAGAAAGGGTACCGGTGGACGACAACCGGGAAGGGCCAACCACCGCTATTGAGTCGGAAGGTGACGGGTCGGATCGTCATCACTAATTACGACCTGCATCATCTGGACAATGAAGAACGGCATCGTTTGAACGAGGAGATCGAGCGATTTTCACCAGACCATCTGTTTGTGGACATTCGTTCCAGCTTTCCGGGCGGTGAATATCCTCTACGCGGGTTTATTTTGCTGCGCAGCTTCAACTCCATTATTTCCTTTGTCGCGCGCGGCATCGCGGAAGAACCGGGGTATCACGTAGAGAAGGATCCGCGGACCGGCCCCGTTCCGAGGAATCCCGCTCATGTTCTGGAGATCGAAGAGTCGTCAAGCCGTTTGCCCGATGTGGAGTTCTCGGTCGAATTCGAAGGGAAGCATTACGCCATCAGAAAGTTCCCGATCGGCGAAGGGATGGAGCCGAGTTGGAATCAGGAAGCGTTCGCCGTGTTATCGGATCTCTTCCAGATGACCGTGACGGATATCTCGAACGTGAAGACGCCGATCATCTCGATTCCCAAGGGAGGGTGACCACGGCGCCGGTGGATCGTTCAACAACGGATTCCGGTGAACATCCACAGGAATAGCGATTTCTTCGCAGAGCTTTCAGGTCAGTGTGAAATCTGTTTTTGAAGAAGCTGTACGAAGTCCTTCAATTCGCGGGCATTAAGATCGGATACTGCCCAATACACCATACTTGAGTCACTCCACTGCAGGTGATGATAGCCTTGATGGGTGATAGGCATAGTTTCTCCAGAAACGGCATGGGCGGCCGGCCAGATAAACACATTGATCACATGCTCCCGACGTTTGTAGACCACTGCCGCCACGGCTCGGTGATTCAAGTAATCCAGTCGTCCCCCGATGAGTGGGAATCCCTGTTCCGCCAGATCTGGAACGAACGGAGCAAAATCCAACTTTCCGGTGAACCACGGTTTGACCACGTGCCGGTCGGAAGATGCGATGTCCACCAGATGCGCGACCATCAGAGAGCGCACATGGTTCGCGGTCACTTCTTGAATTAGAAGTTCGTCTGCTCCCGGGCCTTGCACGAACGGCACGAGGCGCCATATGAAAACGGCGATGAGAGCCAGCGAAGCGGCTAGGGCGGCCCGGCGCCAAGCCATCGGAATCCCGATCGGCGTGCGTGTCGATGCGAGTGGGAGCGAAGCTAGGATGCGCCGATGCAGGTTCGCGGGCGCCGTCCGATAAAGTGAGCCGGCTCGCAACGCCGCCTGCAACGCCTGATGATCGAGGTATATTTGTGAACAGGCCTGACAGCCACGGAGGTGTTGTTCGATCTCGATGTTGTGCACCGGACTCAATTCTCCGTCCACGTAGCCGTCGACGACCGCCTGAATTTTCTCGCAGTTCACGTTAGGTGTCCCTGTTCATCCGAATCGCGAGGGATTTCTTCAACCGTCCGCGAGCGCGGGCCAGACGAGACATCACCGTGCCCGGCTGGATTCCAACCACCTCGGCGATTTCCTTGTAAGAGAACCCTTCCAACTCACGAAGGATCAACACTTCACGGAACTCCACCGGCAATTCTTCCAACGCCTCTCCCAGCAGCCGATTGTCTTCGAGTTTGAGCAGCA
>DATGEA010000468.1:0-9174 GCA_035310605.1 Nitrospira sp. | reverse complement strand
AAGATGTCGAAGAGCCGCGGCAACGTCGTCGATCCGAACAGGATGGTCGATGAATTCGGCGCCGACGCGTTTCGTTACTTTCTCTTTCGAGAGGTCCCTTTCGGGCAGGACGGCGATTTTTCCCAATCCGCCATGATCGCGGGCATCAACAGCGATCTGGCCAACGGCATCGGTAATCTATTGAGCCGCACGCTCACGATGGTCGAACGGTTTTCGCAAGGAACGATTCCCCGGGCGGGAATCCCCGCGATCCCCGCGCTGGAACGTCAGATCGGCGAAGTGGCCGGAACACTGCCGGACCGCATCAACGACGGCTTCGCAGCGCTCCAATTTCGTGAAAATATCCAGAGCATCAGAGAGCTCATCGGACTTTGCGATGAATACATCGACAAGGCCGCGCCCTGGCAACTCGCGAAGAAC
Organism: Nitrospira sp.; assembly: GCA_035310605.1. Classification (GTDB taxonomy): domain Bacteria; phylum Nitrospirota; class Nitrospiria; order Nitrospirales; family Nitrospiraceae; genus Nitrospira_C. Next base: position 8,754 of record DATGEA010000468.1, on the reverse strand, counting down.
CCGGAAGATCACCCGCGCCTGAATACCGTACTCCACACCACAGCCAAAGCGCTGCGTTTGCTCTCTGCGCTGCTCTACCCGTACATGCCACACAGCGCCGAGCACCTCAGCCGGCAGCTCGGCCTCTCGTTCGACTTCTCGAAACCGTTGCCTCGAGCCGCGTATGAGTGGGACACCCCCCTGTCCGATGTGGCCATACAGAAGGGCTCGGCTCTCTTCCCCCGCATTGAATCGAAATCACAAGGAGCCAAAACCGTGAGCGATGCACAGACTCCCCCGCAACCGATAACTGCTGTTCCTGCGCCGGCAACCTCCGCTACGCCGTCACCAGCGCCGCCGGCTGCACCCCCGGCACAGATCACGATCGACGAGTTCATGAAAGTCCAGCTCAGGACGGCGAAGGTCCTGACGGCCGAGCGCGTCCCGAAATCCGAGAAATTGCTCAAGCTGCAGGTATCGCTCGGAGCCGAGCAGCGCCAGATCGTCGCCGGCATCGGCAAGAAATATGAGCCGGAATCGCTTATCGGAAAAACGATCGTCATCGTCGCCAATTTGAAACCGGCTAAACTCATGGGCATCGAATCGCAAGGCATGGTCCTCGCCGCCGGCGACAGCGAGGTCCGCGGGCTTGTCACCTTATTGGAAGAAGCCGATCCCGGCACCAAAGTCAAATGACGAAAACTGCGACCATCCGGATTCTGCTGCTCTTCACGCTCCTTATTCCTCTGCCCTGCTCGGCCATTCCCGCCGAAGAAGAACCTCCGCCCGATCCGCACCTGAACGATCCCAAACCCACGACCATTCTCGTGCGAGTCGTGGCCCATGGGGCGATGGTACTGGGCCGCGAGGTCGGAGGCGCGCGCATCACCATCACCGACGTCGACACGAAACAGATCCTCGCCACCGGTATCCAACAGGGCGAAGCAGGCGATCAAAACCAGATCATGCGCACGCCGCACCTCATGGAGGAAGCCGTCTACAGCACAAGGCCCGCCGCAGCCTTCACGACTACACTGGAGCTCCGACGGCCCACCGTAGTGGAAATTGCAGCCGAAGGTCCCCTCGGTTACCCCGCCTCGTTACGGCGGGTCACCAAGACCGTCGTGCTCATTCCGGGCCAGGATCTCACGAGCGACGGCATCGTACTCCAACTTTACGGCTATCTCGTTCAGATCGAACATCCGAAACCGGGCGAAGCGCTGATCGCCAAGGACGACGTCAAACTGCGCGCCTCCATTCGAACCTTGTCCGGGACGTTGGTCCGCCCGCACGGCGATTGGGATTCACGCAAGATCCGTATCTACGGGGAACTCTTGATCGGCGAACGGATCGTTGAGCGTCTTCAGATGTTTTACACCAGCGATACCGGCGGCTTTGAAGCGCCCTTCTTCGTGCCCCGGGAGAAAGACGCACCGGATGGAATCACCTTGCGCGTCGTGGCCATGGATACGACCACAGGCAATTCCGGAGTGGGAACGGCCAACTATTCGGTTCTCTCCGAACGCCTGCATTCCAACCTCCCCCGTTGATCGGCGCGCCGTCGCACCGTTCTCTCTCATCCCGACCGCGTGCATGACCGCCGGTGCCTTACCAAAGCTCTGATTTCATTGACAATCCCGCCCCTTAACGAGATGCTCACAGAACAGCCGGGCCTCGACCTCCACCAAGGGACCGTAGTTGCCTATGAAACTGTCGATCATCATTCCTGCCTACAATGAACAACGCACGATCGAAGCGGTGATTCGCCGCGTTCAAGCCGTGGATCTCGGCACCATCGGGAAGGAAATCATCGTCGTCGACGACGCATCCTCGGACGGCACACAGCACATTCTCAAGAAGATCGGTGGAATCCGCTTCCTGACCCATGCGGTGAATGCCGGGAAGGGCGCGGCGCTCAATTCCGGTATCGGCGCCGCCACCGGCGACATCGTGCTCTTTCAAGACGCCGATCTCGAGTATATGCCCGAGGACTATCCCGTCGTGATCAAACCGATCCTCGAGGGACACAGCGACGCGGTCATGGGATCGCGCTTCCTTCGGGAACGGCCCGTCTTCTGGGGGAAACGCAGGTCACCGTACCTGAACCACTATATCGGCAATCTCCTGATCCTGTGGGTCACGAACACCCTCTACCGCCGGCGCTTTACCGATTACGAAGGCTGTTACAAAGCGTTTTCCCGTGGGGTGCTTCTCGACACGCCGGTTGAATCCAAGGGCTTCGAGTTCGACAACGAACTCATATGCAAGCTGATGAGAAAAGGTGCTCGCATCACCGAAGTTCCCATCCAATACGCTCCTCGCACCTATGCTCAGGGGAAAAAGATCACCTGGCGGCACGGGGTGATGATGCTCTGGACGATTTTCAAGTGGCGGTTCCTGCCGCTCCCTGCCGCTCATTCGGCTGCGGAGCGAAAACTGGCTGCGTGATCTGATCGATAGAGGATCCCATGATCGACCGAATCTGCCTCATTATTCCTCCTTCACTCTTCCTGCTCGATGAGCGGGTGTTCATGTCTCTCGGCATCCTGAAGGTGGCGGCCGTGCTGGAGCAGGAAGGGATCGCGGTCGAATTGCTCGACCTGTCCGGAGTGAGCAACTATGAAGAGGCGCTTGCGGCCCACCTCGAACAGAGCCAGGCCCGCTGCTTCGGACTGACGGCCACAACCCCGCAAATGCCGGCTGCGACAAAGATTCAAGAGACGATCCGGCGCCTGCGTCCGTCTGCGCGAACGATTCTCGGAGGTCCGCACGTAACGCTCGTGTATGCTGCTGCGAAGCACGAACGTCAGCGAAGGGTCATCGGACGCGCATCGAGAGCGATCAAACAATTGAGCGCAATGTTCGACGTGCTCGTCACAGGAGACGGGGAAGTCGCCGTGTTCGACGCACTGCAGAATATTCCTCCGCGGATCATCGACGGCGATGATCCAAAGTCCCGGCACTTCCTCAATAACTGCACGCTGGAGAACCTGCCGTTCCCTGCCCGTCACCTGGTCGATGTGTCGACGTATCGGTACAGTATCGACGGCACGAGGGCCCTGTCCATGATCGCACAGCTCGGATGCCCGTTCGGCTGCGGGTTCTGCGGTGGCAGGATGAGCCCGTTCCTTCGTCGGGTGCGCACACGTTCTTCCGAGAACATCGTCAGGGAGATGGTGCACCTTCACCACACGTATGGTGTGACGGGATTCATGCTCTATGACGACGAACTCAACGTGAATCCTAAAATCGTTTCATTGATGAGCCTGATTGCCAATACCCAACAACAACTCGGCGTTGAATTCCGCCTCCGCGGTTTTATCAAAGCGGAGCTGTTTACTGATGAACAGGCTGCGGCGATGTACGAAGCCGGCTTCCGCTGGATTCTGATTGGGTTCGAGTCGGGCCATCCGCGAATACTCGAGAACATCCAGAAGAAGGCGACCCGGGACGACAATACACGCTGCATGGAAATTGCCCGCCGGCACAAGCTGAAGGTGAAGGCCCTCATGTCGTTAGGCCATCCGGGAGAATCCGAGGAGACAATACGCGCCACCCGTGACTGGCTTGTCGAAGTCCGTCCGGATGATTTCGACGCGACAGTGATTACAACCTATCCGGGCACGCCCTATTTCGACGAAGCCGTGGAAACGACGTCGGGGATCTGGACCTACAGCTGTCCCAAGAGCCGGGACCGACTCCACAGCGTCGAAGTGGACTATCGCCATGTGGCGGACTATTACAAAGGCGCCCCCGGCAATTATACGGCGTTCATCTATACCGACGAGCTGACAAGCGAACAGCTTGTCGGCCTCCGCGACTGGCTGGAAGCCGATGTGCGCCGGACCCTCTCCATTCCTTTCAACAACGCCAACCCGGGACTTCGCTACGAACACTCCATGGGGCAGAGCGCGCTTCCGCCTTCCATTCTTCGGACCTCAGACCTGTCCGCTGCACGCGTGACGCAAAAGCCCATCCGGATGTTGTCGTCCGGAAGCTAGCCGGAATCGAACTGCTCAGCATGCGTCCCTGGAAGGTCACCGCCGAATTTGGATCGAAAGCATGAGGACCGTGAGCTCAGATACGACGGCCTTTTCAACCTTCTGCGTCGCACTCCTTGTGGTCATGCTCGGGACAGCCGCCGTTGATCCCTCCCGACTCCCCCTTCTCCTGATCCCAGGGTCGTTTCTGTTCGGCGCACATGGCTTCGGGCTCCTCCTCGAGCGAACGGGCCCCTCCTGGACTGATGCGTTGCTGCCAACCCGACCGATGCTCGCCCTGACCTTGCGACTAGGCACAGGACTTTCCCTGCTTGGAGTCTCGACAACCATTCTCGGACTTCTTGGCCTGTACCGTTTTACCGCGGTGCTGGTCTTCTTCGGCCTGGCATGGAGCCTCGTGAACCTCGTTCGAGAGTCCTGCACATTACAGCTGCTGCGGCCGACATACGCTTCACTCGCAGGAGGGCTCGCCATCGGACTTGTGTGGTGCATCGCCTGGTTCTGGGGGACCATACCCCCGACATTTTATGACGAACTGGCCTACCATCTGCCCATCGCCCAATACGCGCTTCGGACGGGAAACATCCCTGCCCTCCCCTGGTCATTCTTCACCTATATGCCTCACCTCTCGGATCTTTTCCTTGGATGGGGCTTGGCCCTCGCCGGCGATACCGGGGCCCGCTCGATGCATCTACTTTTCTGGTTCGCTGTCTGGATTGCGGGTTGGGCATTGGTGGAGGCGGTAACGGAGCCGGAACGACGAGCCTGGACCGGCTATCTCATGGCCGGTGCGTTTGCCTCGTCCGCCACATTTCTCTTTCTCGGCGCCCTACCATTTGCAGAAACGTCTCTGACATTTGCCGTACTGGCTTCGGCTGCCCTCATCGCGCTTCCGGCAGCCTCGACGTTATGGCTCCCGCTTGGGTTACTGTGGGGATTGGCGATCTCGGTCAAACTCTCCGGTTTGTCGTGGGTGATCGCCGGAAGTCTCGCGGCCCTGATCATGGGATGGCCGATGGCATCGCTCGCCAGGGCCGGACTGGTGACGCTGATTACCGCCCTTCCCTGGTGGGGGCGGGCCTGGTGGTTGACTGGAAACCCCGTCTACCCCCTGGGTTACCGCTGGATCGGAGGCCTCTATTGGGACGACGCAAGCCAGGCACGACTGCAGGGAGATCTCCCATCCGCCGAGCCGTTGACCCTCCTGACTCTCCTCCGCCTCCCCTACGACATGGTCATGGTGCCGGAACGATTCGGCTCAGCGTCGGATTGCGGCCTCCTTGCCGTCGGCGCCGTCTGCCTCATGCTCAGCCTTCCTCTTTGGACTCGTTTTTCGAATATGGACCAGACCGCACGTCGTCACTGCTACGCCGCCGGGCTTTTTGTTCTGGTGACGGGAATCGCTTGGGTCATAACCTCCACCACCACGAGATTTTTCGCTCCCGCGCTGCTGGTCGGTCTGAGTACCGTGATCGCTCTGGCCCTCAAGACACCCAAGACAGGCCTTGCCTTGTCCATGGTCATCCTTACAGCGCTGGGCGCATCAGGCGCTTTCCGCTTTGTCTCGGTGCATTCCCTGGTATTTTCATCGGGGAAAGTCGCTCTCGGGCAAGAGTCCGGAACCGAGTATGCCGCGCGGACGGTCGACCACTACGAAGCGGCCGCGTATGTCAGGGAACAACTTCCGCTGACCGCCAACGTCCTCTTCATCGGCGAATCCCGCCCCTTCTATTTCGATCGGCCCTCGCTCGCGCCCTATCCCTTTCACGATCATCCGCTCACCCAGTGGATCCGCGAAGCTGATTCTCCTCAGGAACTTCGAGAGAGAATCCGCCGCGAGGGCTTCACGCACGTGGTGCTGAACACGAGAGAATTCAAGCGCATCCACGACTCGTACCACGTACTGGAATTCGCCGGGCCGGAAGCCTCTGTCTTTGACCAGCGGCTCAGACAACTACCGCGTACACTGACGACGCTGTTCTCGAAACATAACGTGTACGTCTTTGAAATTCCTGCCCCACCCTGATTTGTCATCCCCAGACGATCTTCACGCCTTCTTTTCGCGACTTCCTGTTTCCAAACTCATGAGCGAGTCTCTCCCCTTCGACCGTCCGGATGCTTGCTGTGCTTCGAGGAGCATGCGAAACTATCCGATATGACTTCCTCTGCTTCCTACGTGCAACTCCAATCCCGCCTGCGCCTCGCATTGGGATTGAATGCCGTCATTATCGCCGCCGAGTTCGTCGGTGGATGGCTATTCAACAGTATCGGCCTCATGAGCGATGCGGGGCATAACCTGATCGACCAGGGGTCATTATTTCTGGCGCTCTATGCCCACATCCTGACAGCCCGCCCCGCCTCGGAAGCCCGGACATTCGGGTACCATCGTGCCGGCATGATCGCCGCATTTCTCAATTCGTTCATCCTGCTGCTGACGGCCCTCGGCATCGCCATTGTCAGCATCAAGCGCCTATTGCAGCCTGTCCCCGTCGACGGCGGCTGGGTCATGGCGATCGCCGGAGTCAGCTTCATGGCCAATCTCGGCATCGCGCTTCTCCTGCAGCATGATGCGAAAGACGACCTGAATATTCGCAGCGCCTTCTGGCACATGTTGGGAGACGCCTGGGTCTCTCTCGGCGTGATCGTCAGCGGCGGAGCGATCATGCTCACCGGATGGACGGTTCTGGACCCGCTGGTCAGTTTGCTCGTCGTCGGAGTCATCATCCATGGCGCATGGCCCCTGTTTAGAGAGTCCCTGGATGTCCTGCTGGATTCGACGCCGCCCGGCATCAGCGCTTCCCATGTCGCCGCGGCCATTGAAGCGGTCCCCGGGGTGAAGAATGTCCACGATCTCCATATTTGGGCCGTCGAACCACGGCTTATCATGCTGACCTGCCATGTGCTTGTCGATGGAGATGACGCCGTTTTGACGAACGCACTGCTGGGCACGATCCGCTCCAGGATTGCCGCCGATTTCGGCATTCAACACATGACCATCCAGATGGAGACGGCCGGCTGCCACCCCGAAGCCATGCACTGCGATCTCAGGAAGATCGCGGAACAGCATCGTGACATCGAGTCACTGCACACCCATCGGTAGACACTGGAATCATGACGCGACCACCCATTCCTTTTTATGTGCTTTGCGGTTCGCTCGGCGCGGGAAAAACCACGCTCTTGATGCGATTGTTGGAGCATTGGAAGAGCCAAAACATCCGAGCCGGCGTCCTTATGAACGAAGCGGGAGAAATCAGCATCGACGGCCCGCGGGTCGGAACCATCGCCGAACAGGTCATGAATCTGGCCGGCGGCTGCGTCTGCTGCGATACGAAGGAAGATCTCTCCTGGGGCATCGCACAGCTGGTGCGAGACTACGCCTCGGACGTGATTATTCTGGAATGCTCTGGCTTGGCCGATCCGTCGGAAGTCATCGATGCCGTAACCGATTTGTATACGGCGCGCATGGCGACGCTTGAACGGGTCATCGCACTGCTCCATCCCGTTTCAGCCGGACAGAGTCACTCAAGCGAATACGTCACGACTCAAGCCATCCGCTGCGCCGACGATCTGATCTTGAATAAACGGGATCTGTACGTCCCGGGTCACTGGGAGTCGTTCAAAAACACCATCTCAGGACAGAACCCTTATGCGCGACTCTGGGAAACCACCCATGCGCGCATCGATCCCGTCGCCTTATTGACGCTTCAAACGGCTGCCAAACCATCGACTCCGACGAACGTCGTTTTTGGAGAGCCTCGCCGGTCGACCGCTTCTCCCCACGCTGCCTTCCATCCCATTGCCACAACAATCAGACTGCCAGGTCCGTTGAACCGCCGGCGGTTTCTGGCCTGGATCAATACCCTGCCCAAGGAACTCGAACGGGCCAAGGGGTACTTCCGATTTACAGGAGAACCGGAACTCCAGGAATTCCAGTATGCCCCACCCGGACAGTCGACGGTTACGCCGGTCATGCTGCTGGATGAACCAGAACCAGCCATTGTACTGATCGGACGAGGTTACGACGTGGAGCGTTGGCGAGAAAGCCTGTTGGCTTGCGTCGAGCCGAACACGCGATCCTAATTCGAGGTTCTCGCATCAACCGGTGCTGAACCACCGGGCACAGACACCAGGGATCGCCGACGAAAGCGCGGCCACTGCAGCAACAGCCAGGCCGATCCGGCTCCGCACAAGCCCCCAAGCACCCATCCTCCCACAACATCTGTCACATAGTGTGCGCCTACATAGACGCGAGCCAGGCCGATCAGTCCGACCAGCGGCCAGCTGACCCAGCCAGAACGAGGATACAACACGTGCAGGAAGGCGGCCGCGGTGGCCGTGTTGATGGCATGGTTCGAGGGGAATCCGAAAACCTTTCCGCACGCCTGTAGCTGATGAATATCTGGCAGCACCATACAGGGGCGCGGCCGGGCGACGAGATGTTTGATTTGCGCTCCGATAAAATCGACAAGTCCGATCGCTCCGGCGAGCAGAGGCCCGCCGATCAACGCTTCCCGCCACGAGAGCCAGAGCCAGTAACAGGTCAGGAGGATGCCGGGCGCCCATAACATGTCCGGCGATGAGAGGGTCAATGCCAGCCAATCAATGAACTTCGATTGTCCGGCGAAACCGTTGACGGCACGAAAGAGGGATTCGTCCCAGGTCACGCGGGCATCATAGCATGAACCACTGCACTATTGAGTTCGGAAGTGGATTCGAATAGTCAATTCGCCGTCGACCGGATCGTCGCCCTTCATTTGTGGATCGAAGGTCCACT
>DATGEA010000467.1:0-1870 GCA_035310605.1 Nitrospira sp. | reverse complement strand
AAAGGCAAATCTTCTTCCTTCCCGCCGGGAAGCCGAGATTGGGGCGCGCCGTCACCCATCCGCCCTTCCCATCAGGGACTTCAAGGCTCAAGGGCTTCGCCTGTAGATGATTTCCCTGGGCGATCGCAACATTAATAGAAGAATCGGTCGGGTGCATCCAGCCACGCGCGATTAGATAAAGCGGGCCGCTGGCGGGAGCATCCTCCCCGAGATCCACTTCCACGTAATGATCGCGGGTCACACCCTGATATTGGCCACGGTCGAAGGTGTCGAGGTACTTGCTATCGAGATCGCGCAAAACGTCAGTGACGTCGGCGCCGTTATCATCCACGGCCCTGGCTATGGGACGAGGAGTCTCGACTGTTGTGATCGCGAGATTGGACGGGGGAATCACAAAACGCTCATCTACAAAAATGTCCGTCCCTTGCGGATGGTCCACGGTCATCAGCTGCAAATAATCGTAGTAGTAGGTCTCCCAGAGTTCGGCCGTGAAGCGCAGGTCATAGTAGCCGTCATGAGGAGCGAGTTCGTTCGGACTGATCTTGTACCACTCCTCCGTGGCTTCCACCCGGGCCGTACCGATCGTATTGATCCTCAGGCCGATAGCCGAACTCCACGGGACTGCGTCCTTCACAAATTCAACCCGTTTGCCGTTGTAAGCGAACAGGAAAGGACAGGAACCTTTCAGGCGCTGCTCGGTCACGATCTGCTGGTTGGCCTTGAGGTCGAATTCCGCTCGGACAGAGCCGTTCGGCCATACGACCCGCGCAACATCGACATGACTCTGATCGCCAATCCCGAAGTGCAGAAGCGGTCCTGTAATCGGCTGCTTCTGAACTAATAATCCGGAACGAACTTCGATCTCACCACCGACCCCGAAAGGATTAATTCGCTGGTCACCAGCGGCTTGCTTGGCGTGTGGTCGAATGATTTCCCAGTGATAGTTTTTCGATCCGTGGTTCACCGCAACCAGCGCCGCACCATCATTGCCGATCCCGAGCAGGTCGAGACGGCCGTCGCCATTCAAATCAGCGATATCGAATACGCGCGGCAGAGTATGGGTCTGAATCGGATTGAATGATCCTTTGCCATCGCCGAGCCAGATGTAAGCTTGGTTCTCGGCCCCCTCCCCGGAAACGGGTGCCAGCACCAGATCGAGCGCGCCATTGTTATCGAGGTCCGCGACGCGAAGCCGTAAATCTCCTTTCAGGATGTTCGCGGCATCAGGAACTGTGGCAACAGAGACCTGTTCGAAGTCCTTACCTTCATTCCGATCCGAAAGCGCAATGAGCTTGCCGTCGTCCTGCACAATTAGCAGGTCGAGAATGCCGTCGTTATTCGCATCGGCAGTAGCAATGGCCTTGGCAAGCAGCAGGCCTGAAGGCAACGGACGTTCCTTGAACTGCCCAGTCCGCAAGTTCGTGAACACATGCAGATGCCCCGCGGTATCTATTAATGAGGCGTCCGGATTGCCGTCGCCATCGAGATCGGCCCAGACGAAAGCCCGCAACCCGGAAACTCCGCTGAAAGGATGAATGACGGTGAATGTATCGTCACCATTGTTTCTTAGAACAGTAGGCAATCCGTTCGGTGTGCCCAGGACAACGTCGAGATCGCCGTCGGCTTCAATGTCGGCGGCCCATGCGCCCAAGTATTTCGCCGCGAGCGCCGGAGCTGGCAGCTTCGTCGCCCTAGTGACATCGGTAAAAGCCGAGGGACTATCCTGGCGGAAAAAGCGAACACCGCCCGCGCCAGCGAGGACGAGGTCGGTTTTGAAATCGTAATTGAAATCGAGGCCGAGAATTCCTTCCGGTGCGGGCGGTGTCTTTGAAGCTCCACCCGGAAATGGGAGCGTAGGTCCCGTCGTCAA
>DATGEA010000466.1:0-8610 GCA_035310605.1 Nitrospira sp. | reverse complement strand
CGGAGAGTTCTTGAGAAGAGAGCGCTTGGCGCTGCCACTGAAAGTAGGCGTCGTCGCTGGTGAAGCGACGTAGCCCCCATTGAGCAAGATGATCAATTAAAGCTTCTTGTAACGAAATGTCTGCCACGGCCACCCTTGCAGCAGTCTCATGACTGGAGGATGTTCAAAACGTCTGTCCGCAAGGCCGCAGCGAGCGAGGGGCCGAGGCGTACGGTTCGTGGTACGTCGAGGGTCCGAGCGATGCGAGAACGACGCGGGCGGGCGCTTTCAACATCCTCTCATGGTCGTTTGAGCATGATGGCGTCGAAATAGGCTTCGGGCACCGGATGCGGGAATCGTAATTGCCCCGATCCGAACCCGACGTATTTCTCGCACGTCAGTTGCTCAAGCCCGATCGGCCCCTTCGCATGCAGATGCGAGCCGCTGAGTCCGATGTCTGTGCCGAATCCATAGCTGTCTCCCGCATTCAGCCGCGAGGACGCATTCACAAACACGGCGCTCGCATCCACTTCACGGGTGAAGCGCATGGCCGAGTCATAGTTGGTGGTCGCGATGACTGCCGTGAGGCAGGGTCCATGGTCCGCAATGTGGGCCAACGCCTCATTCAAATTCGCCACCATTTTGACCGCCAACACCGGCGATTGAAATTGGGTGCGCCAGTCTTCCTCGGTCGCCGGCTTGATCGAGGTATGCCCGGTCATGGCCATTTGTCCCATGAGCGCGATGGTCTTGGGGCACCCGCGCACCTCGATCTTGTACTCGTCGAGGAGTCGCGTGATCAGCGGGGGTAGGAACTGCCGTCCGATGACCTGCTGCACGAGCAGCGTGTCGAGCGAGTTGGCCGCCCCGGCCAACTGAGCTTTCGAATTGATCGCGATATTTTGTGCCATCGGCATATCGGTGTCGGCATCGACATAGAGATACGTGAGCCCGCCGTCGTAGCACAACACCGGCATCCTGGCTCCGTCGAGCACCGTCTTCCGAAGGCCGGCTCCGCCTCGCGGGATGATCGCATCGAGGATTCTTCCCGATCGGATCATTTCGATCGCCGCCTCTTTTTCCGGTCGCTCGACCAGAACCCAGGCGCCGGCGGGCAGACCGGATTCTTCGGCGGCTTCCCGAAGCCCCGTGCCGATCACGTGATGCGTGAGACTCCATTCCGGCGATCCACGAAACACACAGACGTTCCCGGATTTGAGGCAGAGGGCGATGGACTCCACCGTTACGAGCGGCTTCATTTCCGAAATAATGCCGATCACTCCGATCGGAACACGTACGCGGCTGACTTGCAGTCCATCGGGTCGCTCCCATCGTGAGGTCACCGCGCCCACCGGGTCGGGCTGATCCGCAATGAGCCGAAGCCGGTCGACCATTTCCTTCACATCGTCAGCCGTCATCCGAAGCCGGGCCACCGCCGCTTTCATGCGGTCTTTGACAATGTCGCTCTCGTAGGATTTTCCGACCGCATCGACGTCTTTTTCGTTCGCGGCAAGAATCGCCTCCTCATCAGCGGCCACTCGATCCGCCATCGCGCGGATGGCCTTGTCCTTGACAGGACCGGACAACCGCGCGAGGCTCGAGACTGTCTTCCTGCACTCTTTCAATATCTTATCAAGGTACATCTTAACTGGAACTTCAGGCATCTCACCCCCCTGCAACGTTAGGCGTGAACCGTGAGCGCACCATCGAGACAGGCGACTATAGCACGCGATTTTTCCGACAGTAAACAGCCTTGGTTTCACCCTTCCTGCGCAGTGCCGATCCGTTTCCGATCTTCCTGCCTGGCGAGAGACCAGCCTATCCAGGCCCACACGAAAGTCAGCGGTACCAGAATCCAGGCAATCTGCGCAGCCGTGATACCCAGTGACTTCACGCCGTTGACGATCCACCCGGTCGCCGCATCGCCTCCGCGTGACACCGCCGTATCGATAAAATTTTTCGCCTTGTACTTTTCTTCACGACTGAGAACCGTGAACAGCACTTCGCGCGCGGGCTTTGCGATCGCGTATTCACCGATGCGCCGTACGACCGTAAAGAGGATGAAGACCACGAGCACCGGCACGAACCCGATCACCCCGAATCCGACGGCACTGGCGATCGGCAGAACGATCAGCGCCGCAGCCAGACCGAATCGACTGATCATCTGGCTGGTCACGAAGAGCTGCGTGAGAGACGTGACCACGTTGACCGCCAAATCGACCATCGCAAACAATCGCGTGCGTCCTTCGGGAGAAGGCACCTGTTCGCTCACGAGTTTTGCTTGTTCCAAGTAGAGAAAGGTCGCCGTCATAGTCAACAGGAACAGATAGCCGCAGATACCCAACAAATAGGGTGACGACAGAGCCAGGCGGATACCCGCCCACATACTTCCGCCGATCGGCTCTCCCCGTCGATCGGCTTGTCGAACCGGCCGATGCGTCGACCATCGATCGAGTCGAAGGATGCAGATCCCGCAGGTGCCAAGAAATGCGGCGGACACCAGCATCAGGACCGGAATGGGCACTACATAAGTCAGCGCCGTCGTCAAGAGCGGTCCGACCATGGCACCGGTACTGCCGCCGGCGGCGATTACCCCGAAGAGCCTGGCACCCTGCGTCGGGGTAAAGAGATCTGCCATAAAACTCCAAAAGACGGAGACGACAAAGAGGTTGAAGACCGACAGCCACACGAAAAAGACGCGTGCGACCCAGTGCGGCGCGACATGGTTGGCCATCAGGAGAAAGAAACCCGCCAGATTGATTCCGAAGAACGTATAGACCGTCAGCAACAGGCGAAAGCGCGGCATGCGGGCGGAGAGGTAGCCGAACAATGGCGTCACCACTAACAGGGTCCCGAAGGTGGCGGTCATCATCCAGGGTAAGTGCTGCACGCCTCCCTCGATGGCCATTTCATCCCGCACCGGACGCAGGATGTAGTATCCGCAGAGTAGGCAAAAAAAATACAGAAAAGCCCAACCCACCGGCTGTACTTCATCCGCCTCGGCGCCGACCAGGGATTGGATCGTGGCACGAACGCTCGACATGGGCCGGCATCCTGACGAGGAGTTGGCTTCCGCGCAAGGAAAATGTTGCCGGCGACGATCGAGCGGCACCGGGCTTGTTGACCGTCCGGCGAATTCTTCGGCCTGGGAACTTGGACTTGTCTCTTGTTGGCGGTTATTGTATGGAATCAGTCATGCCGATCATCGACCTGCGCAGCGATACGGTCACGAAACCGACGAACGCCATGCGAGAAGCCATGGCCCGCGCCGAGGTCGGCGACGACGTCTACGGCGAAGACCCGACCGTGAATCAGCTCCAGGAGATGGCGGCCGGGTTGCTCGGGAAGAAGACGGCCCTCTTCGTCCCCTCCGGCACAATGGCCAACCAGTTGGCCATCCGCATCCAAACACAGCCGGGCCAAGAAGTGATCGTCGAAAGCAAGGCGCACATCGTCCGGTACGAACAGGGTGCGGCCGGCGCACTCGCCGGGGTGCAGCTTCACTGGGTGGTGGGAAACCGCGGCATCATCGGACCGGAGCAAGTTGAAGCCGCGATCCGCCCCACAGATCCCTACAGCATCCAAACCGCGCTCATCTGCCTGGAAAACACCCATAACAGCGGCGGCGGCACGATCTACCCGCTGGCGACCATCGAGCGGATCCGCGCGGTGGCCTCGGCTCACCGCATTCCCATGCATCTGGATGGGGCGCGACTGTTCAATGCCGTGGCCGCCACGACCCTGCCGCCGGCTGCCTACGCCCAGCATTTCGAAACCGTGTCCGTCTGCCTCTCCAAAGGCCTGGGCGCACCGGCCGGCTCGCTCCTCGTGACCAACGACCTGGCGCTGATCGAGAAGGCCAAGCGGTTTCGCCGCATGTATGGCGGCGCGATGCGGCAGGCCGGCATCCTGGCAGCAGCCGGCATCTATGCGCTCGAACACCACGTGGGGCGATTGAAAGAGGATCACGACAACGCCAGACGGCTCGCGAGAAAGCTGCAACAGATTCCGACGATTACGGTCAATCCCCAAGACGTCGACACGAACATCGTGATCTTCGACGTAATCGGCCACCGGCTGGCTCCCGCTGCCGTTGTTGCCGCATTGAAGCAGGAAGGCGTGCTGATTAATGCGATCGGCGGAACCAGTTTTCGCGCCGTCACGCACCTGGATGTCTCCGCCGCCGCCATCGAGCGCGCCGGCAACGTGTTTGCCCGCGTGTTGGGGTAATGCCTTCCTGCATTGACAGCATTTCCACCCAAATCTAGAATGCAGAGCATCGGGCATGGAGTCTGACGTTGGATGTGGTCTCATTCGCACAGATCAGCCGAATCCTCGAACTGACCGACTCGCTCGGCCTCAACCGCGAGTGGGTCGAAATCCCCCTGTCTCCCGAACGCCCAGGGATCGTAAGACGCCTCCACAACGGCAAGCTCGAAATCATCGTCGACGCCGATCAACCTTTTGACGAGTGGCTGGGATCTCTCCCTCGACAGATCCAGTCGGCACAAGGAATCCAATAAATGGACACCGAAAGTACGCATACCATCCCCACGAGAGAAGAGCTGCAGTCCGAGCTTGTTCCGGTACCGGAACCGCTCGAGGCGCCGGAGCCGATCAACGAACCGGCCTATGAAGAGGTCGTTGCCGTCGCCTTGCGCCACGTCCGCGGGCGGCGCGGCGGCGATCTTGTGAGCGTTCTGCTGGTCGGCTCCGGTGCGCGCCGCGCCGTGACCGCCCATAGCGACGTCGACCTGATCGCCCTGGTCAAGGGTCAGGCGGACGTTCACGAAATCGTGCGGGTCGCGGACCGTATGGCCGATATCCGATATTGCGGCCACAAAGATGTGGAAGAAGACATGGCCAATTCACCCCGCCTGCCTTCGCTGCTCCGGAAAGCCCGTATTCTGCACGACCATGACGGCATCGGAGCCAAATTGATCGAGCGGGCGAATCATCGCTTCCGGCAGGGTCCCCCGCCAGCCAGCATCAACGAACAAATTCGGCTGAAAGCCGAGTGTTTCCATTGGTTGGGGAAAGCCCAGGACCTCGCGGATAAACCGGCGGCCGCACAGTACATTCTGATGATCTTCTTTGAGGATTTTGTGACTGCTTTCTTCCGCCTGCGCGGGCTGTGGCTGACAGCGCCGGCCGACGTGCCGCGGTTTATCTCGTCACGCGATGGCGCCCTTGGCGAACTCGCCGGACACTTTCTGGTGGCGGCGACGCTGCCGGAACGGCTCAACTGTGGCCGGGACATGGCGAATCTCCTGTTCAAGGACGTCCCGAATCCGGCCCGCATCGATTAACAGGGCCTCGAACAAATCCGTCGGCGGCGGTCTCGCGCCGCTTAAACGCCCGACGTACGGAATAGAGCACGCGTCGATTCGTCTCTCTCTGCAGCCTGATTGTGGAACAGCGAGACCTTACGAAAGGCGGGCAATTGCTGATTGACCAGAGACGTATCTCATCGGCGTCAGCTGGTCGTATCGATGGAGCAAAAGGAGTCCCCTATGGAAATCGGATTCATCGGTCTCGGTAAGATGGGCCTGAACATGGTGACGCGCTTGCAACGGGCCGGGCACCGAGTGGTGGCCTACGATCGGTCCGCCGATGCACTTACCCAGGCCGCCGCCGCCGGCTGTGTGGGCGCGACGTCACTTGCCGATCTCGTTCAGAAACTGACCGCGCCGCGCGCGGTCTGGATTATGGTCCCATCCGGAGCGCCCACCGAAGAGACCGTCCAGGCTGTGGCCGCATTCCTCCAACCTCGGGACGTCGTGATCGACGGCGGCAATACACGATTTTCCGATGATGTCAGACGCGCCAAGGATCTGATGTCGAAAGGTCTCCACTATGTCGACGTGGGTACGAGCGGAGGAATCTGGGGCCTCCAGAACGGGTACTGCCTGATGGTCGGCGGCGAACAGGAACCGGTCGATAGGCTGACACCGATTTTCCAGGCGCTCGCGCCCCCGAACGGCTGGGCGCATGTCGGAGCCGTCGGCGCCGGCCACTATGTGAAGATGGTCCACAACGGGATTGAGTACAGCATGATGCAGGGCTATGCCGAAGGCTTCGAGTTGATGTCCAGGAGCGAGTATCGCCTCAATCTCGCCCGCATTGCCGACCTGTGGATGCAAGGGAGCGTCGTGCGCTCCTGGCTGCTCGAACTCGCCGCCGGCGCGTTGAAGGATGACCCCCGGCTCGAAGGGTTGAAAGGGTACGTTCAGGATTCCGGAGAAGGCCGCTGGATGATCGCCGATGCAATCGAAAAAGACGTCCCGGTGCCGACGCTCACCACCGCCCTCTTTACCCGTTTCCGCTCCCGCCAGACGGAATCATTCGCTGAAAAGATGCTGGCGGCATTACGCAATGCATTTGGCGGCCACGCCGTGAAGCGGTAGGATAACCTCATGCCCCCGATTCAACGTATCGACATCAAGCCCGCGCAAGAAGCTCTCGCTCCGGTCGAGCCCTGCACGCTCGTCATCTTCGGCGGATCGGGCGACCTGGCGCGTCGCCGGTTGATCCCTGCGCTCTACAACCTCCTCCTCGACGGCCTCCTGCCCGCAAACTTTGCCGTGCTCGGCCTGGGACGGAAGCAGATGAGCGACGAAGAATTCCGGGCCACGGTTCGCGAAGGCGTCCTCGCCCATTCGCGCCAATCTTTGGTGGAAGACCGGTGGAGTGCCTTTGCAAGTCACCTGTTCTATCTGGCAGGTGAAAATGACGACCCGAAGACGTACGCGGCGCTGAAAACGCGCACGGAGGAAATCGAACGGGGGCTGGAGCTTCCGGGCAATCGCATTTTCTATTTAAGCATCCCGCCAAGTTCCTTCACTTCCGTCTGCGAAGGGCTGGAGCAGTCGGGACTCGCTACCCGCACGACAACTCCCTACGCGAGAATCATCGTCGAGAAACCGGTCGGGCGCGATCTCGCCTCGGCCCAACAGATCAACGCCGTCACCGGACGCGTGTTCGACGAATCACAGATTTTCCGGATCGATCATTACCTGGGGAAAGAGACCGTCCAGAATCTGATGGTCGTCCGCTTCGCCAACAGCATTTTCGAACCGATCTGGAACCACAAATACATCGATCATGTGCAGATCACCGTCAGCGAAGCCGAAGGCGTCGGGACCAGAGCCGCCTACTACGAAGAAGCCGGCGCGCTGCGAGACATGGTGCAAAACCACTTGCTCCAGCTCCTCTGCCTCGTCGCGATGGAGCCGCCCTACTCGCTTGATCCCGATGTGGTCCGGAACGCCAAGATGGAAGTGCTGCGCTGCTTGCGGCCGATTGCCGGCAAGGATGTCGAATCCTATACGGTGCGGGCGCAATATGCGGGCGGTACCGTGCACGATCAGTCGGTCCCGGGCTATCGTCGCGAGAACGGCGTGAAACCGGACTCGACGACGGAAACCTATGTGGCGTTGAAATGCTTCCTCGAGAACTGGCGCTGGTCTGGCGTGCCGTTCTATCTGCGAACCGGCAAAGCCATGCCCCGTCGCGCGAGCGAGGTGGCCGTTCAGTTCAAGGACATCCCTCAAATCCTGTTCAACGCCAACGCGCAGCAGCCCCAGCCTCCGAACGTGCTGGCCCTGCGCATCCAACCGGAAGAGGGACTGTCGCTGCGTATCGTTTCAAGGGTACCGGGAACCAGGGCCCAGACCCATCCGGTGGAAATGGACTTCCAATACAGCGATGTGTTCGGACGGCCGTCGCCGGAAGCCTACGAACGGCTGTTGCTGGACGTCATGACAGGCGACGCATCACGATTCATGCGACGCGATGCGGTGGAGGCTTCCTGGGCCTGGATCACGAGAATTCTGGAAGGTTGGCAGCAACAGTGTTCACGGTGGCTCCCCGAGTATCCAGCAGGCACATGGGGACCGGTAGAGGCCGACCGACTCATTCAGGAAGACGGACGGACCTGGCGAACCCTTTAGGGTAACGGTCATGGCAGCGCGAGTTGTTTGAGAATTTCCTCTTTTGTTCCGATTCCGCCGACAAATCGCTCGAACCGTCCCCGCCGATAGAGGGCCAGCACCGGAAGGGAACTGATTTCCAGCTCGGCCGGAATCTGGAAGTTTTCATCCACATTCATTTTCAGAATCTGAACTTTTCCTGCCACGCCCGCCTCGAGCTGTTCCAGCTGACGCAACAGCGCCCGGCAACTTCCGCAGCCCGGCTTCCAGAACTCGACCAGGACCGGCACTGCCGACTGTTCCACGACACGATCGAAATCCCGATCAGTGACGTCGGCGATCATGGCGTCATCCCCCGGGCCGTCGGAAATGCCTTGGCAAACACCTGGTCGTAGAGCAACCGGGCCAACAGCCGATAGCCTGCCGTTGTCAGATGAAGTCCGTCGTTGGAATATTCCGCCGCCAACTGACGCGTGGAAGATTCTGCCGTCGCGGTAAAGAAATCGATCCATGGGAGACCTTTCGACACGGCATACTCCGCGATCAAGCCGTTCAGTTCGACGCGCCGCTTCAGATGCTGCCCGACCCAGGCCTCTGCATCAGGTCCTCCGCCCGCCACGTCTACGCGAACGGAGGGGACCGTCACCGGGATCGGGATGATCTGTGAGGCCCGGGCCAGCTCATACATCTTCACCAGATT
>DATGEA010000465.1:0-14836 GCA_035310605.1 Nitrospira sp. | reverse complement strand
TCTTCGTCGGAGGAAATGAGTACCTCCGTCGTATGACGTTTGGCCGGAGGCGCAGTCTTCAGCGGGGTTTCTGAATCTTCAGAGCCTTCATGCGCGAGGATAGGGTCGAGGCATTGATGCCCAGCAGTTTCGCGGCGCCCTGTTCGCCAGAGACTTTCCATTTGGCGGCATCGAGGGCGCGCAGGATATTGGTGCGTTCCAGTTCCTCCAGTTCTTTCGCCGTCCGGATCCGTCCGGGCGACTCGACCGCCTTCTCGACTGACGACGGTCCCGTCGAAGACGCTTCCGGCAAGGCCCGGTCCAGATTCAATCGACCGTTTGTTGCCGTAATCACGGCCCGCTCGATCACGTTCTGGAGTTCCCGCACGTTGCCGGGCCAGTTATAAGCTTTGAGCCTGGCCGCGCATTGCTCGGTCAGTGGCGCGATGGTGCGGCCCATCTTGGCGGCGAACCGCCTGGCGAAGGCGGCGGCCAGACGGACCACGTCGTCGCTGCGTTCGCGCAACGGCGGGAGGCGGAGGGGAAAGACGTTCAGCCGGTAGAAGAGGTCCTCGCGAAATTTGCCTTCGCGGACCGACGTCTCCAGGTCACGGTTCGTCGCAGCCAGCACGCGTACGTCCACCTTCCTGCTGTGCTGGCTTCCCACAGGGTCGAACTCGCCTTCCTGCAGTACGCGGAGCAGCTTCGCTTGCAGATCGAGTGGCAATTCGCCAATCTCGTCGAGAAAAATGGTGCCCTTGTCGGCCAGGGCGAACCGTCCCGCTCGTTTCTTGGTCGCCCCGGTGAAGGCGCCCGCTTCATATCCGAATAATTCGCTCTCGATCAGCGTTGCGGGGATCGCCGCGCAATTCACAGTGATCAGCGGCCGTTCACGCCGTTTGCCGGCCGCATGGATCGCGCGCGCCACGAGTTCCTTGCCTGTGCCGGTTTCGCCCATGATCAGCACCGTCGCGTCGGTCTCTGCGACCTGGGCAATGTCGCGTAAGACCTGCCGGAGTGCCTGGCTTTCGCCGAGCAGCGTATTGTCGTGATGCAGAGCTTGCAGTTCTTCCCGCAACAATTCGGTTTCAGCGGTGAGCGACTGGATCTTCTGCTCCGCCGCCATCCGGTCATGGACGTTGCGCAGGATCAGCGTCGTAAATTTCCGACGATGCAGCTCGAATCGAGAGAGGGTCGCTTCGGCGGGAAATGATTCCCCTTCGGGACAGCGGGCGGTGAGTCCGCCTGGAATCCAGCGCGACTGCTGGCCTTCCGGTCGACCATCCAGCTCGATGATCAGCGTCAGGAGCCGGCTTGCATCTTCCCGGCTCACGAATCGCCGGAAATCCTGGCCGGTCATCTTGTCCGCACGGCAACGGAAGACTTTCTCCGTCGCGGGATTCACACGGGTGATATTGAGGTGATCGTCCAGCTCGATGATGGCATCCATGGCGCTGCTGAGGAGCCGCCCGACTTTTTCCTCCCGTTCGCGCACTTCGGCTTCAGCCTGCAAACGCTGCAATTCTGCCGCCGCCCGCGCGGCAAAAATCTGAAAGATCGCATAGACCCGCGGTTCCTCCGGAATCGGTCGCCGGTCGATCACCGCCATGTGTCCCAGGATGCGGCCATCCGTGTCTTGCAGCGGGACTCCCATGTAGCTGACCGCTCCGGCTTCCCGTAATTCTTCTTCGTGCGGGTAGATCTCCAGAACGCGGTCGGGAAAATGCACCAGCTTGGCCGTATCGATCACTCGTTCGCAGGGTGTCCCGGCGATGTCGACTTCATAGTCCTTCACCCATTGGCCATCCATCCAGAAGGCGAGGGCACGCAGCCGCCGCTTTTCGGGGAAGTACTCCGTCACCCAGGCGCCGTGCGTGCCGAGCGCCTTGGCTAGATTCTGCACGAGCGCTGCAAAAAACTCCTGGCCGGTTACCGTTGCGGTGCCTTCGAGAATGGCGCGCAGAGCGGAGTCGGTTTCAAGATGCTGAAGAGGCTGAGGTGAGTCAAAAGGACCTGGCGCCATGGTCCGAAAGTATGGGACGGATCGACCGAGGGATGCAAGAGGGCGGAGGGATGACCTACCGGTCTCTTGTGCGGGCGTAGCCGGGGACCTATAAAATTGAGAACGTGCCGGCTTCTGTCTCCGTCAATAGGTGGCGCCACCGAGGTCTTGCTCGGGCGCCATCATGCCTTCGGAGAATTTCAAGGCCAAGGCGCGGGATTCAAAGAAGATGATGCCGCGGTGGTTCAGGTCCTCAAACGTCAGAGTGATCTCGCTGTCGTCTCCCTGCCAGTTCAGTTGATGCACAGGCCCCTTGGAAATTTGGCCCGGCGTTCGATCCAGCGGTCCGTACCGGGATTGGAGAATGGTCACAATCTGATCGTGGGTGGCCTTGCCGTGATAGCGGATGACGACTCGGGCGAATTCCCCCTTGAACGTGAGGAACCGCATTGAGTCCACCTTCGCACCGCCAAGTGACGGCGGTCCCTCCTTAAGTTCGTAGCCCTTGATATATTGGCTGTCTTCAACCATCTGGAAGTCGGCTGACTCGGAAAAGGCGGCGCCCCATGGAATGCCTTCAAACCCCTTGGGATCGTTTATCATGGGCACTGCGATAACCGGTTGGGGGAACAAGGCCCAGTACCCGAGCACGAACAGGACCGGCAGCACCAGACTGAATCGTTGCATGGGATGGAGGGTCATCTCAATAATCGAGGTCAATGATACAGACATCGAGCCGCCGCTGACCACAGCAGGACTCGCGCCGTCCATGCCCAATATACCGCAAAGTGAGCGGAGTCTGCATAGAGTTCAATGAGACAAGCTGACGAGGATTTGTCGCTTTTTTGATCGGCTCGTCCGTGCGGGCGGCTGTATGACGGGCATCTAACTAATAGGATGCTTCTGGTAGGTGGATGAGCCCAGTTGAAAACCGATAGGGGGTTCATTATAGAATGACTACTGTCCGGCCCGAAGGGGTTGGTCGAGCCACACCTTGCCCGATCCGTGAGTCGATCCCGGATGACGGGTGGTGCCTTTGCCGGCCGATGGCCGGCATTGAGTCGGGCAGGTGAACGGGAAGTGAAAGTGGCTCAATATCCCGTCAGCGGCGGCGCCGAAGAGACCGTCGAGCGGTCACCCGCTCGCGGATAAATGAACCGATGAGGAACAGGGGAATCGCTAAAAGAAAGAGATACCATGCGGCCCACAAGGTTGCGTCTTGCATGATCGACCTCCCTTCCCGATGTCAGGGTAATACGCAATATACGTACCCGGTTGTTCTGGCCGAAGATCAAGGCTGATTCTGCCTAAATCTCTCACGCCTGCTTCTCGCAACCACAAAATGTTGCGGTACTGCTTGTCTTGAGACTGAGGCTCACAGCCCACGAACGTTGCAAATACGACACGGGCTATGGGGCTTGTGAGGCATGCAGCTGTTACAGATGAGGAGCAGTGCGGGTTTGAAGACTATCCGTCTCGAGGTTCCTGCATGTGTTTTTAACAGCTGATGGCCCCGCCTCGTCGCGTTGACGCTTTTTATTCATTGTCTTAGTTTGGAAGGAATTGTCATGGAGCCTCGCATCGTCGGGTCGTCTTCTCGGTCAGCCGTTCTCGCTCATCCATCAGACGACAATCCAACCTGGTTGAATATCGATCTTCGGTTTGTCATAGCAACGATTATCGTGTTCGGGGCCGTCATCGCCACGATCATCCGTTTCGGTCACGAGGTGTTCGATCCGCTGGCCGATACTCTGATGATCCAGGGGTGGGCGGCGTTGATCGCACGGCCCAGTCTTCTCTGGTTCACCATGGGTATGCTGCTCCTCGTGATCCGCACGCTCCTCTGGGTCCGCTACCGGCCTGTAGCTGCGGCGGACTACGAGGAGGCGCCACGGATGTCGATCATCATACCGGCCTATAACGAAGGTGCGATGGTCCGGAAGGCCATGGATGCCTGCGCGCGAGCCGAGTATCCGCGGGAGCGCCTCGAGATCATCGTGATCGATGACGGCAGTACGGACGACACCTGGACCCACGTGAACGCGGCGCAGCTCGAACGACCGGATCTCGTGCAGACCGTGAAGCTTCCGGTGAATTCCGGCAAGCGCGCGGCGCTCGCGGCGGGCTTCGCGCGCGCGACGGGGGATATCATCGTGACGGTCGATTCGGACAGCCTGGTCGATCGTCGCGCTCTGCTGGCGATTGCCGGCCCCTTCCGGAATGATCGGGTCGGGGTGGTGGCGGGCAAGGTCTGCGTGCTGAACCGCTTTCAATCGGTCCTGCCGCGCATGCTTCATGTGCGGTATGTGCTGTCGTTCGATTTCCTGCGCAGCGTGCAGTCGTCCTACGGCACCGTCTATTGCTGTCCGGGGGCCCTGTCCGCCTATCGCGCGTCCGTGATCAAGCCGTTGGTGCCCTCGTGGCTCCGGCAGCGGTTTCTCGGCGCTGCCTGTACGATCGGGGAAGATCGGGCGTTGACCAACGACGTGTTGGCGTCGGGATACCGGGCCGTCTATCAACGTACCGCCGTCGTGCAGACGCTTGCGCCGGAGACCTATCGACAGCTTTGCAACATGTTCCTGCGCTGGGACCGCAGCTACATTCGGGAAGAACTCCGCTTGTGGAAAATCATGTGGAAACTGCCGTTTCCCGCGCTGGTGCTGACCCTGCTCGAAACCACGATCACCAATCTCCGCTATCCCGTCGCCTACAGCTCGCTGACGCTCATGGTGTATTTGAGCGTGCAGGACCCTTGGACGATCGTCCGATTCCTGATCTCGATGGCGATCGTCTCCATTTTCTACACCCTCTATTTTCTCCACAGCGAGCGCTCGCGTGAATTTCTCTTTGGGGTGTTGTACGCCTATTTTTATTTCTTCAGTCTGTTCTGGATCTTCCCCTATGCGCTGGCGACCGTCCGCAACCGGTCCTGGATGACTCGCTAGCCGAAGGGCTGCCCGACCGGGGAAGGGTTCCTGGAACCTCCCCGGTCATCCACTCATCAGGAGCGCCGCAACGCCCGGGAGAAACGGAAGCATCGCCACCCCTGCGCAAATAGAGAGGGCCACGATGGAGGCGACCAGCTCTTCATCGAGGCGCGTTTCCGCGGCAAAGATGACGGCCGTTACCGCCGACGGCATTGCGCCGACGAGAATCACCACAGTTCGTTCCAGCCCGGTCAAATCCAGAATGGAGGCTGCGGCGAATGCCAGCAGCAATCCGCCTCCCATCCGGACCATCACGCCCGTGACGGCCAGCCGTGCCGTGCGGCGTACCGCAGAGAAACTGATCGAGAGGCCGAGCACCAGGCTCGCCAGCGGTGTCGTCGTCAGATGCAGGGGGTTGAGGCCCTCGCGCAGCCAAGAGGGCAGATGGAAGTCGAACAATTTCAGCGCGAGCATGACGCCCAGCGCCCACAGCGGCGGGGAGGAAAGGAAGCGGATCACGGCCGAACGGACACCTGAGGACTGTGCACCGTGCCACAGGGCAAGGGCGTACAGGACGGTGAGTGTGAGCGTGGTTTGTCCGAGATCGAAGAGAATAGCCTGAGCCAATCCTTCGTTCCCCAGCGTCGCAAGGATCACGGGATAGGCGAAGTACACCGAATTGATGCAACCGGTGGCGAGCAGAAATCCCCCTCGCGTCTGCCGGGAGAGTTGCAGCAGGCGGGCGAGTTGCCAGGAGCAGAGGACCAGCGGCACCGTCACCAGACAGGCTGCCAACGGGAGCTTCCAGGCTGTCGGCGCGAACGAGATGCGATCCAACGACACGAGAATCGTCGCAGGCAGGCTGACAGAAAATACCACGGAGGCCAGTCGTTCCGCGTGAGATTTATTGAGCAGGGCGGTTGAGCGAAGGGCGGCGCCGACAAGAAAGATGGCGATGAAGGCTTGAAGCGGAGCGGGCATGGAGCGAAGAGTACCAGAAAAGGAAGAGCGGGTTCTTGGATGACATACCGTCGGCTGCCGCCTCCGGTCTATTTCATCTGTCCCCGGTTTTCGGCGTATCGGCTGTGTAGTTTGACCGGCGCCTGGCGCGCTCTACGCATGCGCAAGTTGAGCATCTCCACCGAGACGGAAAACGCCATGGCGAAATAGATGTATCCCTTGGGCACATGGACATCGAACCCTTCCACCATGAGGGTGACTCCGACGAGAATCAAGAACGACAGGGCCAGAATTTTGATCGTCGGATGATTGTCGACAAAATCTCCGATGGACTTTGCCGCCATCAGCATCACGACGACCGCCAGGATGATCGCGGCTGCCATGATCGACACCTGCTCAACCAGCCCGACCGCCGTGATTACGGAATCCAGAGAGAATACGATATCCAGAAGCGCAATCTGGACCAGGACCATTCCCAGGCCGGTCACGGCCGGCAGCGCCGCATCCTCTTCGACCCCCTCCAGGCTGGCATGAATTTCGTGCGTGGCTTTGGCCAGGAGAAAGAGTCCTCCTCCGATCAGGATGAGGTCGCGGCCGGAAATCGCCTGGGTAAAGACCGTAAACCAGGGCTGGGTGAGGCCCATGACCCAGGAAATGGAAAACAATAAGACCAGACGCGCAATCATCGCGAGCCCGAGCCCCAGCCGTCTCGCAATGGCCCGTTCCGCCTCGGGGACTCTGCCGACCAGGACAGAGATGAAGATAATATTGTCGATCCCCAGGACAATTTCGAGCGCGGTTAAGGTTCCCAGCGCGATCCATGCTTCGGGATTGGCCAGCCAGTCAAACATACGGATCCCCCATCGGTGAGCGAGCAGTCTCTGCATCAGCGAGGGAGTACGGGACGGAAGCACTCCCCTGTGCCGGAGGAGTCTAGCGTTCGGAGCGCGCCGCTGCAATCGAAAGCTGGAACGAGCCGGAGTTTCGTGCGGTGTCAGAATCGGAGGCACGCCTGCTGCCGCACAACCGGCGGGGCCCGGCTTGCTACGTCAATCCGGCAGGCGTAAGATCGGGCCACCCCCCTAGGCTATCTCATAGGAGGTGACATGGTCTCACGCACGACTCCCAAAAAACCTCGAGTTTCCCTGGATCGGAGCATCGAGCGTATGCGGGCGCACCTGACCGAGTTGGGCTGCTATATGGGAACGGGGAAGGGCAAGCCGTCCCGGAGTCTGGAGGAGTTTGACTCGGAATCTGAACGACTGATCGTAGACATGCTGGGGGAGCATTCCGAATTGCTGGACGCCTACGAATATGCGGAGCTCGGCGAGGCCTCCGGCCTGGTGAACATGACGGAAGAGGCTCCGGAAAGCGTGGGGCTGGACAGTGAACGGCAAAATATCCTGCAGCGAAGCCGGGTCCTGGAGAGTTGCGTGTCGGAACTGGAAGCGCGCCGCGCCGCTGAACCGAAAAAGCACAAGGGAAACCGGCAGGTGCTCATCGGTCCTCAGGTTGCGGAACACATGTCGTACGATCTCCGGAGCATTTCCCAGACAGCCAGCCTGCGAGAGGCCGGCCAGCTGATGCAAAAATGGAAAACGGGCTCGCTACTTGTCACGGACGAGCATGCCTATGTGGGATTCATCACCGATTCGACCCTCGCGCGCGACGTGGTGGCCAATGGTCTGGATCCCGGTACGACCCCCGTCAAGTCCTGTGTCAGAAAACCGCTGGTGGCGATCCGTGGTGATCGCCCGCTGATCGAGGCGGTGCGCATGATGAAGGAACAGGCCACCCGGCACCTGGCCGTCGCGCAGGACGGCGACATCGTCGGGGTGATCTCGGTTTCGAACATCCTTCGCTACTATTCCGGTGTCGTCTGACAGGTGGACGGTCTGGCCGTGGACCGCTCCGGGCGAATGCTCTGGCAGTCCGGCGGAATGTGTCGGCACGGGTTTGATGCGTCACAGCGCGCAATGGGAACCGGCGCTGTTCGTCGTATTCGCGAAGCAGGTCATCCGAGCGGCCTTTCAAGGAGGACATATGGGACCGACCAAGGCGATCGTCAGAGAGCAGGCGCTCTATGAAGCGGTGAGCGGAAAGCTCATCAAGGACGGGTTTGGTAGCCGGCGCGAGATGGAAGATTATGTGAACCATCACTATCTCGCGTTGCCGGTGGTCGACAACACAGGCATGCCTTGGCTGCTCGAGGGGAAGCCGGTTTATTGTCTGCACGGGAGCCGCTACGAAACCATCGATGATCAGAAGATTCATCTCGCCCGATGTCCGGATTGCGGCGGCATGGGGATCCGGTCAGAGGAATTCACGGTCGAGTCCGATTGTATCCGCTGTACGGCCTGCGGGCATGAGTTCGATGCCAGGCTGGAAATGATGGAGACGTAGGGAGGCCGGCCTGGTTGCTTCCCCTTGCTCACGGAACGCCCACGATGAAGCTGTGGCCGTTCGACGCGCGCAGTGGGGAAGCAAACCACGCCATCCCCGGGAGAGAGACGAGCAGGCTTGGAAGGAGCATCTATATCGTTCGGCGTGCCTCCTCGAGCACGGACCAGAGCTTTCTTTGAAAAGAGCCTGAGAAAGCGGCAATCATGAACGACAGTGATCGAACGTCCGGCCTCCGATCGCAACCGGTCGGTCGACGGCAGTTGCTGAAGACGCTGGGCATTGCCGGGTCCGTTCTTGCCTTGGGCGGGTCACGGGTTTGGTTGGATCTTGTTTCGATCCCGACGTCCTCGGCGGAAACCGGGAACGGAGCAATCCCCAAGCGTGCCCTGGGGAAAACGGGCCTGCAGGTCTCGGCCCTCTGTTTCGGCGGCGCCCACTGGGGGCGCATCGAAAGCGAGCACGAGGCCGTCCGCATCTTGCACGAAGCGATCGATAGCGGCGTCACCTTCCTCGACAACGCCTGGGAATATAACGGTGGACGATCCGAGGAACTGATGGGTAAAGCCATCCAGGGGCGCCGGCAGCAGGTCGTGCTCATGACCAAAGTCTGCTCCCACGGACGTGACAGGCGCGTCGCTCTACGACAGCTCGACGAATCGCTTCGCCGCCTGAAGACCGATTATCTTGATCTCTGGCAGATTCACGAAGTGGTGTACGAGGACGACCCGGACCGGCACTTTGTCGCCGGCGGGGCGGCCGAGGCACTGCTTGAAGCCAAACGGCAGGGGAAAGTGCGGTATGTCGGATTCACGGGACACAAAGATCCGAAGCTCCATCTCAAGATGCTGGGGCACGACTTTCCCTTCGACACTTGCCAGATGCCGTTGAACGTCTTCGACGGCACGTACCGGAGCTTTGAGCAAGACGTTCTGCCTCTGCTGAACCAACGAGGCATCGCGCCGATCGGGATGAAAAGCCTGAGCGGGAACGCCGAGGCGATCAAGCGGGGGATCGTCACCCCTGAAGAAGCCCTGCGCTACGTGCTGAGCCTGCCGATCGCATCGCTCGTGAGCGGGATTGATTCGCAGGAGGTGCTCAGGCAGAACCTCGACATCGCGCGCCGTTTTACGCCGATGACCGTGGCCGAGATGGCGGCATTACGTCTCCGCGTCGCGCCCTATGCGAAAGACGGGCGGTTCGAGCTGTTCAAGTCCACGAATCGCTTCGACGGCCCTATCGGACGCGAACAGCACGGGCTGTCGTAGGCCTTCGGAATCGGGTCTTAGGCGGAACCGCCGCTTGGCCTGTCTGCCGAGGTCCGGTGGAGGAATTCCGGCCTGTCTCTGGCTGCAACCATCTTGACCAGATCCCGCAAAGAAATGACCCCGACAATACGGCTCTGATCCCTGACCGCCAAGTGGCGGACCTGATGTTTGGCCATCACGTCGCAGGCGTCGCGAATCGACCGGTTGAGGTCGATGTCGAGTAGCGGAGAACTCACGAGAGCGCCGATGGGCATCGTCGCGGGGTCAAGCTGATCCCCCATGGCTTTCCTGACCACGTCCGTTTCGGTTACGATCCCGACGATCTCACCGGCTTCGACGACGAACACCGAACCGATCCGTTTCTCCGCCATCCGTCTTGCGCCGGATTCGATCGTGTCCCGCGCGTCGACGGTTTCCAGCGCTTGCTGCATCAGCACCGTCAGCGGGGAATAGACATCGTTCAACGCCTGCACGGGACCGGTAGGCGCTTCCACGAAATATTTGGCGAGGTCGCGCATGGAAATGATGCCGACGATTTCGTTCCCATCCGATACGGCGAGGTGCCGCACGTGATGACGTTCCATCAGCTGGCCGGCGTCGATCATCAACCGGTCCGGCGCAATCGTGAGGAGGGGATGGCTCATGATGTCGCGGACTGTTGTGGCAGTGGCAGCGCGCCCCTTCGCCGTGACTTTCGCGATGATGTCGGTTTCGGTAATGATCCCGACGATGCGGCATTCCCGTTGCTCCCGATCCAGCGTCTCGGCGAAGACGGATCCGACCCGTTGCTCCCGCATCCGTGTCGCCGCGGTCAATACGGGGACGTCCTGCGGGATGATCTCCAATTGACGGTGCATGTACTCGCTGACGCGGGACTCAGATCTTTCGGTCATGGACGCTCCTTCAGGTGGTCGAGTCCGGCCGGATCGAACGCGAAGACTTTGGCACAAAGCTTCCGGCGTCCCAGAATAGAGAGGTCTCGACGGTCAGTCAATACGGGACGTATGGACGGCTCCGATGACGGAAGGGCGCGTGGCCCAGAATTGACAGACTCACCTGATAGGGACAGTATTCCGGCATGCAGCGATGACAAGGAGAGATACGGTCTTGAGGTCATGGAGGTGCGTGACATGAGCGAAGCGGTGAAGGAGGGTTCGTATAGCGTGAAGTTGATAGATCGTCAGAATGTAGCCGAGGGCACGATGGCGTTTCGATTTCAGAAGCCGGTCGGGTTTCTGTTCACGCCGGGCCAGTTCGTGGATATGACGCTGCTGCATCCGTCCGCCACCGATGCGGAAGGCGATACCAGAGCCTTCTCCATCGCGAGTGCGCCGGACGAAGATACGTTGACGGTCGCCACGCGCATGCGCGACACGGCCTTCAAGCATGAATTGCGCAGCATGGCTTTCGGCACTGAGGTCCGGATCGAA
Source organism: Nitrospira sp. (assembly GCA_035310605.1). GTDB lineage: Bacteria > Nitrospirota > Nitrospiria > Nitrospirales > Nitrospiraceae > Nitrospira_C. The sequence goes on along the minus strand of DATGEA010000465.1, from coordinate 3,870 downwards.
GGTCCGTTCGGCAATCTGGTGCTGCATGCCGACGAGGCACGCGCTGCCGTCCTCCTAGCAGGGGGAATCGGGATTACCCCGTTCCGGAGTATGCTGGTGCATGCGGCGAAACGGAAACTGCTGCAACGGATGGTGCTCTTCTATTCGAACCGGCGGGCCGAAGATGCTCCGTTTTTTGACGAACTCCGGGACTTGCAACGCGAGAATCCCAGGTACACATTCGTCCCGACCATGACCGATCCTGAGAAATCCGCAGGCCCCTGGCGGGGAGAAACGGGATACATCACGGCGGCCATGCTGACCAAGTACCTGGCGAGCGTGCCCTCACCGATCTACTACGTGGTTGGACCGCCCGGGATGGTGACCGGGTTGCGGAAGACCCTGAAAGATGCCGGGATCGACGATCGCGACGTTCACATCGAAAAGTTCGCCGGGTACTGACGCACAACCGGATTGATGAGCCTGAGGGTGTCCGGTTCAGGGGAGCATCCGGCTGCTTATTTCGGCAATTTTGGCATCTCGAACTTGATCGCTTCCCCCGTTAAGGCTTTCAGAAAGGCGACGAGATCACCTCGTTCCTCAGGGGTCAGGTTGAGCGGTTTGATCAGGGGGCTCAGATTCTGGTTGGCACCGCCTCCGCTGTTCAGGAACTCGACGGTTTCTTCGAGCGTTTTGAAGGCGCCGTCGTGCATGTAGGGAGCGGTTTCGGTAATGCTTCGCAGCGTCGGGGTCTTGAACGCTCCTCTGTCCTTTTCGGTCTTGGTCACGTAAAAACGTCCCAGGTCCTCTTTCATCGGTCCGACTTGCGGCACGCCGAGGTTGTGGAACTGGTTGTCGGTGAAGTTCGGGCCGTTGTGACAAAGGATGCAGCGCGCCTTGCCTTTGAACAACGCCAGCCCTCTCACTGCGGCCTCGTCCATGGCCTTCTGATCTCCGGCCGTATATTTGTCGAACGCAGAGTTCGTCGAAGTAACGGTCCGTTCATATGCAGCGATCGCGTTCGCGATGTCCTGGAGATTCACGTCCGTACCGAAGACGGCCCGGAACTGTTGCTGATAGCCTTTGATCTTAGCAAGCTTGCGTACGACGTTCTCGTGCGTTTCGCCCATCTCGATGGGGTTCTGGATCGGTCCGATCGACTGTTCTTCGAGCGAGCGAGCCCGTCCATCCCAGAACTGGACGTGGTTAAACGCGGTATTGTACACGGTCGGGGCCTGGCGTCCTCCCACCCCCCCGTTGATTCCGATGGAGGTCTGTCGCGGGTCGGCGAATCCTGTTCCGGGATTGTGGCAGAAGGCGCAAGAAATCGCCCCGTTCTTGGAAAGGCGCCCGTCGAAGTAGAGCTGCTTTCCGAGGTCGATTTTGGCTTTGTATTGTAAATTGGTGGAAGGCGTCGGGGTCGACGTCGGCAACGGGCCGATGTCAGGTACCGTCACGCCATCGATGGTCACCGTCCCATGAGGCGCGTGGGCTGACGGCGAGGCTTCGGCTGAGGGGGTTACAGGAGAGAGGGTTGCCATGCCGATCAGCCCGAGTAATCCTCCGATACCCGCAAATGTCAGTCTCATCAACATGATGTTCTCCCTCCTGAAAAGGTCACGTCTGCGCGGAGCATAGCATAGACCCAGCCTGATGAGGAGCCGGCCGGGCGGCCATCGTTTCTGAAATCATCCGTCGGATATGCAGAGACGGACGCCGTTGCGCCGTGCGTTCGGCCCTCGCCCGCATTGCGGGGAAGATCAGGGATCGGCAGACGTGGCAGGAAAAACCTGAGGGAGACTCGGGTCGTCTCCCTCAGAACTTCGGTGGTTCGCGGTTATCCCGGTGGCAGCATGAGGTAGATTCCGACCGCCAGAATCGGGGCTCCGACGTAGACGGCGGTCTTGCCGAAGGTATCATACAAGCCGTAGACCAAAATTCCCCACATGAGTGTGTAGTACAGTGATGCAATTCCTCGGTAGGTCCCTCCCGCACCTTCTGCGAACGCGAAACTAGGCCACCAGACGGCGAGTCCGATCAATAAACCGAGCGGTGCCCTCATACGTTCCTCCTTCGATGAGGTGGAAATGCGACGGACTGTAGGGGAAGGGTGCGTAAGACTGGCAAGCCCTCACGGCGCAATCCTGCCGTGAGGGCTTGGCGGGGTACCGGACCTGCTCAGCCTCATGGGATTGTTCTGGACTAACCCTGTACCCATGTGTACCTCGGGTTCGATAACTAAAAATACTGCGCTTTCTCATGAAGCCTGTCAATACGTACCGTTTCCGAGGAATCAACCGGAGAGAAGACCCCGGCTTTGCTCCAGCGGCTGTCGATCTTTGGCGATCAGCGTGGTTCCTGTTTCTTCATGGCTCGCCCTGTATTCCATGCCGGCTCGTCGCTCCGCTACAAGCCGCAATATCCGGTATGGTATGCTGCATTCCATTATGACTATGGACACGACGTTACAAAACGAATTGGCCGTCGCGACGGCCCAGCGCCGGACGTTTGCCATCATCAGCCACCCGGACGCTGGAAAAACGACGCTGACGGAAAAGCTGCTGCTCTACTCGGGTCTGATCCGGACTGCCGGGATGGTGCGCGGGCGCAAAGGGGGAAAAACGGCGGCGTCCGATTGGATGGGCATGGAACAGGAGCGCGGGATTTCGATCACCGCGTCAGCCATGCAGTTCCCCTATAAAGACGCCGTCATTAATCTCCTCGATACGCCGGGGCACCAGGACTTTTCCGAGGATACCTACCGCACGTTGACCGCCGCGGATAGCGCGATTATGGTCATCGATGCGGCAAAAGGCGTGGAGACCCAGACGCGGAAGCTGTTTGCCGTCTGCCGGTTGCGGCGCATTCCGGTGCTGACGTTGATCAACAAAATGGATCTTCCGGGTCGCCCGCCCCTGGATCTGATGACCGAAGTGGAGCAGGCGCTCGACATTCATGCAAGCGCGATCAACTGGCCGATCGGATCGGGGAGCGACTTTGCCGGCATCGTGACGCGTGCCGACGGCCGCGTGCAGCTCTTCAGCAAAACGGCGCACGGCGGAGCGACCAAAGTGAATGTGTCCAACCTGCTGCTTGCTGAGCTCGAGCGCAGCGGCAGGGTTTCTCCGGACGTGATGGCGCAGGTGCAGCACGACCTGGAATTGCTTGATATCGCCGGCAATCCGTTTTCGCGCGAACAGTTTCTCGGCGGCGAGGTGACGCCGGTATTCTTCGCCTCGGCGCTCACCAATTTCGGGATCGAGAGTTTCCTGGATGCCTTCGTGGAACTTGCGCCTTGTCCGGGCGCGAGACAGGCGAATCGCGACGACGGCACCGAAGTGTCCGTCGACCCGATCGAAACTCCGTTCAGCGCCTATGTCTTCAAGCTTCAAGCCAACATGAACCCCAAGCATCGCGACAGCACGGCCTTCCTCCGGGTCTGCTCCGGCCGCTTCGAACGCGACATGGTGGTGAAACATCATCGCCTCAATCGTGAGGTCCGTCTTTCCCGTCCCCACAGTATGGTGGCGCAGGCGAGAAGCACGGTCGAGGAAGCCTTCCCCGGCGACATCATCGGCATTATCAACCCGGGGCTGTTCGCAATCGGGGATACGATTTCATTGACCGGCGGATTCAATTTCAAACCGCTCCCGCAATTTCAGCCGGAGATCTTTGCCCGGATCCGTCCGACCGATGTCGGCAAGCGGAAAGCCTTCGACAAGGGGATGGAGCAGATGGCGCAGGAGGGGACGGTGCAAATCATGCGCAGCCTCAACGATTTGGAATCGTTAGTGGCGGCGGTCGGGCGGCTGCAGTTTGATGTCTTGCAGTACCGCTTGCGCCACGAATATCGTGTCGAAACGGTGCTCGATCAGTTGCCTTATACGTGCA
>DATGEA010000464.1:0-9249 GCA_035310605.1 Nitrospira sp. | reverse complement strand
ATCTATCGGAGTCTGTCCGAGGCGGCAGTCCAAGAGGTGGGGATTTCGGTTGGCCCTGAGGCTCGGCTGGAATGGGTGCCGGAGCTCACGATTCCTTTTGCCGGATCTCGTTTTCGCCAATCGATCCATGTGGATCTTGCAGCTGGCGCGACAGCAGTACTCTGGGATGCCATGGCCTCCGGTCGGGTTGCCATGCGGGAGCGGTGGGCGTTCGCGACGGTTGAAAATGAGATCCGCATCCGAACTGCTTCAGGTGTGTCGGTCGTCGAACGATATCGCGTGGTGCCCGGCCGATTGCCTGAATGGGTTAGTCTCGCCGGGAGCTGGGACTATGTGGCATCGCTCTTTGTCATCGGCGATGCAGTCGGCGCTGATGTCTGGAACCATCTCGAGGGAGTACTGGCTGCGATTCTGGAGCAGCGTCCGGGCCTGGTGCTGGGAGCTGTTTCAACCCCGGCAGCTCCGGGTCTGGTGGTCAAACTCGTCGCACAGTCAGCTCCAAACCTTACCGTGACGTTGGAGGCGATCTGGGCGGCGGTTCGGGAAAAACTTTGGGATCTTCCGGTCCCGAACTTGCGGCGGTATTGATGACGGATGACCTCACTCCCTGTTCTCGATTATGCTGCGTCGTCATCCGTCCGCAGCGTCACCACGAAGAGGAGCCAGTGACATGGCAGATCACGATCGGAGTCTCGGACAAGTCTCCACCTCACTCTCAGACGCGACGATCACGCGGCGCGGCTTTGTGATGGCGACCCTCGCCGCAGGCTTCGCGTTGGCCGTGAGGCCGGTCTCGGCCGAGACCATCACGACAGACCAGGCGGGGCTGACTGCCGGTGAGATCCGGATCCCAACCGCCGATGGTCACATCCCGGCCTATCGAGCGAGGCCGGAGCAGGGCACGGCGCTCCCGGTTGTGCTCGTCGTACAGGAAATCTTCGGAGTCCACGAACACATCAAGGATATCTGCCGCCGGTTTGCCAAGCTCGGCTACGTGGCGATCGCACCCGAGCTCTATGCTCGCCAAGGTGACGTCTCACAGCTGGCCGACAGCCAGGAGATTTTTGCCAAGGTGGTGTCACACGTGCCGGATGCGCAGGTCCTGGCCGATCTCGATGCAGCCGTAGTTTGGGCAAAAGAATCGGGAGAAGGGAACATCGACAAACTCGGGATCACGGGCTTCTGTTGGGGAGGAAGAATTGTGTGGCTGTATGCGGCACACAATCCCAAACTGAAGGCGGGAGTGGCCTGGTATGGACGCTTGACCGGCACCCCCAGCACCTTGCAACCGAAACAACCCATCGACGAGGCCTCGTCACTCAAAGCCCCGGTCCTGGGGCTCTATGGGGCGGAGGATCGTGGGATTCCGCTCGACACCGTGGAGCAGATGCGGCAGGCGTTGCAGGCAGCGGGGAGCCCCTCGCAGATTGTGGTCTATCCAAATACCCCGCACGGGTTCCATGCGGACTATCGGCCAAGTTACAGAAAGGAACCGGCAGAGGATGGCTGGAGACGATTGCAGCACTGGTTTAAGCAACACGGTGTGGCATAATCGTCGTTCCGACATCCGGCCGGTACTTCACTTTCATGCTCGCCGGATCCTTCCCGGGATAGTTGTCCCCCTGCCGGTTCTGCGACGGTCGGATAGGTCTTGGAACAAACCCACCGCCACAGTTCGGACAGACGTTGTGTAACACCTGTTCGACACAGACAGCGCAGAACGTGCATTCAAACGTACAGATGCGTGCTTCAAGTGAATTCGGCGGCAGCGCCTTGTTGCAGGGCTCGCACGTTGGCTGTAGCTCTCGTATCTCAGCTTCTTGATCGTTTCACACTGCGGCGACGACTCATCGCGGTGGGACGGTCAGTTGTACGGCGGGCTGATTTCGAACGACTGCGAAACCGGGCTGGCGGAAGGCCAAACTCTCGTTTGAAGGCGCGGTTAAACGACGCCTCCGACTCATAGCCGACCTCGCCGGCGATCTGCGCCACGCTATTGCTCGTGGACTGGAGCGATTGCGCGCCGAGCTGAAGCCGCCAGCGGGTGAGGTAGGCCATCGGCGTGTTCGAGAGAACCAGCCGGAATCGCTCGGCCAAGACCGACCGTGAGATGCCCACCTCATTTCCCAGTGAGGCGATTGTCCAAGGATGAGCGGGCCGGCGATGCAACAAGGCTAATGCTTTTCCGATCACCGGGTCGCGGACACCGGCCAGCCACCCGGTTTGTTCAGGCGGGAGTACCGCGATATAGCGCCGTAGCGTTTCAATAAACAACACTTCGCATAACCTGGCGAGCAAGGCCTCGCCACCTGGCCGGGACACATCTGCACTATCGACCGAATGCCGGATGGTCTGTTCCAGCCACTGGCCCGACGCATCGGCGCGGATATTCACCTTCAAGATCGACGGCAGTCCCCCCAGAAAGATCCGACTGAGTTGCGGATCACAGGACATGTAGCCGCAAATGAATTTCGCAATCTCTCCGCCTCCGCCCATACGGGCAACCTTCAGTCCTTGCGAGAACACTTGACGGACTTGCTCGGCATGATCCACCGGTTTCGTGAAGGGCCCGTTTCTCAGAGCGTGCGAATCGCCATGCGGAAGTACGACGAGATCGCCTGCACTGAGCGGAAGAGGCCGGCCGTCCTGCTCGACTTGTGCATCACAGCGGCCTTCGGTTAACAGGTGGAAGATGATCACGTGTTTGGAATCTGCGGAAAGATAGGGAGCAAGCGCAGGAGAAGGAGGCGAGCAAAAACACCAAGGTGCGGAGAATTCGGCGTTGTAAAACAGGGCTCCGTCAAGTTTGACGGCCTTGAGCACTTCGGACAAGACGTCCATCTATAGCCCTCACTGCGGCAGCCGGTCGGCAAAAAATCCCGGACGCCCCATCAAGTGAAATGAAGCCTAGCACGCTTCTGTCAAGAGAACCAGACTCCCGAACAAGGTAGTGACCAGTCATCTCCCTTAGAGTGCACCCCGAGAAGCGTGACACCTGTCAAGTCACACAATGAAAGAGACCATCATGTACGACATGAAGAATCTGAGCAGGCTGAAACAGTTGGAGGTTCATGCTCCGGAAGCGGCTACGGCCTTTTGGGTATTCGACAAGGCCGGTTGGGCGGAAGGAGCGATTCCCAAAAAGTATAAAGAACTGATCGCCGCTGCGGCGTGGCGTGCGGGCGGCGCGATCACTCACGGCACCCATGTCATGATGGGAATCTGAAGGAGCCCCCCTTGAGAAGCCGGTCGCCCTTTCACAGGTTCTGGAGAAGGCTCTCTCCGCTCCCAGGCGGCAGAAGCCCTCCGTCGCGTGAACCAGATCTCGTATCAGTTGAGTACGATCAGTACCTCAAATTGAACAAACAATGGAGACACCCATTTGGAAAGGAGAATTGAACATGCTTACACTTGGATTCCTTGTACGACTTGAAGCGAAACCGGGGAAGGAAAACGAGGTTGCCGCCTTCTTGAAGCAGGGTCTTGAAATGGCAAATCAGGAAGCGACCACTCCGCTGTGGTTCGCGATTCGCCTGGGCCCATCCACGTTCGGCGTATTCGATGCGTTTCACGATGAGTTGGGAAGGCAAACTCACTTCAACGGGCCCATTGCCAAAGCACTCATGGCCAACGCCCCACATCTGTTTGCCGTGCCGCCTTCCATAGAAAAAATAGAGGTGCTGGGAGCCAAGCTTCCGCAGGAGGTGGGAGTGGCCTAAACGTGCGTGATCTGCTGGCGGCCTGCTCTGTCAAGGCCGCCAGCAGAACAAACAAAGGAAGCGTGAATGTGGTATCCCACCAACTTTCTTAATAGCTCGCCGTTGCTACACCATCAGCGGGTGTATGTTACGAAGGTGTCGTCCCCATCCTCCAGATAGACAGCTCACGTCGCTCGTTCTTCATGGCAGGCTTCCCGAGTTTCAGCCTCACCGATTCACGAGATTTCACAGATCTTCTTGCGAGATTTCGCAAGTCACGGGAAATCAGCAATTGCCGATTTCCCCGCACTTGATTCTAAGTCGCTGAACTTATATCGTCTCGTTCGATTCTACCGTGCTGGCATCGATGTTGCGGTAGGGACTCGGCAGAGGGTCATCCACTCACAACAAGGAGCAGCATGATGACGACGATGTACGATGTGCTCACAGCTCACCTCACCATCACCACCCGACGGTCCAACCAATTGCATTCTGCGCCCGGGAGAGGAAGGACCCACGCCATGAAGTCACCCCGCATCATCGGGTTCGCCGCGGCTGCGCTGCTCGCCTGTGCTGCTCCCAGCTCGGGCACAGAGTCGACGGTGGCGCCCGCGCCGCCGAAGAGCCTCTCTGACACGGTCCCCCTCTACACGAACCTCGGCTCCCACCACAAACGCATTTCCACTCGAGTCCCGGCCACACAGCAGTACTTCGACCAGGGCCTGCGATTCGTCTACGGATTCAATCACGCGGAAGCGATCCGCTCGTTCACGCGCGCCGCAGAGCTCGATCCCAACTGCGCCATGTGCTACTGGGGGATCGCACTCGCCTACGGCCCGCACGTCAATGCTCCAATGGACTCGGCGAGCGGAGTCGCCGCGTACGCGGCGGCGCAGAAAGCGCTGGCGCTCAAGTCCCACGCCACGGCGCCCGAGCGCGCGTACATCGAGGCGGTCGCGCAGCGCTACGAGGCGGACCCGCCGACCGATCGTGCCCGGTTGGACACGTTGTACTCGCGCGCGATGGAGCGGGTCGCCAACACCTACGCCAACGACCTCGACGCCGCGACCCTATACGCCGAATCGTTGATGGATCTCCGCCCATGGAACTACTGGCGACCCGACGGTACTCCCTACCCCGGCACCAATGAAATCGTACGCCAGCTCCGGAGAGTCCTCTCGCGCAACCCGAACCACCCCGGCGCGTGCCATTACTACATCCACGCGGTCGAAGCGGTGAATCCGAAAGCTGCGGTGCCGTGCGCCGAGCGGCTCGCTCGGCTCATGCCGGGCGAAGGGCACATGGTCCACATGCCCGCGCACATCTACATCCGCGTCGGACGGTGGAACGACGCCGTGCAGGCCAACCAACACGCCATTCACAGCGACGAGGAGTTCATCGAAGGGCAGCACCCGACGGGCGTCTATCCGCTCGCGTACTACCCGCACAACATCCACTTCCTCGCCTTCGCCTCCACGATGGCGGGCCGCAGTGCGCAGGCGATCGAGGCGTCCAATACACTCACCTCCAAGGTGAACCTCGACGCCGCGCGCCAGGTCGGGATGCTGCAGGAGATGCTGCCGTACCACGCGCTCACGCTCACGACGTTCGGAAAATGGGACGAGGTGCTTGCCGAACCGCTTCCGCCGGAAGACATCCGCTTCTCGTATGCCATGGCGTACTACGCCCGCGGCGTGGCGCACGCCGCCAAGGCACAGTGGGCGGAGGCAGAAGCCGCGCTCGACACGGTGACGGCGATCAACGCCGCGACGCCCGAAGGTGCCGATGGCAAGACGGCGCTCTCGATCGCCGTGCACGCGCTGTCCGGCGAGATCGCCACCCGCCGCGGCGACCTCGACGCGGGCATCAACCACTTCCGGGAGGCGGCCAAGATCGAGGACGCGGGACTCTACTTCGAACCGCCCAAGTGGTACTACCCGATTCGGCACTCGCTCGGCGCCGCGCTGTTGAAGGCGGGGAAAAATGCCGAGGCCGAGAAGGTGTATCGCGAGGACCTCCGGCGCTTTCCCGAGAACGGCTGGTCCCTGTTCGGGCTCGCGCAGGCGCTCCGGGCGCAGGGGAAGAACACCGAAGCGGCCGCAACGGAAGCGCGCTTCCGCCGAGCGTGGGCGAGCACGGACGTGACGCTGACGGCATCGAGGTTCTAGCGAATTGACTGACCTTCTTGCTGATTGGGAAAGGGCGTACTTCTGGAAAGGTTCACGAGCCGATTCTGCATGCAGAACAACTGGCGGGCCTGGAGCCCTCCCACAATGGTCTCAAGAAGTCTGCTCCAAAGGTGACGAATAAATCGGGCCTGTACGAAGCACCTTCTCTCATCGCTCGATCATGGAGAAGCCCATGATGAACAGCATCCAAAAGGACAAACGAGACGAGCCTCGCGACGAGGCTGATACTGAGAAAGCGGCCTTGTTGAATCGTCGCAGCCTTCTCGCCGGAACGGCCGGCATGATGAGCGCGATCGTCACGCATTCGGTGACAAGATTCGCCGAAGCGGCCATGCCGGTTACGCCGGATGATCCGACGCGAGTGCCGGGTGCGCCGCCGACGGCGTACGGGCAACGGTCGACTTTTGAGCAGTCCGTCCGCCTCCCGCGCTCATGGTGGGGTTCTTTGACGCCTCTTCAGGACTCGCATGGGATTCTCACGCCGTCTGCCTTACACTTCGAACGGCATCACAACGGTGTGCCGCTCATTCATCCGGAGCGTCACCGGCTCATGATTCACGGCTTGGTTGCACAGCCATGGGCCTTCACCATGGACGACTTGAAACGGTTTCCCGCGACCTCGCGGCTGGCATTTATCGAATGTTCAGGCAATTCGTCGATCGAATGGAAGGCGCCGACGGGACAGACCGTGCAAGAGACCCATGGCCTGACGAGCACCAGCGAATGGACTGGCGTGGCATTGAAAACGGTCCTTCAAGAAGTCGGGGTGAAACCGGAGGCGTCATGGATGTTGGCGGAAGGCAGCGATGCGGCGGCCATGGCACGGAGCCTTCCGCTCGCCGCTCTCATCGAGGAGGCGCTCCTCTGCTATGCTCAAAACGGCGAACCCCTCCGTCCTGAACAAGGGTATCCGCTCCGTCTGCTTGTGCCGGGCTGGGAGGGGAATACATGCATCAAATGGTTACGCCGACTGAAACTCGGCACAGCGCCCTTTATGACCCGCGAGGAAACGTCGCAATATACGGACTTAATGCCGGACGGCACGGCCCGCCAATTTACGATGGTCATGGAGGCGAAATCCGTGATTACATCTCCATCGGGTGGACAGCGAGTACAGCCGGGATTTATCGACATCCGCGGTTTGGCGTGGAGCGGTCGAGGCCGTATCGCCCAGGTGGAGGTGAGCAAGGATGGCGGAAGGTCCTGGCAACAGGCGGTCTTACAAGACCCCATTCTGCCGAAGTGCCATACACGATTCTGTTTACCTTGGCGGTGGGATGGAAAGGATGCGATTCTGCAGAGTCGCTGTCTCGATGAAACGGGCTACGTGCAACCCAGTCGTACGGCATTGGTTGCCGTGCGTGGCCTGAACTCCGTCTACCACTATAATGCGATCCAGAGTTGGAAAATTGCCGCAGATGGACAGGTGAGCAATGTGCATGCGTAACGTCATGATGATGGGACTGATCACCGTCCTGAGCGTCGGCATCCTCTGGAGTAGTGAGGCGGCCGATCAGCACGAACGGACACATGGCTATGGATTGGGACGGCCTGCCACTGACCAGGAACTTCAACAGTGGAACATTGATGTCGCGCCGACGGGCGAGGGATTACCCCTCGGCCGCGGGACGGCCAAACAAGGTGCCGCGATCTTTGCCACCAAGTGTGCATCCTGCCATGGACCGACGGGTCAGGAAGGTCCGATGGACCGCCTGGTTGGAGGCGCCGGCACATTAGGCAGCCAGAAGCCTGTGAAAACAATTGGTAGTTACTGGCCCTATGCCACGACGCTCTTTGATTATGTGTACCGCGCCATGCCCTTTCCCGCTCCTCAAAGTCTCTCGTCGGACGAGGTGTACTCGGTGGTGGCATGGTTGCTCTACCAGAACGGCATTATTGCAGAGGACAGCGTCCTCGATGCCCATTCACTCCCCGGCATCCGCATGCCGAATCACAAGGGGTTTGTTCCAGACCCCAGGCCGGATGTGCCAAGGAACTGAAACTGTAGCTCACGATGCCGTTGTTCCTTGGGCTGCTCAAAAGCGTCGTGAAAAGTGTAGGGGATGGGAGGCACGAACGCCCGGTACGCCAGCCGATCGAGGGATCAGCTCGACCGTTGACCCCGCTGGGTTACTCGGCCGTTTGCTCACTTGAAATATTGCCCCAGCACCTGTGATTCCACCTCAAAACGTTTCCGTTCCAGCGTCTGCCGTTGAGTCCGGAGATCATCCATCGATTTGACGAAGTGCTGTTGTCGATTGGTCCACTGCATCCCGATCGCGGGTTTCTCCCGCGGGTTCGCTTTAACTTGTTGAATCTGGTTCACCGAGAACTTGAGATGTTCACGCTGCAAAATCCACTGCTGCAGGTGCAGTTGCCAGCCCGAGAGGTCTAGCGCACGCAACTCTTGGACTCTGGGATCTGAGACCGGCGGCATCTGCTGCAGCTCCGCAATATGGCGGTTGAGTTCATCAATGTTGCCATCCAGCTCAAGGATGCCCTGGTGCAACATTTCCACCACGGGATCGCCTGACCGTCCCCCCTCCCTCTCCACGGTCGGCCCGCCACATCCAATGGCGGCCAACAAGCCCAGCCCGATCAATAGTGGCCGATGCACATTCACAGATCATCCCTCCCGTCTAACAGGTTGTTGGCTTCAAGCTCTAAGACCCTGAGTACCTGATCGCAATGCCTTTTAGCGTAGTGACGCGGACGAAGTACCATACCGGCACGTATTGCTGATAACCCCACCCGGGCCCCCATGGCCCATAGTGATAGCCCCACGGTCCCCAATATCCGTAAGGACCGGGGCCATAGTAATAGGGGGCGTAATATCCCCATGGACTATAAACCGGTTGATAGGTCACTCGTTGTTCGGTATGCGTGGACGGGGCGGAGAACACCACCGCGTGAGCGCCTAATTCAGCGGCTTTTTTGAGGATATGCCGTTGAAGTTTATCCACTGCTGACGTGGATGTCTCGCTCAGTTCAGCAATCCGGAGGTGTTCGGTGGTCGGTTCCTGGCTCAAGATCTCGACTTCATCTGCAGCGCGAGGAGGAAATGTCTCGGAGGTCAACCGGAGCACATTCACATTGGAGCAGCCCGTGCATGCCCAGCCCAAAAGCAAACCAATGAGGATTAGACGTTGTGTGGAACTCATTGTGTGTATCGTACTGTGTCCGGAGACGTTCCCGCTACGGGGAGCGATAGGAGGCTGAGCTTCCACTTCAAACAAAGAAGAGAGGTCGTCAGGCTGCGGGTTTTCCGCGTTGAAGAATATTTCTCATTGTCTGCGGCGACTATGGCGCGCCTGTCTTCGTGGGAACTCTTCGGGCAGTCAAGCTGGTGGCAATGCGTCATC
>DATGEA010000463.1:0-9426 GCA_035310605.1 Nitrospira sp. | reverse complement strand
AGAGAGCATCGATGCGCTCATTTTGGGGAGGGATACATTTCGACACTCTCCCGAATCTTTACCCATTTGTCCCATCCATAGCTCTCCGCCGTTCTCTTGATTGCTTCCCGAGCGGTACCAATTGCTCTGTTCATCATTTCTCGGTTCACGGTGGGATGGTACCGAACGGCGATCAAAAGTGTCTCGTGATCCACTAGCATAATGTCTAGCGAATATGGATAGTCGGTACGTGCATCTTGTCTTAGGCTAGCCCTCATTGTTAACGCGAGCCACTCGATTGCCGTTGGTGTGTAGGGTGTGAGGCCAGGCCGGTTCGGTGTCTGTTGCTCGTTTCTATTATCAAGTTCGTCTCTCTCAATCTTGCACTCACGGTGACTACAGACCTTCATTTGCGCTGCCCGAGTCTCCTCGCAAGAAACCTTATCGTTTGCGCTAATGGCATTATCGAGGCACTGTTGCAACCCTTCCTCAGCTGCCGTGAAACATTCTGAACAAGGGCTTTGTGCATAAACAGGAGAGCCAAGAAACAAGAGTGGGAACAACGCGAACACGAGTGTTCCGTTCATAACGGGTCCGCCTGTAAGAAGTCCCGAGGCAATATTCGCCATGTGCCGCCCCATCGTAATGATTTCGCCACTACCTCACTTCTGCCTCGCCACGATCTGGTCTTTGATCTTTTGGTAAGTCGCTTGTGGAATGATCTTCGTCTGCAGCAATTCATCCTCCTACTTGTACGGACGGTTCTTGATAATCTTAAAGGCGTAGGCGTCCCCAGGCCACGCCATTAGTTGCTCTTCGGAGGCGCTGTTGATGTCGAGGAGGTCTGTTTTCTCGGCAGCCAACACGAGCACAGAAGTCATTGAAGTTCCGAGTGTGAAGTCCGAACCGCCTACAAGCCCTGGGGGCCAAGGATGAAGAGTGTAATGATGGCAACCAGTGACAAAATCGGTCGCCTGAGTTTCTTCATCATGCACCCTCCTTCCTTCTTGGAGGTCTGAATGAGAGATGATAACGCTGGTGATTGTTCGAATGGCATTGATTGGTCTTGAGACTCGGGGGCACAGCATGTGCTTTGGTCCACATCTTCTGTGGATAAGTCTGTGAACAAGTGATTGTTGGCGCGATATTGCTTGTAATCCATGCGCCAGGGAACCAACTTGCCCATTTTTTGGGCATAGCGGGATACGAATGCTTGTGCCCTATATCTTGTGGTTTGACTTATTTTACTTGCCTCAGAACCCCAATTAGGGATGAAACACAGATCGACCCGGTGTTTGCCATGCTTCCACTTGCGAGAAGATACGTAGTTCACTTCGGCCTGGTTGATAAGAAACCGCTTATCCACAGCTTCGCTGCTTACTAGTAAGGATTATGGCCTGATCGAGCACCTCCACAATCACCGCAATCTGCCTCATATTAGAGATGGCGGCATCCTTGATGGAGATGGATTAGCGTTAGGGATTCTATGTGTTGCTTATTGGGGCAGCGTACCGGTCAACGTGAGAGATTCTCCTGGCCGCATCGGCAAGTTTCCTGAAAGACGCCACCCAGTACATGAGAGGTTCCAGACGGTGCCTTGTCCTTGGAATGGACCTGCGTTGTATGAGACGGAGCATTCAACAGGAAAGCGGCGGAAGGGGCGTATCGTGAAAGGCATGAAAGCCTCGCAGGGAGGCCCATTCTAGGAGGTGCGCATAGGACGCGCAATAGAACTAATGTAGGGGAAAGTCGGGAATTACGTGTATTCCACCGTAGGAAGATTCTAGCCCTATCGTCTAGAGGCCGCTTGTTTCTCCGAAGGGCTGAATCGGGCCGCGCCAGGAGCCTTTCATATTGGCAACAGGCTCGTCCCGATTGAGCCAACAAACTGCTAGCTCACCGTTCTTTGAATATACCACGACCAGAAGTTCCCAAGGCGCGGCCTCAATGTGAAACCAATACGCACCAGGTTGTCTCGGTGGTGTTGAATCCTCTTGCAGGTGAGATTGTTGCATCTTCTCGTTTGACGCCTGAGTCATATCGCCTCGGTTAACAACTCGCAGGCCAGGTCGTCCGTGCAGCCTCCCTTCACAGAGCACTTCACTCATTCCCGCAGGCCATTTTCCAGAGTGTCTCGCCGACACTCCCAGGGTTCACTTCCATCCATGAAGATGCTGGTAAAGCCTGACTGTATACGTTCTCCCCGGTTCCCATTTTCCCTGAAAACTCCCTGAACTCAAGTGGTCTGAGGCTCTTTCCTTCGCAATCGTATGCCCAGTCGTCTATCCAGGAGAAATGCGGTCTATCCAACGCCGCCCCTTGGATATCCATGGAGTCGATCATCGACCACATTCTCACCGTGGTGCCGTCCTTGCGGATTGTGGAGGGGGCGGCATAGATGACGAAGCCATTGCCTGTCGGCGTTGTCTCTTTTACCGTGATCCACTCCGTGGCCACCGGCCTAGAGCAAGCCGCGACAAGCATCAGCAGGTGTGAAATCGCAACGAGTTGTGTTCTCAGCCCTGTCTTGGCACGGATCATCGCTTGCCAATGTATATTAACTTATACCAACGGCACGTTGTTGATTACCGCCAGGCTAGGGCGTCTGTGGGGAAGTGTCAAGGCGGGAACATGGGAGCCTGCGATGGTTTCCTCTCTGAGGGAGGCGCGGATCCACGGAATAGATAATAGTGCAGCCTCTATCGCGGCATTTCACGCTTCTGCTCTTCCTTCTCGAGTCGCCCAAAGGCTCGGTCGGCGTTCTTGCGGACATAATCTCGCATCTGACTGTTCAGTTCTTTCGACTGCGTGAGCATGTCCTTGACATCCTCAAGATCCATTTTGACCACCACGTAGTAGATGCCTTTCTTTTCGTCCTTATACCGGTCCACAGGCCGAACTCCATTCAGCGTGGCGGCAGCAAACGTTTTAGTCGCTTCCTCAACGTTTTGCTCCTCGGCAGTCTTTTTGAAATCTCCTGCCGTCGTGGATGCAGCATAATCTCGCATCAGATAGGCGGTATAGGTGGAGAGCACCTTCACCATCTGCGCACGGGCCCGATTCTCGGCTGCATCCCAGGCGAGTGGTTCATTCCGGATACCCATCACTTCTCCAATACCATAAAAGGCCTTGGAGTCCTGGCCTGAATAGGTGCCGGTCTTGACCCACTTCGGGGCACTCTCGCAGGCACTCATGGTGAGTGCCGCGAACACGCCGCCCAGCACCATTACAGTAATCTGCCTCCACCGAGGCCCCGCTCCTAGCATGTCTGGCTCCTTATTGCGACTCTTTGCGTCCGCCTAGGAGATCAGTATACCACTGCCTCACAACCGTGACCCAAAACTAGAACAGTAGGGCAATGCCTCACTTAGAAATAAAAAGTTCGCTGGTCTAGTTTTATGGGAGGACATCACCTATGCCGTGTTGTACGTAACGGAGGATTGCACAGGGAGCCGACGGCATGGACGAATCGTGAAGAGCATGGGACCCTCGCAGGCAGGCGTATTCTAGAGGGATGCTTGGCAACTAGGTGCACGGGCCGCTTGAGGTGCAGGGACCGGACGGTTGTTGCACACACCTAGCCATAGACGGATCTTAGATTCGCAGCGCGCCTTGCTTGACGGAGGGCTCGGGAGACGCTTTCGGTAATTATCAGTGAAGCCGTTGGTTAATATTCATGGGTCATGACACTAATCGCCTTGCGGGCGAGCTCAGCTTCGGCGCCATTCGGATATTGGTCAAGAACCCGGTCGAACATCAGCCGCGCCCGTTCATATTCGCCAAGCCTCGAGTAGGTCTGGCCAATCTTAAACGCAGATGCAGCCAGTTTTGGGCTCACGGGGTTATATGTGCCGACGTTGTAGAAGGAATTGAGTGCATCTTTGTAGCGGCCTAGCCGGTACTGGCATTCTCCTATCCAGTATTGAGCGTTCGCTGCCAACGCAGATTGTCGATGTAATTCAATAAAAAGCCTGAAACCGGCCAATGCTGCTTCGTAGTCCCCATGTTTAAATTCTTCCATCACGCGATCATACAGGTGCCGTGGAGTGTCATTCACTTTCGTAGAAGCAGCAAACGAGGGTGCCGTGAACCACAATATGGATATGACGAGAAATGTCCAAGCCAGTTTCGCTCCCATAGTATCCTCCTGCCGTTTTTCGTTTCCTGTCTTCTGAGTTAAAAGGAAGCGCGCTTACTGATAAATAAATATAGATCGGAATCTTTTAGCAATCGAAGTACCAGTGATGACGATAAAGGAAACGTTGAAAACAGACGCCCGTGCTACGCCTAGCGCGTCGTTAATAACACGGATGCAGTGGTAAAAAGAGCACGCGTCATGAAAAAACACCACAGCGCCCAGACCTGGGAGTGGGTGTTCTTTCCCTGGAGCGCGGGGAAGCGTATGAGGGCGCTGCAATCGTACCTTTTAATCCAGCAAGTGGTCCACTGATTATCCAGGAACTCCGCCGAGGGTTTTGGCTGCACCCGTTCTCGACCGGTCTGAAGAAGCTGTCGAGGGAGGAAGGCGGTCGCAGGAAGCGACATGCGAGTGGCAGATTTTTGTGGTGAGCCGCCTGGGACTCGAACCCAGGGCCCTCGCCTTAAAAGGGCGATGCTCTACCGTCTGAGCTAGCGGCTCACCGAATCGAAGGTGGGGATTCTATCACCGAAGATCGGCTTGTGCCTAGAGAGGAATTCAACACTTACCGGGGTCGCGTTCGCGAGAGAGTCTTCAGCGGATTTTTCAGAATGATTGTTGCGTTCCGCTTCGAGCCGGTCGAGATGATGTCGATGGGGCACTCGGCGAGATCCTCAATATACTGGAGATACCGCTTCGCTTCTGCGGGAAGAGACTTATAGGCCGTCACATTGGTTGTCGAAGCGGACCAGCCCTTGAACCGCCTGTAGATCGGTTCGCAATCGGTCAAGGTTTGAAGATCGGCCGGCATATCCCGGTAGAGCTGGCCTTGATAGCGATAGCCGGTGCATACCCGAAGTTCCTTGCAGCCGTCAAGCACATCAAGCTTGGTCATGGCCAACGACGTAAAGCCATTGACGATCGTGGCGTACCGCACGACGACACCGTCGAACCAGCCGCACCGGCGGGCGCGTCCTGTCGTGGAGCCAAACTCTTTCCCCCGATCCTGCAATCCGGCTCCCACTTCGTCGGTCAACTCGGTCGGAAAAGGTCCGCTCCCGACGCGCGTGCTGTAGACTTTGGCGACGCCGAGCACCGCATCGATCTTCGTCGGGCCCACGCCGGTGCCGGTCGACGCACCTCCTGCCGTGGAACTCGAAGACGTGACATAGGGGTAGGTCCCCAAATCCACATCCAAATGGGTTCCCTGTGCTCCCTCGAAGAGAACGGTTTTTCTGGCATCGATCATTCGATTCACGAGCATTGTGGCATCGACCACATGGCTCCTTAGCCGGTCTGCGTAGCCCATATATTGCTGGTAGACTTTTTCGACTTCAAACCGCTCGACCTTATACAGCTGTTCCAGGAACCAGTTGATTTCAACCAGATTCTCCTCAAGCTTCGCGCGAAAGACTTTGGGGTTCAAAAGGTCCCCCATACGAATCCCGACGCGGGAGATCTTGTCCGCATAGCACGGCCCGATGCCCCGTCCGGTGGTTCCGATGCGACGGGACCCCTTGGATTGTTCTGCCGCCTTATCGATTGCCTTGTGATAGGGAAGAATCACATGGGCCCGCTGGCTGATGACGAAATTCTTCCCGAACTTCACTCCCTGTCCCTGAAGATGATCCATTTCCTCGATTAACGAGGCCGGATCGACGACGACGCCGTTACCGATCACACAGAGCGTGCCGCGGTACAGGATGCCAGACGGAATGAGATGAAAGATAAAGGTCCCGTGATCATTGATCACAGTGTGTCCGGCATTCGAGCCGCCCTGGTAGCGCACGACCGCATCAGCATCACGGGCAAGAATATCGACGATCTTCCCCTTGCCTTCGTCGCCCCACTGGGCGCCTATCACAACCAGATTGCCCATCGTATCAAGACTCCAAAAAAACAGCCCTGGCTCGACTCATGGCCAGGGCCGGAGCGTCATGGTAGGGGCCTCTCTAATGTTTGTCAAGGACCACCGGTTCATCATTCATTCCGATTCTTTTTCCTCTCTTATCCTCGGGGGCTGGCCCAATCCGTCTTTTATTGCGCGAGTCGAACGAGGGCCACGGTCTGTTCTCACCCACCCACCCGTCCGCCCTCGCGGCGCCAAGACGCCGCATTTCCCCATAAGCCGCGCGTTCCGCGAGCAGGAAAGACGGTTGGGCTTGCCCAGTCCCCTTTCCTTGACTGCCGACCGGTCGTGATGTTAGGATCACCGCGATTTCACGGTGCTTTTTCATCGTTCCGATCCATACTACAACGAGAGTGGGGCTGTAGCGCAGTTGGGAGCGCGCGTGAATGGCATTCACGAGGTCGCCGGTTCAATCCCGGCCAGCTCCACCAAACCAATAACAGGCTGAAGGCGGGGGGCATAAGGCTACAGGCGGCGGACGGTCCATACCATCTTCCAGGTTGTTTCCACTTCGCTACTACCTTTTTCGTCTCTGGTTCATTCCTTTCGCCAAACGCCACAGGCTTGGATAATTCATGCTCCAAATCGAGTCCATCCATAAACAGTTCTCGACGAAGGTCTTGTTCAACGATGCCTCGGCACACCTGCGGCCGCACACGCGCGTGGGCCTCGTCGGGCCGAACGGAACCGGTAAGACCACCCTGTTCAAGATGATTCTGGGCGAGGAATCGCCCGATGAGGGCACGATTCGCAAGCGCCCACGCCTACGGGTGGGGTACCTTCCACAGGAACTCGAGACGATCACCGGAACAACGGCTCTCGATGCCGCGCATCGTGACGAGTATCCGGAACACGAAGCCAAACGCATCCTCTCCGGACTCGGCTTCAGCGAAGCGGATTTCTCCAGACCAGTCGAAAATCTCTCCGGCGGCTATCGCATGCGCGTTGCGCTGGCGCATCTGTTGCTCTCCAATCCGGATGTCTTGATGCTGGACGAGCCGACGAACCATCTGGACAAGCCGACACAACGCTGGTTCGAAGACTTCCTGCTGAACTCGAAGCTCACGCTGCTCGTGATCAGCCACGACACGGCGTTTCTCGACCGCATTGCGACCCATATCTGGGAGCTCCGCGACAAAACCATTCAGGAGTTCCGAGGAAACTATACGAAGTTTCGTGAACTCCGCGCCGAGCGCGACGCGCAACTTCACGCCGCGGCGAATCGGCAGGCCAAAGAAGTGGCCCGGGTTCAGCAGTTTGTCGACCGCTTCCGGTATCAGGCGAACAAGGCCCGGCAGGTTCAGTCCCGGATCAAACAGCTCGAGAAAGTGAAACTGATCGAACTTCAGCGCGATGCCAAGCGGGTGAAATTCAAGTTCCCGTTACCGTCCACCAGCGGACGTCACGTCCTGGAACTCAAAGGTGTGAGCAAACGCTACGGTGAGAAAGTCGTCTACCCCACGCTCGACTTTTCCATCGAGCGCGGTCAGCGGATTGCCCTGGTCGGCGAAAATGGCGCGGGAAAGAGTACGCTCTTGAAGATGCTGGCCGGTGTGCTCCCTCCTGACACGGGCACTCGCACGGTCGGCCACGGGGTGACCCTTCACTACTTCGCCCAGCACCAGGCGGAAACGCTGAACCCTGAACACACGATTCTCGAATCCCTGGCAGAGGTGTCCAGCACGGCGGAGACCAACTTTCTGCGGGGACTGGCCGGCGCCTTTCTCTTCTCCGGGCCCGACCAGAAGAAACCGATCAAGGCGCTGAGCGGAGGCGAACGCAACCGGGTCGCCCTTGCCCGCATGCTCGTGGAACCGGCGAATACCTTGTTGCTTGATGAGCCGACGAACCACCTGGACCCGGCGTCGGTCGATGTGCTGACCGACGCGCTGACGGAATTCCCCGGCACCATCATTTTCATCTCTCATGATCCGACGTTCCTGACCCGCATCTCGACCCGCGTCGTGGAAATCGAGGATGGCAAGGCGAGGAACTTCTCCGGCGACTACGAATACTACTTGTGGAAGAAGGCGCAGGAGTTCGAATCGATCAAGGAGTCCAGCGACGAGTTGAACGGAAAGCCGCAGGGCAAGGCCTCCGGACCGACGAAAGCGATGGCCTCACAGACCCAGCCCAAATCCTCAGCCGGAGACCGCCGAGACCTGAATAAGACGCAGGCGCGATTGGAAAAGCAAGTGGCGCGGGCGGAAAGCGACATCGCGGAGCACGAGGCCAAAATCAAGGAGCGGGATCAGATCCTGTCAGACCCCGCCCTCTACAAAAACTTCGCAAAGTGGAACGGACTCCATCTGGAACAGGAAATCTGGAAGAAAGACCTCGAACGGCTCACGGCCAGGTGGGAATCGTTGTCAGCGGAACTCACGGAGGTCAAACAGAAACTCGTCGCCTTGACCTAACTCCCGCAGCACGTTCAGGCCAAAGGGCTTCCGATTCATCGAATGTCTGAGCAATGGGAGAACGAAGCCGGCGGGCCCTTACAATGTCCTGCTAAGAGGAAGACTTGATCGTTTCTTCGAGGTAATAATAGAGCCAGCGGTTCTTCTCTTTCGTCACCACTTCATCCCAGACGACGCCGATTAGGAAGCCTTTTTCCCAGGGCTTGACCCAGGCCACTGTCCCGTCAAGCTTCTCTTGTTGCTCCGCGCGATCCGCGTCGAGAAACGCGAGAGACACCGTGACTTTTCCACCATTCTCCAGCTTCTCTTTGGCATGCAGGCCGGCGCCGACCTTGTTCACGTTGTCGAGCACCGCGGTAATCGCCTTGGCGCCGCTCTTGGGAGATACGAGCGCCGATCCCACCAGTGTGGCTCGCACGAGCTTCCGCCGTTCATTGCTCGCCGACAGAGAGGGATTCGGTTTGGGCTCAGGCCGCTTCATGGGGCTAAGTATAACCGATTAGAAATCTTTGTCCACCGGCAAGAAAGGCGTCTATTTCTCCTTCGGCCGGTAGTATTTTCGATCCTTGAGCACCTCAGGAAGATGCTCCTGGCTCCCTTTCGCCTGCGGATCGTCATGGACATAGCGGTAGCCCTTGCCGTAACCGATCCCCTTCATCAGTGAAGTCACCGCATTCCGCAAATGAAGCGGAACCCCAAGATTTCCATTGGTTTTCGCGTCCTCCAGGGCCTCCAGCAATCCGACATACGATGCATTGTCCTTGGGAGCTGACGCCAGGTACGTCGTGCCCTGGGCCAGGTTGATTTGCGCCTCCGGCAGACCGACAAATTGCACCGCCTGCGCCACCGCCGAGGCTACGACGACCCCCATCGGATCGGCATTGCCCACATCTTCCGAGGCAAAAATTACCATGCGTCTGGCAATGAATTTGGGGTCTTCACCGGCCTCCAACATCCGGGCCAGCCAGTAAAGCGCCCCGTGC
>DATGEA010000462.1:0-11222 GCA_035310605.1 Nitrospira sp. | reverse complement strand
ACGTCACCTGCGTGTCGTGCGTGATGGGCATCTGCGCCTGGCTGTTCTACGACTACAACGTGCTGGTCATGGGCCTGTGGCTGCTGCCCTTCGTCTTAAATCTCGTGATTACCGGGTGGATTATCGGCGTCCTGACGACCTCGCTGATCATGCGGTTCGGTCAGGA
This sequence comes from Nitrospira sp., assembly GCA_035310605.1. GTDB lineage: Bacteria > Nitrospirota > Nitrospiria > Nitrospirales > Nitrospiraceae > Nitrospira_C. Next base: position 11,056 of record DATGEA010000462.1, on the reverse strand, counting down.
GGCGGAAATTCTGGCCTGGAGCATGGTGTTTCTATTTCAACCCATCTCCTGCGTCTTCTATCCGATGGAAGTCTTGCCGGCCTGGCTACAGGGCGTGGCCTGGATGAATCCCGCGGCCCATGTGTTTGAAGGGATGCGCGGGGTGTTGAGCGGGACGGGCTCGCCTGTCGTGCATCTGGGTTGGGCCGGGGGGCTCAACGGCATGCTTCTGATTGCGATGATTGCCTTATTTTACAAGACCTTCGCCTATTGCAAGGTGCAGGGTTCTCTCGTGCGCGTCGGCGAGTGAGTCAGGTTGTAATCCACCAAACCCTATGTTAGGGTTGGGGCACTTCATCGTACGGGTCTCGCGATGAAATCGGTTCACAGAAGCAGACCCGCAACATCGATGTTGCCTTGTCCGGGAAATTCGTCGGAAGTCAGACCCAAGTCGCCGCATCCTTCGCGTCTTCGGCCCGCTCCTTCCCCCGTTCCTCGAGTTCAAGACAATGTCATCATTCAAAGGAGGAACCCCACATGGGTTCGAAGATTTACGTCGGTGGATTGCCCTATTCGGCGACCGAGCAACAATTGAGCGATCTGTTCGGCGCACATGGCGCGGTGGCGTCAGCGCGGATCATCACGGACAAATTCACGGGACAGTCCCGCGGATTTGGGTTTGTTGAGATGTCCTCGGATTCCGAGGCCCAGGCCGCGATCACAGCGCTCAATGGCTCGGAAATGGGCGGCCGGACGTTGACGGTGAATGAAGCGCGTCCTCAGGAACCCCGGTCCGGCGGCGGGGGCGGGGGTCGTGGTGGATTCGGTGGCGGCGGCGGACGCAGCGGTGGCGGCGGGAAGCGCGACCGCTGGTAAGCAGTAACGGTCTTTGTGTCTCATGAAGGGGGGCCATCATATGATGGCCCCCCTTTGTCATGTGGGAAGGGGGCCTGAACGGCCTCTTGCCCCAGGAGGTGTAAGGACAGCCCGCATGAAACAACATCGTGATGTTCTGGTTCGAACGAGCTATCAGGGCGATCTGGAGAATTTTTCTTTCCTGCAATCTCCCGTCCTCGTTATCGAAAACTTCTGGTCGGCTGAAGAGCGGCGGTATTTTCGCGAGGCCATGACGAAGGCCTCCTGGATGAGCCTCCAGGACCTGCCAAATGTGCGGGATGATTTCCCCAACTCAGGAAACTGGGCCAGAGCCGAAATCGAGCCTCCTCAGAGCCAACGCTTTTTCCCTCGACTGCAACTCCGTTGTGTTCAGGAATACATCGAATCGTTCCCCCACATCGTTGGCCGACACCTGGGTTTTAACTACTACTCCTATGCCGCCGGAGATTGTTTGTTGACCCACGACGATACGGATCAGGGTTATGCCATGAAAGGGAAGCATGCCCCGCTTCGCCGGATTGCGGTGGCGACCTATTTTCATGAAGAATGGCACTCCGATTGGGGCGGGGAACTCATCATCTACAAGAAACGAAGCGGCCACACGTCCGAAAAGCCGGATCTCGAAGTCACTCACTGCATTGAGCCTCGCCCAGGCTCCCTGGTCATGTTTACGGTGCCTCGGTTCCACCGGGTCTGTCGAGTCGATGAGACGGCGGGGGAGCACCGACGGCTCTCAATCGCAGGATGGTTTATGACCGAGCATAGCTAGAGGCCGGAACAATGTGAACAGCGAAGAGGGAGTGCCATTGCGAGAATGGCACTCCCTCTTCGTTTCTTCTGGCAGATCAGATCGCTCCCGAAACGGATCAGTAATACGGCGGCGCCGCTCAATCAAACCACTCGTCGGTTCCCTTTGCACCGCCCCTGCTTTCCTTTATGAGGGATTCGGGGGTGGGCGGGGGGGCTTGCAGGGTTTGATTCACTAGGGTGAGCAGCCCCTGCGCCTCGAGCGGTTTGGGAATAAAGGGCAACGACTCTGCCCGTATCCCATAGCCCTGAAGCTCTTTTTCAATATTGGCCGACATGAGGATCACCCGGAGATCTTTCCGCATCCGCAGCGCGCGGACGGCAAGGTCGTGGCCGTGCACATGGGGGAATTCGTTCTCTCCCGAGGCAAAGGAAAATTCAGGAGGAGGCAAGACGAGGTCGGTGACCAGGAGATGAATCGGACCCTCGTGATTTTTGCAAATCTTGAGGGCTTCCGAACTGCCGCTTGCCGCGAGAACCGAGAATCCGGCTTTCTCGAGGAACAGGCGGCAGAGTTTCAAGGCGTCCGGATCATCGTCCACGGCTAAGATCGTCTGTCCTGCGCCGGATCGTGATGAAGCATCGAAGGGCGACATGGCATCCTCCTGCTTACGCGGATCACTGTATCCAATGTTCAGGATAGCCCAGATACTTGAAATTCCCTAACGAATGGGGAAATTTGTGAAGGAGTCGAATGAGCCGGTCGGAAGGCAGCACCACGACCGGTGTGTACCCGACATAGATGTTGAACGGAAGGCCGGTGACGTCTTGTTCCCTGCCTCCGGCTAGGGGGTGCGCCCGCTCCCTCCGCTTTCAGCGGCTCTGGCGGTGCCGTTTGGCGCGGGAGGAGGCGGAGTGAAGACCATCACGTTCTGTCCGGGAGGGCAGATGGTAGGGGCTGTAGCCGATCCGGGCTCTCGCAATCCCCAGGCAGTGGCAAGAGCCTGACAGGTTAATTGGTGAATGCCCTCCTTCAAGTTCGTAAATTTGTCCATTGAGAGCGCCTTCCCGTTCCAATGGATTTCTCCGCTCTCCGCATCCAGTGCACGGATGAAGACAGATGCCGTATAAATGGACTGATTGTGGCCGAAAAAACTTTCGAATTCGGTCGGCCGCCAGGTCGTCACATCTGCATCGATGAAAATGACTTGCTTCGCTCCAGCCATTTTCCCTAATTTGAAAATATCGGCGTTCGAGACGGGAGTGCCTAGTTGGTTCAAGTGAATGTCGCTCGCGATCTGATTCATTTTGACGTCGTCGACCAAGGTGAGCCCCCGTTTCGAGAGCCAGGTTGTGAGACTTTGGACGGCTTCCGGACGAGTTCCCCACACGGCTGCTTTGGTCGAGGCGTTGGGAAGTCTGGCATAGGATCCGTCGGTTTCCGTAACGGGAAGTCTGTTGTAGGTTTGACAACCAGCTAACGTCAGCAGCATGGTTGCACCGGCGAGTCCGATGTTTCGTAGGGTGGGTGTTGGTCTGGATGACATCGGTGTCTCCTGTAAGATTAGTGGACCTGACCTTACAGAGCGTGGCGACAGGCCGCAATCCCCTAAAGGTATAGGACCCCGACCTTTCGAGGGACTCGACTTGTCATCTTCGCGCCAAGCGCAACGTGCCGGAGGGGCAGTATCCACAGCTTGCTAGAAGGTCGAAAGAGAGGAATCCTGATCCGCTAGAGAGTCTCCTCGCTGCGCGACTTGAGCGCCCCCAGTCTCGCCTTGTCGACGCTGGCCATGAGAGATTTCTCCTGTGTGACGGTCACAGCCCCGGGCGCTTGGCCTTTGGCTTTCTTCACCCACTTGCGTCTCGTGTAAATGACCTCCGCTTTGCCGCTTTTTCTCAGGTCGCTATACAGCAGCGCGAGGGTCGCGGCATCTTTCAATGTTTCCGGCGGCGGGTCCATCCCTTTCTCCAAACGCACGACGACATGCGAGCCCGGCGCACCTCGTGCATGCAGCCACAGATCGTCGCTCTTGGCCAGGCCGAACGTGAGTTCGTCATTTTCCCGTGCATTGCGTCCCACAAAAATCGGCAGTCCGTCTGCCGAGGTGAATCGTCTAAACGGACCGCGCCGTTGCTTGATAGATTCCCGGCGTGAAAGGGAATGTGTTCGGGGAGCAGTTCCGGCTGCGGAGGGTGAAGGTGCCGGCGGGGCCCATGTGCCTTGTTCGATCGCCATGAGTTCCTGTCGTAGCTTGTCAAGATCACGTTCAGCCTGCGCAATGCGCGGCTTCAACTCCCGCTCGGCGGTCAAATACTTCCGATGTTTCCGGAAGTAGTCGTCCATATTGCCTTGCGAGGATTTTGTGCTGTCCAACGGGATCGTCACTTCAGGCATGGCCTCGTCGTAATAGTCTACAAGGGTGATGCGGTCCATCCCCTTCTTGATTGAACTCAAATTGGCTTTGAGTAATTCACCGTAGCGCGCATAGTCCCGGTACGTGGCTGCTTTCGCCAGATCATCCTGCCACGCTTCGATTCGCCGCTGTTCTTTTTTCACGGTCTTCTTCAGGCTTCTGCGCCGCACTTCTTTCGCATGGTCCTGCGCCATACCGGCTTCCTTGTCATGATAGTGGGCTTCGATGGCAGCGGAGAGCGGGAAGCTGCCGGTGCCGGATGTGATGGCGAATCGAGTAGTCTTGCCTGCTTCGGCCCCAACGATTCGCTTCGCCGGCGGCTGGTAGACGTGACCGACGAGCTGTCGTTGGTGATTCAGGTCACGCAAAACAAATTGGTTCTCGTCGAGCACGAGTACGTTCGCGGTCTTGCCGGTGAGTTCGCAGACAACTGTGCGAGGGCCATCTTTAGTGGTGAGGTGAAGGGCCACAATCCGGTCGTTCAAGAGTTGGCGGATCGCGTCTATCCTGGCTCCCTGCAGATGGGCCCGCAGGAATTGACAGAAGGGGGGAGGGGTCGCCGGGTTCAGCAAGGAAAGACGGCTAAGATGGAGCCGTGTCGATTCCGGCTCGCAGGAAATGAGGAGCCGATGGGTTTCTCCAGGGACGCGGATTTCGAAGATCAGCGTCCGGTCCGATGGCTGGTGGAGCTTCTGAATCCAGCCGCTTTCGAGTGCCGGGGCGATTTCAGCGAGGACCTTTTCGATATCGCTTGCGTTGAGCGCCATCGTCAATGCCGGAGCCGGTCTATTAAGGGAATATCACCCGTGCGCTAACACGCGACCATCGGATTATCTCTACGTGGAATCACCAGGTCTTACCATTTCTGTCCCATGGGGCCATTTCGGTCACATGTTGGCTCGTGATTCCTGGTCCTGCGGGTGATTGCACTCTACGATTCAGCGCCAAAACACGCAAGCGGTCAAGAATCCCAGATGGCATTCAGCTTGCTCTAGAGACACGTAATAGGAGCCTGCTAGGCTTCCAGCGAGAGTGACTCGTAAGGCATCGCGCGGCTCATGTGGCACAGGAGGGTCCCATGCGTTGTACGAAGTGTGACGGACTCATGGTGGTCGATGATTTGATCGATATGAGAGAAAGCTATCATCCGATGTGGCTGCGTGGATGGCGTTGCGTCGCCTGCGGCAACGTGGTGGATCCGCTGATTCTCCGCCATCGCATGATCCAGGAGGCAGGCGCGCCGCGCCTGTTGAAGGTGGAGGCCCCTCCACCGGCCTGCTTCCGTCCGGCCAAAGTTTCCGCTTGAAAACGGCGGCGCACGTTGCCTGAAATCGCCAGCGGCCAGGTGATTCCTGTCGACGTTCATTCTGGTGCCGAGTGCGCGTTTTGTCCTGTCTCCACCCGGTCGACCCTTAACGGGCATCCGATGACCCAGCCTAAACCCTCAATAAACTCGACAGGTTCAAAGATTCGTGCGATTCTCTGATCCAGGGTATCGGTCTTGCTCAAAAGAACAGAGCGAACCTTTGAAGATAAGCAAGAGGCTAGGGGACATGAACCATGATCGCTCAGCTCACCGGCGAGTCTTGAGGGCAGGAGCCCTCTGCGCGATCCTCGCCTGCAGCGTTGTACTGCAAGGCTGTCTGGCCGCAGCCTGGGTTGTGGCTGTGGGGGGGGATTCCCTGCGAACGAGCGATGTCAGCTTCCGTCCGTTCGAACAGAGTTGGGTGTCTCAGCCAAAAGAGGATTTGGATGAGGCGGATGCGCTCCTGTTGACGAGCGTGGCGTTGCTGCCCGTCGAGGGGGATGCCGAGATGGGAAGTCGCTTGGCGCAGGTGCTCCAACAGCAAACCGCATTGCGCGTCGAGTCGACGGCCAAGCTGGAACGCGAGATCTCCGCCCCGGAGACCGATGACGACCGCGCCACGATCGCGAAGGAGCTTACGCGTGAACTCGTCGTGGATGCGGTGCTCTTTGGTCGGGTATCCGGCGCACCGGCTCACCCCAGTGACTGGGGATGGACTAGGGAAGAGTCCCGCCGCTTGTTTCTCTACCTCGTTGATCATGAGGGACGCTTGTTATGGAAAGACGAGCTGCCCTTTACAGTCGTCATCGGGTCCAAACCGCCGATCGAGCATTCCGTACAGACCTCGCTCGCCCACCACTTGATGGATCACGTGCGCGACCTCGGGCTTGACGGCCTCGGATACCTGCCGAAGAAGACCTCCTAGCTTACCGCTCCTTGCAGCAGTCCCCGCGCTCCGGTAGAGTCCCGCTCTCATCAGGGAGTAGACCCGCAACATGTCTTTGCTCGATACGGAAGCGCTTCGCCGCCTGCAAGCGGAATTCCGGCAATCCATGAGGATGCTGCTCACGGATCTGTGTCAGGACATCGACGGCGAGTACTCCGATCTCGCCGATCAGCTTGCGTTGCCGGCCGCCTATTTTCGATTCCTGGTTCCGTTGTTCGCTCCTGAATCCTACGCAAACTGGAAGGTTGTCGGGTGGATCGAAGCGCTGAACGATCTGGTCTATTTCCTCGACCTGCTCCAGCAAATACCCAGAGAACGGGATCAGCGCGCCTTCGCCGAACAGCTCTTCGCAGAATGCGAACAGAAATTTTTCGAGAACAGCTATCTCGACGAGCTGTTTCCACAAGGCGGTGCGCAGGCCAGGGGGTTGGCGACCAGATTGCATTGGCTGTGCATGAGGCTCTCGCGCGAGGTCACGCAGGAGTCGCTGTTTTTCGATCCCCGTTGGGCCATGCAATGGAAGAGTCGCCAGGGGCCGAGCCGGTGGGAGGTATCCGGGAGCCTCGACCATCATTTCGAGCGGGCGGAACGAGCTTGTACTCTACCGGTTGGAACGGCAGGTGACGAACTCGTTGCGCCGGAATTCGTTGTGAAGGCCGCCGGTCAAACGACGCAGCGCGTTATCTTCGAAGTAAACAGGGAGGAGATGGCCCTCAGAAAAGGCCGCGCGTTTCCGATCTGCTCGCTGCAAGGCGCCGATGTGGAATGGCACTGGGCCAGGCGAGCTGCAGTTGAAGCGGCCCAGACGCCGTACGGTTCGCTGACGGTCGGGCCGACGCTGCGATACGGTAAGGATCGGCAGCCCAAGGCCGTCGTCCCTACGAACCGCAAGCAGGTGGCGCGCATCGTGCGAGCCTGGGATACGATCCAACAGGCCTGGCCGGAAGGTCATGCACTGTTGGAACTGCTCACGTCGCGCATTATTCCTCTCAAAGCAAAAGGCGTCGTCAGCTTCAGCTATCGTCATCGGCCCGGGTTGTCCTTCATTAATTGTTTCGACCGCGACAACCTCGATCTGATCGACGATCTGATCCATGAAAACAGTCATCACCATCTGAATCTCTTGCTGCGCAAACATGTCATGTATCACGGGGATCGCAATCAACAGATCTTCTATTCGCCCTGGCGCCGGAGTCTACGGCCGATCCGTGGCATTCTCCATGCGGCGTTTACCTTCACCATGGGGGCGTTACTCTTTGAGCGACTGTCTTCCTGGGCTGAAACGAAGAAGGGGCTGAAGCGGTGGAAAGAAGCGGGACTCACACCGCGTGACCTCATGCGCGCGCGCTTCCGATGTCTCGAAGAGATCGAATCGGTCCGCTATTCGATTCAAGACCTCGACTATGCGGGTCGGCACCTCAAATGGATCACCGGTTCAGGCGCCAGACTGGTGAGACAACTGGAAGAGGAGATCTCGAAGGCTGAAGCACGTATCGCCCGTCACCGCAAGGCGGTTCTCAACTCCTCGTTCGGCCCAGCCCTTCGCCGTCACATCAAGGAACTCCAGCAAGCCCGCCAGACCTATGGACCGGTGCGGCTCATTGGGGCCTAGTGTCCTCTGTTTGCATCTAGGGTTCGACGGTAATGTCGACAAAGGAGGGGAGGCTATCCGCCCCTTTTTTATCCGTCACCCGCAGCTTGAACCGATACGTGCGCTGCTCGGAAACTTGCGGTGCTTGGAAGGTGGCTTCCGGGCCGTTCACGTCCAGCAGTGGGACCTTGCTCCCGCGCACCTGGCTCCACGCATAGTACAAGGCTTCGCCTTCCGGGTCGCGGCTCTTGAGGCCGTTGAGCTTCACTTTCGTCCCGGCCTTCACGATCTTGCCGGCTCCTGCGTCGGCGACCGGCGGTTCATTCGGTTCTTCATTGACATTGACAACCACGTCCAACTGGGCCTGCTTCCCGCGATTTGTGACCGTGATCGTCGTTTTTCCGTTGCCGACAATCTGCAGCATGCCGTTGGAGAGTACCTTAATGACTTTCGGGTTTGAGGATAGATAGCTCGTGCCGGTAGCTGGCGCAGTGATTCGACGGGTCACGCCATCGGCGAAGTCGCCGACCACCGGCAATTCGAACACTTTGCCCATCGAATCGACGTGGCCGAAGGCGGAGGATTGCCCGGTCCGTCCAAGTTGCAAGGGCTTGTCCGTCTCGAAATCGATGCCGGTGAGCGCGCTGTCCGGTTCAACCTGTACCATAATCTCATCGAAGACGGACCTGGTCCCCAAGCGTCCCCGGGAAATATCAGCCACCGCCAGCAGCCGCATGGGCCCGATGCCGTCCTTAGGCACGAGGAGCTTCCCCCCAAAAGCCGGATCCTGATCAGCTAGCCCGATCAGCGCCACTGGCGCGATGATTGATCCGGTCGCGGTGGCGTCTTCCTGCTCAACCAGCGTGTCATCCTGATCACCGTACCAATAATAACGGACCTTGACGATGCCGATGTCATTGCCCAAGTCCACATGCGCCGTGACTGTTTTTCCCGGCACAAGCTTGGCCCCCGTGGCCGGCTCAGTGATTTTGAATGCATGGACTGGAGAGGCCATTGCAAGATAAGAGGCAAGCAAGAGCAATGTACAGGTCCGGGGAGATAATCGATGTGTCACGGTTGACGCTTTGCGGTTCACGATTCACCTCGTCAGATGGAAAGGGACATCCGTCAGGACGACGCGGTCCTTGAAGAGCAACGCGGCTTTCAGCATGAGCGCCCGTTGGTTGTGAAGGATATTCTGCCACCAGCGGGCTGGGAGAATTTCTGGAATGACCACGGTAATCCAGCAGTCCGGATCTTTTTGCCGCTGCTCTTCGATATAGTTGAGGATCGACCCCAAAATGGAACGGTAGGGAGAGGGCACGACGATCAGGGGGACTCCGCAGCCCCATTGGGCCCACTGCATTTCCACCAGAGCAGTCTCTTCCTTATCCACGTCGACTAAGATCGCACGAATCTCGCCGGCTCGGCTGCGCGCATAGTCGACGGCGCGGATGACGGAACGATTGACCCCGCCGATGGGGATGATGACGAGATTACGTCTGGGGCGCGGGGGACGGGCGTCACGGGACAGCGAGACCTGTTCGGCCACGGCTTTGTAGTGCGATCGAATGCCTCGGAACATGAGAATCAGGATTGCGACGAGAAGGAATACGATCCAGGCGCCGTGAACGAATTTGGTTGTCGCGATGATCACCGTGGCGATACCGGTCGTAACGGCACCGATCCCGTTTACCGCCAGCTTTTTTCGCCAGTGAACCCCTTTCTTGATCAGCCACCGCTTCACCATGCCGGCCTGCGAGAGTGTGAACGACACGAACACGCCGATCGCATAGAGAGGAATCAGCGCGTGGGTATCTCCGTGGAAGAAGGCGAAGAGCATGCAGGCCAAGAATCCGAGAATGAGGATGCCGTTTGAGAACACCAGGCGGTCGCCGAATGTCGCCATCTGGTGCGGCATGTATCCGTCGCGCGCTAAGATCGATGAGAGATGCGGAAATCCGGCGAAGGCGCTATTGGCTGCTAGAATCAGCAGCAACATGGTCCCTATCTGGACGGTGTAATAGATGGCACCGGTACCGAAGGTCAGGCGGGCCAGCTGTGACACAACGGTTTCGTCTTCCTTGGGCAAGATGCCGTAGTGATAGGCCATCCAGCTGATGCCCATGAATAGCGTCGCAAGGATGGCAGACATCCAGATCATGGTCGTTGCAGCATTCTTCGATTCAGGGTGGCGAAAGGCCTTGACCCCGTTGGAGATGACTTCCATGCCGGTCACGGCCGAGCAGCCGGCCGCAAAAGCTCGAAGCACCAAGAAGAGCGTGAGTCCTTCGATTTCCCCATGCAGGCTGGGGGAAGGAGCGGCTGGGGCAGTCGCCGGAGTGAAAAAGGATTGGATCGTGCCGATTGTCACCATCAATCCAAGGGCTCCGATGGCGAAGTACGTGGGAAAGGCGAAGAATCGTCCCGACTCGCGGACGCCGCGCAGATTCATGATGACGATAAAGATGATGGCAAGGAGCCCCAAGGCTTCACGGTGGGGGAACAAACTCGGCACGGCTGACGTAATGGCCGCAATGCCGGCTGCCACGCTGACCGCGACCGTCAGGATGTAGTCGATCATCAGCGCCCCGGCGGCGACCAGGGCCGGAAGTTCGCCAAGATTGGCCTTGGAGACGACATAGGCCCCGCCGCCTCCCGGATATTCATAGATGATCTGGCGATAGGAGATGGTCAAGACCGCTGTCAGGAACAAGATGGCGAAACTGACGGGGATGGACCAGGCGACGGCGGCTGTGCCGGCCAGGACCAAGACCAATAGGATTTCTTCTGTGGCGTAGGCGACCGATGAGATCGCGTTGGAGGAAAAAATCGCCAGAGCCAGGGTCTTGGAAAGCCGTTCGTGAGAGGCCTGGGCCGTTTTAAGCGGATCGCCGACGAGCCAGCGCTTCAGAATCATGGCGAGATTATGGCACAAAAGGGGGAGTACGCGTTAGAGGAGAAGAGGTCCCGGAGACCATGGGGCGAAAGGCTCAAGCGTCTGCCGAGCAAGTGCTCATCAATTTCCTGTCTGAGAACTCGGGCCGCTCGTTTCTAATGAAGGCCCGGAGAGGGGTTGACAGCCTCCATGAACTTAAGTATCTTTCGACCTCCCTTATAGGGGGAGGATGGTAATTCGCCGCGATCTTGATCTGAAATAATTTGCGAGGCAG
>DATGEA010000461.1:0-3058 GCA_035310605.1 Nitrospira sp. | reverse complement strand
GCGCGAATGTCGGGAACTCGAGGGGCACTGAGCGAACTAGGTGGTGCAGAGCCTTCCCAGGTGGTCGCAAAGAATTCTGTCGTGGGATCCCGTGAGAGGTGAACAAGTTGTTTCAACGTGAGCCCGATAGCGTACGCGTTGAAATTCACTGAGGGAGCTGCGATCGGGTATACGGCGACATAGAGATATGGAGCCCCGGGCGAGTTCGCTATCTCGGGGATGGTCAGGACACGCAAGCCTGCCAGTCCAAGGCGCGCTTCGATGTCGTGCTTGAGGTGTTCTCGGCTCAACCCTTCCCGTTCAACATCATCAGGAAGATACTCAACGAGCACCGAAATCTCTCTGAGTCCTCGCAATGTGTCACGTTTATCCGCAGTGAATGCGAATCCAACAATCGGCCAACAAAGCGTCAGACTCAACAGAATAAGCATGCTCCGGCACATCGGCCACCTCCTCGTCAGTGGCCCGCACGATAGCCGCCCGCCTAGATAAAGACAAGAGCAAGACCGGAGTTGCGAAGCTCGTCCAGGAACGGGACCTTATCTCCAACGTTCATCCCGCGTCCAAACCGCCGTTGCTTTTAACGAATGATCTACTAGCCTCTACCTTTTTCCTTGCTCGCGAATGTAGGATGGTCCAACGTCATGAGGACGGTACCTGTAAAGACGCCGGACGGGGTGAACGTCGCTGTGCAGGAGTGGGGCAATCGGGACGGCCCGGATATTCTCTTCATCCATGGCTTCTCGCAGAGTCATGTCTCGTGGACGAAGCAGGTGTTGAGCGATCTCGCTAACACCTTTCATATGGTCACCTACGACCTCCGGGGACATGGACAATCGGACAAGCCGCTCGATGCGGCGTTCTATACTGAATCACATCGATGGGCGGATGAAGTCATGGCGGTCATGGAAGCCACAAGCCTGCGCAGGCCCGTGCTGGTTGGCTGGTCCTACGGTGGCCGCATCGTCAGTGATTACCTCATGAAGTATGGTGATGCAGGCATTGCCGGTGTTGAGTATGTCTCCGCTAATACGAATCGCGAGCTCAATGCAGGCTCGCCGGCATTGAAGGTACAGGCCGGGATGGCGTCTGAGAGCCTCATCACGAACCTGGAGAGTACAAGGGCTTTCGTACGGCTCTGTTTTGCCCGTCCTCCCACGCAAGACGAGTTTGAAACCATGATCGGATTCAATATGATGACTCCCGCAAAGGTCCGGGGCTATATGGGAGGCCGTGCCACCCCTTATGAGGAAATCTTGAAACGGCTTCAGGTACCAGTCCTCGTGACGCACGGAGAGGAGGACAAGGTTGTCCTTATCGCCGTAGGCCGCTACACGCTGAAGACCGTGCCGTGCGCCAAGGGTTCGTTTTACCCGGGCATCGGGCACTCTCCGTTTTGGGAAGATACCGAACGCTTCAATAAGGAGCTCACCGAGTTCGTGAAGCTCGCGAACCCACGGTAGCGTCCGTTTTGTGAATGGCGTTCGCATGGAACCAGCCATCGAGAGTTCATAACGGGAATGGTGCAGGCTTAGCTAGTCTTGAAGACACCTCTTACTGATGGAGTTGCGAAGCTCGTCCAGAAAGGGGGCCTCTCGTCACGCCTCATCCCGCATTCAACTCCCCATTTCTTTTGACAGCATCCACATATCGCGAGCCTGCGACAACCGCGACTGATTCCCCGATCCGATGGCCGTCGTTCGGCACTCGTGATCAAAGCGATCAGCCGTCAGCTTTCAGCCGTCAGCGTTTACTCCGTACGGGAGATGCTTCGCCTTTCACGAGGAAGTCGAGAACAAGGGATCGGGGCACCGATCAGACAGACCCTTTGGAGAGGTGAATGATCAATCCCAGATAATCCTGCAAGTGTCTGGTGATGAGGAACCGGTGCCTGGCATATTCTTTGGCCTGCTGGCCCATGACGGCGAGTCTGTCAGGCTCGTTGAGAAGCCGCCTGGCATAAAAGGCCGCGCCTTCCGGTGAATAGACCGTGTAGCCGGTCTGACCGGGAATGATCTGCATCATGATCCCGCCGGTCGCTCCACCGATCACCGGCTTCCCCTTCCAGAGCGATTCCGCAACCGTGAGCCCGAACCCTTCTCTTATTGATTTTTGGAACACGATGGTCGCGGCCCGCTGAAGTGCATTGATCTCGATGTTCGCAGTCGGCGGGAGGAGCAGGATCTGCACGTCGGGATCCGCCCCGGCCGCCTCTTGAACCTCCGCGAGCACTTGGGCTCCCTCCGGATCGTCCGTCGCGGTCCCGCCGGCCAGCACTAGCCGGCAATCATGACTCTTCTTGACCATGCGGTAGGCTTGCACGACGCCCACGGGATCTTTAAACCGGTCAAATCGCGAAACCTGGAGCAGGATCGGCTTGTCCCTGGGCACGCCCAAGCGATCGAGGATCTCTTGGATCTCCACGTTCGTCAGTTCGCGATTCTTGTCGCTCAGCGGATCGATGGAGGGATAGATCATAAACTGGGGAATCGGCAGTCGCTGGGAAAACTTGGGCAGAGAGATGACCGCCGCATCGTACCGGACCACATACGGGCGAAGAAACTGCCACACCGCCCGCTGCGGGGTCGACATGTCGATATGACAGCGCCAGATCCACTTGGCACCCCGCGGACGCGCGTCGATCAATGCTGCCGGCTGCGGGTCGTGAATCATGACGACGTCCGCCTCGAGGTTTATCCGCTCGGCGTTCTCCCGATTGCACTGTACATAGGCGTCGTACATGTCCGGAGTGAGACGCTGCTTCATCCCCTGCAAGGCGTTATGAAAGCTCTTGGTCGTGCGGTAGAACGGCTCGGAGCCGGTCATCACCTCCCAGCGGGAGCGGACTCCGATTTCCTCGAGCAGAGGGATCAAACGATGGAGGATCTCGGCCACGCCACCGCCGAACCGCGTCGAATTCACATGCAGCATGTGCTTTCCTTCGACCAAACGGCCGAGACGCTTGAGAAACTCGACTGTTCCCAGCGGGGTGACCTCTGCGTACTGGTCCAGCAGGCTTCCCATGGCGCGTCCTCCGATTACGGCGTCAATCAGGACG
>DATGEA010000460.1:0-22752 GCA_035310605.1 Nitrospira sp. | reverse complement strand
TATTGTTCGGGGATCAGCTGATGAAGACGATCGCGCGCGATCGGAATCCCGAGCACACCCTGCGCGATATGGGGTAGAGCGGGCGACGACTGAGGTCGGATGAGTCTCGCACAGGTGCTCATGGCCGTCATCGGACTCGGGGCATCGATTACGACGTTCTGTGTGCTCCGGTTTCCGTCCTGCCGCCGCGAGCAATTCAGACAATTCCGTGCCGCGTCTTTCATGGAGGCGATTCTTGGGGCCGCCGTGATTCTTGTCCTTTGCGTCCTGATGCTGCTGGCTCAAGGCGCCTTGCAGCCGCCGTACTAGGTGGAAGACCGGAGGGTGCGCCGTTCCGTGCGGTTCGGCTTTGCGCGCCGGGCGGGGTGATGAGCGCAAGCTTCGCGGATCGATTCAGGGTTTTGATGGCGGCTTCACGCTGCAATGCCGTGTTTTTCGTATTTGTGACTTCCGTATACCGCACCGTAAAGGGTCCGCGGTTTCTGGTGTATTTCGCCCCTGTTCCGGCCTGATGTTCCAGGACGCGCCGAGTCAGGTCTGTGGTGATGCCTGTATACAGACTCTCGTCGGAACACTCCAGGATATAGACAATCCACTTCATAAGTACCCGTGTACTCTGTCCGGGGAAGCCGGCAGGCCGCCGTCAGGGCTTGCCATGCGGTTCGGCGTCAGCGGGGAGCGGAGGATTTCATCAGGCTGTCCGCTTGGGGCGGCAGGAATCCCAGGTAGCCGCGATGGCGCTCGGCGAGTTCTAAGACCGAGAACGGTTGACTGTCGACCATTTCCGGCGCTGAGAATATCTGCCGGAGTTGGCCCCCCGGTGCCCCCACGATCTTTCCGGCAAACACCACGCCTTTTTTCTTGAGCCGGTCGATCGCCTTTTCGATGTCCTCCACGCGGACGGCGACATGGTGAAACACCTGATCGCCGAACTTCCTGACCCACCCGGGAATGATGCTGGTTTTGCCCCGGTCGTCCGGATAGGCCTGGTCGACGAACAATGCGGGGTAGCCGGTTTGACGATACACCTTAGCATACCAATCGTCGTATTCGATCGTTTCATCGTAGGCATAGCCGAGATCGACAAATTGCGTCGCCCGTCGATCGATATCCATCGTGCGCAACGTGACGTGATCCACGACGGGTAGAAAACCGACCCCTGCCTCGTCGAGCATGGCCTTCAGCACCCTGGCTGCCCCGTTACCTACAACGTAGTTTGCCACCATCTTGACCAGGAGTTCATCGAGTTCACGCGTTCGATCCATGATGGTCACCCTTCCTTGTCACGTCCGGGCCATTTACGATCCGAATGAGATGCCTTGCGCCAGCGGCAGTTCGGTTCCCCAGTTGACGGTGGTGGTCTGGCGCCGCATATAGGCTTTCCACGCATCAGAGCCGGCTTCACGTCCGCCGCCCGTTTCCTTCTCCCCGCCGAAGGCGCCGCCGATTTCCGCTCCCGACGTTCCGATGTTGAGATTGGCGATCCCGCAGTCGCTGCCAACCGCAGACAGAAACTGTTCGCCGTGCCGAAGATTGTTGGTGAACATGGAGGACGACAAACCCTGGGGCACGCCATTCTGTAAGGCGATCGCTTCATCGAGACTGCGGAAGGTCATGACGTACAGAATGGGGGCGAAGGTTTCCTGTTGGACGAGCGGCCAGTGATTCTGCGCGCGAACGATCGCCGGTTCGACAAAATAGCCGGGGCGATTCAAGACCTGGCCGCCGTAGAGGATTTCGCCGCCCGCTATCTTGATGCCGTCGATCGCCGCACGATAGGTCTCTACGGCAGCCTGATCGATAAGGGGGCCCAGAAGCACGGCGGGGTCCAACGGGTTGCCGATGCGGATCTGTCCGTAAGCCTTCACAAGCTTGCCGACCAGTTCGTCGGCGCGCGACTCATGAATCAGAAGGCGTCTGGTGGACGTGCAGCGCTGGCCCGCAGTTCCCACCGCGCCGAACAGGATCGCCCGTACCGCCAGGTCGAGATCGGCCGTGTCATCGACGATGACGGCGTTGTTGCCGCTAAGTTCGAGGAGCGTCCGCCCCAGGCGCTGAGCCACGGCGGAGGCCACGCGGCGACCGACCGCCACCGAACCGGTAAATGAAATCAGCGGCAGCCGGTGGTCCTGGACCATCGTTTCGGCGACTGTGGTCTGATCGGTGGTGACGAGAGAAAAGATGCCGGGGTAGCCCAGTTGTTCCATGACGCGGTTGCAGATCTGTTGCACGGCGATGGCGCAAAGCGGCGCCTTGGGCGAGGGTTTCCAGATGACCGTATCACCGGCGATGGCGGCCAGGAACGCATTCCAGGCCCAGACGGCGACGGGAAAGTTGAACGCGGTGATCACGCCGACCGGCCCCAACGGGTGCCACTGTTCGCTCATCCGGTGTGACGGACGCTCGGACTGCATCGTCGCGCCGTAGAGCATGCGCGATTGTCCGACGGCAAAGTCGGCCATGTCGATCATTTCCTGGACTTCGCCGTCTCCCTCGGCTTTGATCTTCCCGACTTCGAGCGATACGAGAGTGCCCAGCTGATCCTTCTTCTCTCTCAGCGCCAGGCCGATCAGGCGGACGAGTTCTCCGCGTTTGGGGGCCGGGACCATCCGCCAGGCGCTGAATGCCTCGGCGGATTGTGTCACGATATGCCGGTAGTCATCGGCGGAACAGGGGTGAATGCCGGCAATGATCTCGCCGGTAGCGGGATTGAACGATTGGAGCAGCGGGCCGTCTCCATGGCCGGACGACCAGCCGTTCCCGGTGCTGCCTCCCGGATTCACGGCTTGAATTCCCAGGTCCCGGAGTGCGGCGTGAACGGTGGTCATCGGAAGCAGGCTCCAAAATCATTGGCGAGAAAATCTTTCAGGGAGATGGATTCTTGCGTGAGGAATCCATGGTACTGCGACGGGTGGTTCAGGACAAGATCCATGACGCAACAGACGCTGGAGGCGGTGGTGACCTGAATCGCCGACCAGAGCTTGCCGTTGATGCATTGGGGATAGATCTTCTTGACGTAATTCTCTTCGAAAAATCCGCCGTCCTTGGTGCCGGTTACCGAGGCATAGATCAAGACGACGTCCTGCAACGTTTGGGGGATGGCATGTTCGAGAACGCGCTTGAGCGTCTCGCGATCCTCATTCAGCTTCAAGTCCTTCATCAACAGGTGAATCTTTTCGCAGTGGCCAGGGTACCGGAGTGTCTTGTAATTCATCGTCTGGACGCGGCCGACATAACTGTCGGCCAGCGTGCCCAGTCCTCCGGAGGTGTTGAATGCTTCATAGAGCAACCCGTCCAGTTCGATTGTTTCGTACCCCTCCAGCGGCTGGAGCGGAACTTTTTCGCCTTCTTCGATCCCGTAGCAGAGATTGCCGTATTCGTTGATGAGGCCGTCGGTCGACCAGGTCAGGGAGTATTTGAGGGCGTTACTCGGATGGACCGGCAGGGCACCCACCCGCATCTTCACGGTGTCCAGGGTTTCAAAGTGACTCATCAGGTCGTGCGTGACGATGCTGATGAAGCCGGGCGCTAGCCCGCATTGCGGCATGAAGGCCTGCGTGGCTCCCGCACTCAGGACGCGGACCTGGTTCGCGACGTCGATGTCTTCCGTCAGGTCGAAGTAATGCAGGCCATGAGTCAGCGCGAGCCCTGCGACGGTCGGATTGCAGAAGTACGGAAGACTGGAGACCACGGCATCGAGTGCATGGGTCGAGAGATAGATGCTGACGGCGTCCGGATGCCGGACGTCGAGGATACAGGGCGTGACACGCTGTAGCCCGAGATCCTCAACCAGGTGTTTCGGAGCCTCCAGGCTTACGTCACCGAGGTGGATCTCGTAAGTGCCGCGCTGGGAGAGAAGACAGGCGACCAATGACCCGATCTTGCCGGCGCCGAGGACGAGTACTCGATGCATCAGTGGCCTCGCTGGTTTCTAGTATACTCCTCGGGCTTGTCCCGATCACGGTATTGCGCAGATTCTGGCGGGATGATCCTATGCGGCGTCATGCAGAAGGCGTACGGCTCGTCCGGTCGAGTAATCAAAATCCCCGGCTTACTCATCCGTATGAACGCCGTCGAATTGATCCAGGGATTCTCCGAGCGTGCGTTTGAGTTCCTTTAACTCGGGACTGCTGTCCGATCTGGTTTTCTCCTGCACGGACCGATTCAGCCTCCGCAGCGGTTCCACGATGCGGCGGTCCGTGGTGTTGCCAAGAGCTCGCACGATTTCAGCCTGGACCGGGAGGGATTCACGTGGGAGTTGCGCCAGCAATGTCGGGACAATCTGGCTGCCCGGATGGAGCGGCGCGAGCCCGCCTGGCCCTTTGATCGCTGCCAGCCGCAGTTCCGGGCTGTCACGCTTCATTTGTTCCAGCAGCAGAGGGATGCTGTCCTGTTGTCCGATGGCTCCCAACGCGACGGCGGCGCTTTGGACGAGGGCCGGGTCCTTGTCGTTCAGTGTGCGGCTGAGGGCGGGGAAGGCCTCGACGGCAGACATGTTTCCGAGGAGCGCGATGATGACCGGTTTTTCAGCCTGTGTGGTGGACGGGTGGTCCAGCATCGTCATCAAGCGGCCGGTTTGGCCCCAGGCACCGGCCAGCAGAAACGGAAAAGGGTCGTTGCCGAGACGCGCGGTCACTGTTGCGAGTACCTTGACGCCGGTAGATGTGGTCTCTGCCGTGGTCTGTGAATCTTTTGCGATCTCTCCGCGTACTTCATGCGCCAATCGGATGCGTGGTTGTCGATCCGGTAGGTGATCAGGCATGCTGGCCCATTCCAGAGCCGGGAAGCGGCATAGAGTTGATCGGTGTCGCCGCCGGATATAATCGGGCCCTCCCAGACCTGGTGTTCTTCGCATTTGATTTTGACCGTGACGTCATGAGGCTGTGCCGGATCGGTGACGACGGTATAGCCCACGGCTCTGAGCCGGGCGGATGCGACCGAGCTGATGGCGGCGGCATCGACCGCGCCCATGTCGGTAAGGGCGACCGCGTCCACATGGATCCGCTCGGCGGCCTTCACTCGTTCTTTTTCCTCGGGCGTGAACAACTCCCGATGCGCCGTTGCAGGGTCGGACTCTATCCAGCTGAATGTCGGTGCCAGCATCAGCATTAGAATCTGCCTTGCGCTCAACCGATGCCCCGCCGGTCTCCTTTGTTCATTTTGTGCCATAGGCTATGCGCTGTCTGTTGTATCGGGGTTGTCGAGGATAAATTGCGGATGGGCTCCGGGACCGGGGCCCGGCTCGGTGCAACGGAAAGGGGGAATATCGGCCTGAAGACGCCGCACCAGTTTCTTCATGTTCATGGCAGGGGGGATTTCGCAGAGCCAGACGTGCATGCCGGATTCCAACTCGTCGGCGTGTCGTTGCACGCGAAAGCCGGGATGCTCCATGAAATAGGCGGAGAGGAACCCGTTTACCGCTTGCACGGTCCAGGGGTGTGCCCGCACATAACGGTAGCCCAGTCGTAGTTCGATCACCTGCGGCTCGTCGGTTACATCCCCCATGATCGAATCTTCCATTCCTTGGAGCACAGGGTGCCGGATTGCATGGTAATGCGCCTGGTCCAGCTATCCACGCAACGCCACGACTTCGAGATATTCCGCCGTCACATGAGTGGTCCCGTCTGTGGCCAGATTGTATTCGGTCCAGAGGCTGGTGAGGTCGTTGCGGAGTGCCTCCTGTTGATCCACGCTCAGAACGGCGAATGCGCGGTTGGACGGTCCATAGTACCTGCGGAAAAACTCCACGACGTCGGAAGGCGGGAACGGATAGCGAAACGGAAACTTTCTCGGCGTGATGCGCAGGGTGCTGATTCCGTTACGCAACCGTTCCCGTAAGGTCGATTCTTCACCCCATAGTACAGGAGATGCAATGCCCGGCGGCGGGGGAACGTATTGGGCGTGGATCTTGAACATCTGCCCGACGAATCCCTGTGGGGTCCAGTTGCCCATGATCATTCGTCCGCCCAATCGGCAGACCCTGGTCAGCTCTGAAGCCACACGCTCGGGTCTCGGCGCAAACATGGCGGCGATGAAGCTGAAGACGAGATCGTAGGCCGCATCCTCACAGGGAAGGGCTTCGGCGTCCCCCTCGTCGAAACGGATTTTGAGACCTTCGGCCTGTGCTCGGACACGAGCCTGTTCGATCAAATTGGGGGCGATATCGATTCCGGTGACGATGGCACCGGCACGTGCGGCGGGGAGGGACAGCTGACCGGCTCCGCATCCCACGTCCAGGACACGTTCTCCGGGCTTAATCCCGAGCGTCGGAAAGAAATCCATCGCGCCCGGCAGCATATACGTGGCGAAGTGGCCGTAATCCCCGGCCATCCATGTTGCTTTCAGCTTCCCCTTGAGCGTCTCGAGTTCCGTAGCCATGCCATTCTCCTTGTGACGGTGCCTCCGTGCCGGCGACGCGGCACTCTATCAAGTTTTCTACCGATTGGGAATATTGAGAGTACGAGAGAAATCTGTGTATGGTAAGCCCATTCATGGAGACCGGCTTATGACGTTGACCGCATACAATCACGTGTTCCTTCCTTCATTCATGTACGGCACGGCGTGGAAGAAAGAAGCCACGACGCAGCTGGTGCTGCAAGCGGTGGAAGCCGGCTTCACAGCGATCGACACGGCGAATCAACTGATCCATTACGATGAAGCACGCGTCGGGGATGCCTTGCTGCAATTGGCCAAACAGGGAGTATCACGTGATAAGCTTTTTCTCCAGACGAAGTTCACACCGGTAAACGGCCAGGATCACCGGACCCCGTACAATGCCAATGCGAGCATCACGACCCAGGTGAACCAGTCCTTCGAAAGCTCGCTGGCCCATCTCCACACGGACCATCTCGATTCGTATGTACTGCATGGTCCCTACCATCGGCGGGGCCTGGGGCCTGAAGACTGGGAGGTCTGGGCGGCGATGGAAGCGCTCTACGACGCCGGCAAAACGCACTTGCTCGGCGTCAGCAATGTCTCGGCGGAGCAACTCACACTGTTGTGCGAGCGCGCCAGGCATAAACCGATGGTCGTGCAGAACCGCTGCTATGCGGCGTTCGGCTGGGACAAAGCTGTCCGGGAGATCTGCCGGGTACACAACCTCATTTATCAGGGATTTTCACTGCTGACCGCCAATCGCGAGGTCTTCGTCGAGCCCGACGTGCGGGCCATGGCCGCCAGGTATGGCGTCGGACCGGCTCAGATCGTGTTCCGGTTTGCGATGCAGATCGGCATGCTGCCGTTGACCGGTACTACGAATCCGCAGCACATGAGGGAGGATTTGCAAGTCGACCGATTTACCCTGACGCCGGACGAACTCCAGCGAATCGAGACAATCGGACTTTGAGATTCATGCTGAGCAACTTGACCCAACGTATTTATGCGGCCGCATCGAACAGCGTTGGATTTCGTGCGCTGGTCGATCCTTTCTGACCCCGCGGTATCTCGAAGGCGAATGCCCACATCGAACTGTGGCTGCGCGAGATTGCACCATCGGCGGCCCGGACAAAGCCTTCAAGGCCGGCTTTGATCATACTGATCGAGGCGCTGCGCTTCATCGGTTCCCGGCTGAGGACTCCGCTGGTCAGCGTAAATGACCCGTCATCATTGAGGAAGGGGAGTCCGAGCCGCACCAGGTTGACTTGCCACATCAGCTTGTTCGTGAGTCCCACGAAATAATCTTCGTAGGTCCGTTGATCCAGGCCGGCAAATTTGCCGATACCGGAGGCCACAACGTCATGACGGGCAGCGAGAGCATTGACGATGGCCGATCCTATCGTACCGGTTGCGCCGATGACGAGAATACGCATGCGGTTCTCTCCATGTGTGAATCGGTCCGGCTGTAGAAGGTGCGGCGCCGAGTCACAAGAGGGGATGCCTTGACGAACAGTTGTTCTGCGGGTAGGTTCGCATCATGGCTACTCGGATCATGCAGGCACAGCCGGCTGAAGCATGGATTGTCGCGGAGATGGTGGGGGAATTGCTGCATGAAATCATGGACGCGATCAACTCCAGAGTCTTCAGGTTTGATCCGGCGGAGACCGAGGCTCGTGCCAGGGCATGGCTCACCGATCGGACATACACGGTCTTGCTGGCGCACGAGGGAGACGCCGCCGCTGGTTTTGTCGCGTTGTATCAGGGCTATGCCCTCTATGCGGAAGGTACGTTCGGGACCATTTCGGAATTGTATGTGCGGCCGGTCTATCGATCACAGGGAGTTGGCGCGCGCCTGTTGGTCGAAGCCAAGCGCTATGCCCGCTCGAGGAAATGGACGAGATTGGAAGTTACCACACCTCCGCTGCCGGAGTTCGATCGGACGCTCGCCTTTTATGAACGGAACGGGTTTAGTATTTCAGGTGGGCGGAAAATGAAGGTGGATCTTACTTGAAGCCGGTCGTCCAAGAGGAACGAACCGGGTGCGGGATCGCGGCTGCCGCGGCTGTCGCGGGAATATCCTATGCCCAAGCGAGAGCCGTGGCGTCATCCTTGGGGATCTTCGCAACGGATGAGCGCCTCTGGTCGGAAACGGCCCAGGTGCGACGATTGCTTGTCCGGTTCGGCGCGCAGGTTGCACCCATGGTCACACCATTTCGATCATGGGATGCTCTTCCCGATTGCGCGTTGCTGGCGATTAAATGGCATCGTGAAGGCGGACGCCCGTTCTGGCACTGGGTGGTGTTCGTGCGAGACAAGGACCGGTCGTATGTCCTGGACTCCAAACAGGCGCTAACGACTCACGTGCGGACGGATTTCGGCCGCATGAAACCGAAGTGGTCTCTCGCTGTCACGGCGAAGCGGTAGCCGATGATGATCGTGATGGGCAGACCAGGGTGGGGGGCCTATAGCCGTACAGTCAGCGCGGTTTTTCCACATTGACACTGCTCTCCACCCTGGATAGTCTGAGCCCATCGATATCGGGAGGACAGGTCCGTCAAAGCAAGGGACTCGTTCGTGACGAGTGCAGTCCATAAGAGAACAAGGATTGTACAAGCGATTTTGGAGGTAGCGTCATGAAAGTGCATGGTGGTGGAGCCTGGCGTCTCCTTTCACTGGGTATCGGGTTGTTGTATTACTGGCATGGCCTTTCTGCGCCAGCTACGGCTGCGGCCGATCAGGACAGCCTTCACAGAGGGAAGATACTGTTCGAACGAAATTGCGCCGGTTGTCATGGGCTTACAGGAAAGGGAGACGGTTATAAATTACTGGGCCCCGATCCGGCCAACCTCACGGCCCCCTCGACGTCGGAGAAAGCCGATGAGGACCTGCTTAGGACCATTCATGAGGGAAAGCCCAACATGCCTGCGTGGAAACCTCAGTTGTCGAGCGCGAAGATCCATGATGTACTGGAGTACGTGCGAAGCCTGAGCAAGTGAGCGGATCGACCACTGGCGGGCAAGCGTGAAATGATTCCACATTCCAGCTCTGCCCGGCCGGATTTTCCCGCATTGGTCGTGCCGGGAATCGGAAATTCGGGGCCATTCCATTGGCAAACGTTGTGGGAGCAGCGCCATCAGCTCTGGCGGCGGGTGCTCCAGCACGATTGGGATTATCCGGTCTGCGATGAATGGGTGGCTGCGCTGGAGGAGGCGATTACCGGGTTCGCTGCCGCGCCGGTGGTAATTGCGCACAGCATAGGTTGCTTGGCTGTGGCGCACTGGACCAGTCGAACCTCGGCCCCAGTGAGGGCGGCGTTCATGGTCGCGGTGCCGGATCCCGACGGTCCCAAGTTTCCCGCCACGGCACATGGATTTGTGCCGGTCCCCTTGAAGCGGTTTCCTTTCCCCAGTCTCGTGGTCGCCAGCACGGACGATCCGTTCGGCTCAATTGCCCATGCTCACCGCTGCGCCGCAGCGTGGGGCGGTACGTTCGTTACAATCGGATCAGCCGGACATATTAATGTTGAGAGCGGGCATGGTGAATGGCCCGCGGGCTGGCATTTGCTGGAGCGACTGCTGCGATCTGCCGACCTTGCGGATCGGCCTCGTTGAGCTTCCCGTCATAGCAATTCGATAGCCCGGGATTTCGAGAGGCTGACCTCTCCTTTCTGCCGAACTTGCGCAGACTCGATCCTCAGGGACAGCGGGGGATCTGGTAAGATTCGACGGATGTTCCGGTTTACGGTCCATCAGTGCGCGCGAGGGGTTGCTCTGGCCCTGTGCCTCACTGCGAGCGACTATGTTGTTCAGGTTGGTGGCCTGGTTTACTGCCTGCGAACAGGGAAAATACTGGATTTTGCGGATCGATCCTGATGATCGCTGGTTCATGGTCGGCACTCCTGACCGTGAAGATCTCTGGATTCTCTCGCACAGTCTCGATCTCGAGGAACCGTCCTATCAGGAACTCGTGGCATTCAACCGACAGTTGGGATATCCGAACGGGCAGCTCATCCGTGCACCGATGACACAGTAGGAGCCGTTCTGCGAAAGCCAACGCGTCCGCCTCAGGAACCACCGGCGAAAGTCCGTTGCGGTTGGGCCGGATCGAAGCCGCACCTCATCCTCTATCACGACCGGGAATGGGGGAGGCCGGTCCATGACGATCGGCGGCATTTCGAGATGCTCCTCTTGGAAGGGGCGCAGGCAGGGTTGACGTGGGAGACCATCCTGCGCCGGCGCGAGGGCTATCGCCGGGCGTTCGCCGGATTTGATCCGGCAAAGGTGGCGCAGTTTGATCGAAAGAAGCAGGCTGCATTAATGCAAGATCCCGGGATTATCCGGAACCGTTTGAAGATCGAGGCCGCCGTGGGTAACGCACGGGTGTTTCTTGCGGTGCAGCAGGAATTCGGTTCGTTCGATCGCTATGTCTGGCAGTTTGTCGGAAAGAAACCGCGTATCAATCGGTGGCGGCGGATGTCGGAGATTCCGCCGACCAGCCCAGAAAGCGAGGCGCTGTCCAAGGATCTCAGGAAACGGGGCTTCCGCTTTGCCGGAAGCACGATCATATATGCCTACATGCAGGCAGTCGGCATGGTGAACGACCACATTGTCGATTGTTTCTTAAACAAGAAGCGCTAGGAGGATCAGAGTTGCGAGGAGAATGTGCTAGGCGGCGTCGGCCAAGGCTTCTTCCAGCGCAGCGAGGTACTGTTTGAGCCGCTGTTGCGACTCCGGTGCGATACGGATAAATTCCACGCCGAAACTGCCTTCCTTGACCCAGCGAACGGGCGCCAGTTCAATTTCAACGGTGCCGGCCTGGGCGGGGAGTGCTACGGTGAGGCTCAGGTATTCCCCGCGTGGGATGGCGATATCGCTGAGGATGGCGGCTCCGCCGAATGAAAGGTTCTCAAGGCGACCTTCGCCGTTGAGGGTCTCGCTCGCAAACATCACGAGCGAGCTGTCCGAGAATCTCTGAAATCTCCGTTGTTCCATCGGGGCGCAGGAAGCCGTCGTATCTGGTCCGGCCGTGTTGGTCAGCCGGTTCGCGTTTCCCTACGGGGATCATAGCAAGACGTGATGCCTCGTCAATGAGTATGTGGAATTCGGAACGCTAACTTTCCGGGGCGAATGTCCATCATGAAGATAGCGATTATCGGCGGTGGGCCGGCGGGGTTGATGGCGGCGGAGAACGCTTGCGCCGCCGGTGCCGAGGTCGACGTCTATGATGCGATGGCGTCGGTCGGACGAAAGTTCCTTCTGGCCGGCAAAGGAGGGCTGAACCTGACGCATTCGGAACCGCTGGAGCCGTTTCTCTCACGATTTGGTCTGCGCCGCAAGCAACTCGAACCTCTGATCAAGGAATTTCCGCCTCAGGCCTTATGTGCCTGGTCCCAGGCGCTCGGGATCACGACGTTCATCGGCACCTCCGGCCGAGTGTTTCCCCATGAATTGAAAGCCGCTCCGCTCTTGCGTGCCTGGCTACGGCGCTTACGGAAGTCTGGTGTGCGGTTCCATGTGCGCCATCGGTGGGGCGGCTGGGACGAGCAGCGGGCGCTGCGTATTGCAACGCCGCAAGGGACGAAGTCCGTCCGCGCCGATGCCACGATTCTGGCATTGGGGGGCGCCAGTTGGCCCAAGCTTGGCTCCGATGCCGCTTGGGTGCCGGTGCTGAGGGAGCGCGGGGTTCCCATTGCGCCGTTGCGAGCGGCGAATTGCGGGTTCGACGTCCGTTGGAGCGAGCATATCCGGACCAAGTTTGCCGGCCATCCGGTCAAGTCGGTAGCAGTGGTCGTGACGAAGCCGGGCGGGGGCACGCTCTGGCAGCAGGGAGAATTTGTGATCACGGAAACCGGATTGGAGGGCGGCGTGATCTATGCCGTGTCTTCGTTCCTCCGGGACCAGATTGAAGCTGCGGGCTCGGCGATATTGCGGCTTGATTTGACGCCGGATCGCGACCAGGCTCGTCTGACCCGTGACTTATCGCGTCCACGGGCGAAACGCACCATGGCGACGCATCTTGAACGTCACGCCGGAATCGCCGGAGTGAAAGCCGCCCTTCTCCGTGAAGTCGTCCCGAAACAGGATTTGTCCGATCCGGCACGGTTGGCCGCGGCGATCAAAGCGCTTCCCCTGACGCTTGTTGCGCCGCGTCCCTTGGAAGAAGCCATCAGCACGGCTGGTGGCGTGAGGTTTGAGGCGCTCGATGAACGGCTGATGATCCGTGATCTTCCCGGTGTCTTTTGCGCGGGGGAGATGCTGGATTGGGAAGCCCCGACCGGCGGCTATCTCCTGACTGCCTGTTTCGCGACCGGTCGCGTCGCCGGAGCCGGCGCAGTAGCGTGGCTCCGGGCCGGCCGGCACAGACAGTAAGTCAGATTCTTCGTGCGGCTTTGATCGTGATCTCAAACACGATGTTTCTCAAGGCTCCTCAATGAACTTGAGCGATCGAACCAGGCCCGGGTCTGATCGGAAAATGCACGTATTTTTCTATCCCTTCAGTTGATTACCCGGAACAACGGAAGTAGCGTAGCAGTGACTTGTCGAGGGAAAGGTCTCTGACATTCCGGGAGGAGGTTGTATGAGACATGCCCACCGGTTTGGCACGTTGGCTGCGATGGTCGTGCTATTGCAGCTCGCGACATGCACGGGCAACGTCATCAGGTCTGAATTGGCCTGTGTCAGCACCTACGTCCTTGGGGAAGTACCGCCTGTTGCACAGGTGAGGACAGAGCGATTCCTGGGAAAAGTGTCGGAGACCAGGGCACGTTGCAGGGGAGGGCAATACGCGGTCGACAATATGAGGGGGCCCTGGCTGGATTGGCCGAATTTCTGGGCTACGCGTGATGAATCGTCCCGCGTGCCGCTGCATCTGCTCTCCGATGCCAGAATCATCGGGCCGAATGCCCACGGGATCAATGGCGCGCTTGTCGAATTGGAACTGCAACGCATTGAGCTCATCAAATTCAACCTGTTCGATAACAATAAGACCTACGAAGCCTACCTGAAAGGCCGCGGCGATGATCCGGGGCCGATAGTGAAGAGCTGGCCGGAAATGCGGTTAGCCGACATGGATTCCCACTACCAGGATGTCGGCGGTGCGGCGGCACAGCAGATCTGCACGGGAGAGACCATCCGTTTTCGGACGGTGAACGGCATCTGCAACGACATCTACAATCCCCTGATGGGATCGACCGGGCAACTGTTTGCTCGCAATGTTCAATTCGACACAACATTCCCTGACCTCGGACGAACCGCCCTTACCAAGAATCGCCACGGAGATCGTTTAGGGCTTTTGAAGCCCGATCCGCAGGTGATCAGCCGGAAGCTTTTCACGCGTTCGCAGAGGCAGTCTGATGCCTGTCGGGATGGTTATGGAGACGGGACCGGGCAAGCCGACTGCGACTATAAGAAGGCGCCATTTTTCAACGTGCTCGCGGCATTCTGGATTCAGTTCATGACGCACGATTGGTTCTCTCATCTTGTCGATGGACACAACGAGCCGACCTGGATGGAGGTTGGCTGCCGCATGCACAAGATCGACAACGTCGAGCGGCCATTGGGCGAGGAGGACATTAGGCGCTTGGGCTGCCGGCCAGGGGATCGAATCGATCGGGCGTATATCGCAGAAGAGGCGGAACCGGCCACCTTTGCGCATGGGGACAAGACGTACCTCACACGCGCACCCAAGACGATGCGAAACAATGTCACGGCCTGGTGGGACGCCTCGCAGATCTACGGATACGATGCGGACTCGGAACAGCGCGTCAAACACGATCCAAATGACTACGCGAAGTTGTTATTGGAATCGAATGGTCCCGGCCGTGATCCGGGTGGCTATTTGCCGATCTTGAGTTTGAAAGATGTGGAGAAACAGGATGAATGGGCCGGCCAAGAGGCGGTGGCGTTTCCGGACAACTGGTCAATCGGGTTGAGTTTTTTCCACAACGTATTTGCCCGCGAACACAACGCGTTCGTCAACGCGTTTCGCAAACAGCCTGGAGAAGCCGACAGCGGATTGCGGCGTCCTTCAAAGCCGGACGTGCCGGTTCCGTATAATGAAGTGGAGCCGAAAGAATTGTTCGAGATCACCCGACTCGTGGTGTCCGCCGAGATCGCCAAGATTCACACGACAGAATGGACGACGCAGCTGCTCTATGGGGAACCGCTCTATAAGGGTATGAATGCCAACTGGCACGGGCTGTTGCAAGGGGATTCCGACGTTTCCGAGGCGTTGAAAGAAGTCGTGCGTCGATTGGATGATTCGGATAATCCGAAAAACTCCAACGGTCTCTATGCGGCGCTGGCTGGGGGGCCGGGCATCTTCGGGCTAGGTAACCGGGTCTATGAAGAGCCGGGTTTGTTCTCCCTCTTGTTTGGCGAGAAGAAAGATGTCTGGAGCCTGACGAATTCCGATCATGTCAACGGCGGCGTGAAGCATTTCGGCTCTCCCTTCAACTTTCCCGAGGAATTTATCACCGTCTATCGCCTCCATCCGCTCGTCCCGGACATGATCGAATACCGGGAGTGGGACGGCGATCCCAATGTCATCAAGGCGAAGATGCCGGTGGCGGAAACGTTTCGCAAAAAGGCCACGGATGCCATGCACGAGAAGGGATTGGCCAATTGGGCGCTCAGCATGGGGCGTCAGCGTCTCGGATTATTAACGCTCCAGAATCACCCACGGTTTTTGCAAAACTTGAAGATGGGCAGGTTGCAGTCAGAAAAGAAACAGATCGATGTCGCCGCATTGGATCTGATTCGCGACCGCGAGCGTGGTATTCCACGCTACAACGAGTTCCGCCGTCAGTACGGTCTTAAGCAACTGACGAGCTTCGACGACTTTGTCGATCAGCGGCTGCCAATGGATCCAGTGGCGCACCGCGAGCAGGAGCGCCTCGTGCAGTTGCTACGGGATGTTTATGGCCAGCACACGTGCGATGCCTCCAAGATTATCACCGATGCCCAAGTGAACGATGATAAGTCACCGATCAACGATTGTCTCGGACATCCGGACGGCAGCCCGGTGGACAACGTCGAGGATCTCGATACTGTGGTGGGATGGTTGGCGGAATTCCGACGGCCACACGGGTTTGCGATTTCCGAGACGCAATTCCTGGTATTCGTGCTGAACGCGTCACGCCGGCTGTTCAGTGACCGCTTCTTCACATCGAGTTTTCGCAAGGAATTCTATACCCAGTTCGGGGTCGATTGGGTGAACAATAACGGTCCGGACGTCCAGATGGAAAAACAACCGTCCAACGGTCATCTTGATCCGGTCTCGCCGATGAAGCGTGTACTGCTGCGGGCCTTGCCTGAGTTATCCGCCGAGTTGGATCATGTGGTGAATGTCTTCGATCCATGGGGGAGGGATCGCGGCGAATATTACTCGTTGCAGTGGAAGGCCAGGCCGGGGGCTGAACACGATCAGGCGTTCGCACAGCCGTAATGCAAGGCCGGTCGGACGCAGATTCGCAAGGAAGGAATCGAATCGAAAAGGTTAGTTGGTACTTGGATCGAGACCACTGACGGCTCCGATGCGGCGATACTTCCGGTCGCGTTGGGCGAGGAGTTCATCGATCGACAGGTCGGTGAGCTGGAAGAGCTGGTTCGTGAGGGCCTTGGCGACCCGTCCCGTGACGGCTTTCGGTTCGCGGTGTGCGCCGCCGAGCGGTTCCGGTATGACCTCATCGACAATGTGCAGATCCAGCAAGTCCTGCGCGGTCATTTTCAGCGCCGCTGCGGCGTCAGGCACTTTCGCCGGATCGTCCCACAGGATGGCGGCGCAACCCTCCGGAGAGATCACCGAATAGACACCGTGTTCGAGCATGAGCACGCGGTCTGAGACGCCGAGGGCCAAGGCCCCTCCACTGCCTCCTTCGCCGATGACGATGGAAATAATGGGAACCGTCAGGCGAGCCATCACGAAGAGATTTCTGGCGATGGCTTCAGCTTGTCCGCGCTCTTCTGCGCCGATGCCGGGGTAGGCGCCGGGGGTATCGATGAAGGTGATGATCGGCCGGCCGAATTTCTCGGCCATCTTCATCAGACGCAGCGCTTTCCGATAGCCTTCCGGATTCGGCATCCCGAAATTCCGCTGCATTCGTTCCTTGAGGGTCTTGCCCTTCTGGTGACCGATCACCATCACGGACCGGTCGTTGAGCCGGGCGAATCCTCCAACGATGGCGCGGTCGTCACCGAAGGAACGATCGCCGTGGAATTCGAGGAAGTCGCGGAAGATCTCTGCGATGTAGTCGAGGGTGCTGGGCCGTTGGGGGTGTCGCGCGAGTTGAGTGCGCTGCCAAGGGGTCAAGTGACTATAGAGTTCGTGCTCCAGATGGGCCAGCTTCATCCGCAGCTTGCGGATTTCCTCCTGCGGGCCGGATTTGCCGCTGCCCGCGGCGGCGAGCTTTTCGATCTTTTCTTCGATCTCGCGAAGAGGCTTTTCGAACTCGAGGTAGTCGCGCATCGATGTCCAGAGTCCGGTTTACGACCAGGGGGGGAGGGAAGAAAATCACCACACCCCGCTTATCTATATCGGGCTAAGATACCAGAGAAAGGGCCCCTTTGCCTAGCACTTCTTCAACATCCGCGACGAAGTGCTCGCTGGCGCTCACAGTCAGATTGGGAAGAGGCGCCGTGTCCGCTTCCAGGGCTCCGTCGGTGCGGAAAGTCAGCGAAATGCTCGTGCCGCCGGGATGTCGTTTGAACACGTCCAAGAGTCTGGGCAGTTGCTCCGAGACTTCGGGCCGATCGGTCAGCCGAATCTGGATGCGTTTGATGGTTTGCGTCTGCACGTCGGTGAGCGGCTCGATCTTGCTGCCGCGGATCTTTGTGCCCTTGTCTCCGCGGTCGATGGTTCCGGTAACCCGCACGAGCCGTTCCGGCGCAATGAGCTCGCCGGCAGTCTTGAACAGGTCGGGAAACACGATGACCTCGACGGTGCCTTGCAGATCTTCCAAGGTGACATAAGCCATCCGGTCGCCCTTTTTCGTCAGCATGGACTTGACGGTCGCAATGATGCCGCAGAGCTTGACCTCTTTGCCGTCGGAGAGTTCGGTCAGGCCGACGCTGGTTGCCGTCGCCAGGGCGTGAATCGTCGCTTCGTAACGGGCCAGCGGGTGGGCGGTAATATAGAATCCGGTCAATTCCCGTTCATACTTGAGCCGTTGCGCCTGGTCCCATTCAGGAATGTTGGGCAACGTCGGTTCAATGCCGGCGGTTTCCTGGCCGGAATCGGTGAAGTCGTCTCCGAAAATGCTCGTCTGACCCATTTCCCTTTCCCGTTGGGCTGCGGCGCCGTCCTCCACCGCCTGATCGAGGACGGCCATGAGCTGTGAACGCTTGGCGCCCGTCGAATCGAAGGCTCCGGCTTTGATCAACCCTTCGAGCATCCGCTTGTTCACTTTGTGAAGATCGACGCGGCGACAGAAGTCGAAGAACGACTTGAACGGCCCGCTCTCCGCGCGAATGGCCAGGACGGATTCGACGGCCCCCTCGCCGACGTTCTTGATGGCCGCCAGACCGAAGCGGATGGCCCCGTCGACCACGGCGAAGTTTTTCTGGCTCTCGTTCACGTCAGGCCCCAGGACCTTGATGCCGAGATCGCGACATTCCGTGAAGTAGCCGACGATCTTGTCCTGATTGCCCATGTCGCTCGTCATGAGCGCCGCCATGAACTCGGTCGGATAGTGGGCTTTGAGATAGCCGGTCTGGTAGCAGACCACGGCATAGGCCGCGGCGTGTGACTTGTTGAAGCCGTAGCCTGCGAACTTCTGGATCAACTCGTAGAGTTTCTCGGCTTTCTTGTCCGCAATCTTGTTCTGCTTCGCGCCATCGAGAAATTTGACGCGCAGCTTCTCCATCTCCTCCGGTTTCTTCTTGCCCATCGCGCGGCGGAGAATGTCGGCTTGCCCCAGCGAAAACCCGGCGATTTTGTTGGCGATCGCCATCACCTGTTCCTGGTAGACGATGACCCCGTAGGTGTCCTTCAGGATCGGTTCCAACTCAGGCGTCTCATAGGTGATCGGCACCTTGCCCTGCTTGCGTTTGATGAAGTCGGGAATGAGGTCCATCGGACCGGGCCGGTAGAGGGCGATGATGGCGATGATGTCCTCGAAACGGTCCGGTTTGAAACCCGTGAGCAAGTCACGCATGCCCGAGCTTTCCAACTGAAAGATCCCGGTCGTTTTTCCGGAGGAGAGCAGCGCGAAGGTCTTGGGATCGTCGAACGGCAACTGATCGACGGCCAGCGGGCGCTTGCCCGGACGGCCTTCGTTGATCAGCGTCTCGGCCCGCCGGATCATGGTGAGCGTCTTGAGTCCGAGGAAGTCGAATTTCACGAGCCCGATCTTTTCGACGTCCCCCATCGAGTATTGCGTGATGATTTCGTCGTTGGCCCCTTTGTACAAGGGGACGTGATCCGTCAACGGTCCTTCGGAGATGACGACGCCCGCTGCGTGGGTCGAGGCATGGCGAGCCAGCCCTTCCAGCGATTGGGCGATGGTCATGAGTTCCTTGACCTTGGCATCCGTTTCGACCAGTTCGCGGAGCCGAGGCTCGGTATCGAGCGCCTGCTGGAGGGTGATGTTCAGCTGGCTCGGCACCAGCTTGGCGACTTTGTCGGCCTCGGCGTAGGGCATCTCCAGCACACGACCCACATCGCGAATCGCCGCTTTGGCGCCGAGTGTGCCGAACGTGATGATCTGTGCGACGTGGTCGGAGCCGTACTTGTCCACGACATAGTTGATGACTTCTCCGCGGCGATCCATGCAGAAGTCCATGTCGATGTCGGGGAGGGAGACGCGCTCGGGATTCAAGAACCGCTCGAAGAGCAGCGAGTAGACGAGCGGGTCCAGATCCGTGATACGGAGCGCATAGGCCACCAGACTGCCGGCGGCGGACCCCCGGCCCGGTCCTACGGGGATTCCGCGTGAGCGCGCGAACCGGATGATGTCCCAGACGATCAGGAAGTATCCCGCGAATCCCATCGAGCAGATGACCATCAGCTCTTCGCGCAGGCGTTGCTCGTACGCGACCGACGGGATCGTGCCGGGCCGCTCTTTCAGCCGCTCTTTCAGCCCCTCGACCGCCAAATGTTCGACATAGGACTCGCGCGTGTACCCCTCGGGGACTTTGTATTGCGGCAGGTGCGTTTTGTTGAGGGCCAATTCGAGGTCGCAGTAGTCCGCGATGCGGCAGGTATTGCTCACGGCTCCGGGGAATTCGGCGAAGGCCGGTGTGATCTCCTCGGTCGATTTCACATAGAGCTGATCCGTATCGAATTTCATCCGGTTCGGGTCGCTGAGGGTTTTGCCGGTCTGAAGGCACAGCATGAGTTCGTGGGGGCGCGAGTCTTCCTTCCTCAGATAGTGGCAATCGTTCGTGCCGGCGAGCGGGATACCCAGTTTCTTGTGAATCTCGATCAGCCCGGCATTGGCGATCCGTTGATGGTCAAGTCCGTTTGCCTGCACCTCCAGGTAGAACTGGTCTTTGCCGAAGATCTCCTGAAATTCTCCGGCCACGGCCATCGCCCCATCCATGTCTTTCTGCCCGATGAGGTAAGGGATCTCGCCGCTGAGGCAGCCGGAAAGGGCAATCAGACCCTCATGATGTGCTTTGAGGATCTCCTTATCCATCCGTGGCTTATAATAGAATCCTTCAAGGTAGGCTTTGCTGACGAGCTTGATCAGGTTTTGGTAGCCCGTGAGGTTTCGAGCCAGAAGGATCAGATGGTAGTAGTCGTTGTGTGCGAGCCCGCTGTCTTTCTTGGCCAGGCGACTGCCCAGCGCCATGTACGCTTCGCATCCGATGATGGGTTTGACCCCCGCTTCTTTCGCATTTCGGTAGAACTCGATTGCGCCGAACATGTTGCCATGGTCAGTCATCGCCACGGCGGGCTGGGCGAACGACTTGACCTGTTGCACCAGCGGTTCGATCTGATTGGCGCCGTCGAGGAGACTGAATTGGGTGTGGAGATGGAGATGGACGAAGGAGGAAGCCATGAGGTGGATTCTAGGAGGGCGGAGAAGGCGAAGTCAATGAAGGGCGGATCACCGCACTGAGAGACTAGATTTTCTCGCCGTATTTTTCACGATGCTGTTTTTTTGCACCGGCGATCCAATTGTCCCGCTTGATGCGATCGGGGTTGGTATCTAACTTCTGAGCGATACGGGCGATGTCGCTCGCTGTCCACTTGGCGATCTGGACGTAGGTGTAGGTGCCCATTCTGTTCAAAGCACGTTCGAGCACCGGACCGATCCCGTGTATTTTCTTGAGGTCGTCCTTCTGCGGCCCGTTCGACGGCTTCGCGTGGCCGATTTGGAGACTGAGTTGGTTCGCCGGATCGGTCGCACGGGCGACGACGTGCCCCCCGTCTGCCCGAACGCGAAGTGCGGCGCGGACCTCGACGAGGCGTTTCCGGAGGCGCGAGATCTCCTCCTCTTTTTCTCCCATCATCTTGGCCTGCCCCGCGAACTCCGCTTGCAGGGAGTTCAGCTCTTCGATCCGTCGTTCGAGCACGGTGATGCGCCGGTCCCTGTCCTCGAGGAGACGTTCCTGCTGTGCCAGTTCCGCGATGCGGCGATCCCGCGCAGCGAGCTGCTCCATCAGCTGATGCACCGCGCCCCGGTGCTGAGCCTCTTTCTCGCTGAGCTGCACTTCCAGCCAATGGACGCGTCCTTGCGCCGGCTCCATTTCCTCGACCAGAGCGCGGAGTCGGTCGGTTTCGGCGAGCCGGGCTTCCGAGTCGGCGAGCCGCTGCTGAAGTTCGAGGACTTCCTGATCCTTCAGCAGGAGTTCCTGCTGCGCGGCGGTGCGTGCCGCATTCGCCTGCCGGGCCTCGTTGGCGTATGCGGCCATGGCGGCATCCTGCTCGTCGATGCGATGGAGGGAAGCTTTGCGCTCGGATTCCGAAGCCGACAACCGTTGCAAGGCGTCGGTCAGTTCCTTGTGGAGAGCATGGACGCGGTCCTGTCGCGAAGCCAGTTCCTGCTGTGCGGATCGTCCGAGGCTCTCCAACGAAGAGATCTTGTCCTCCAGCATCTGCAGGGTTGATGTGCCCGTCTTCAATTCGTAAAGCGCGGTGTCCAGGGCCTCTTCTTTGACGCGCAACTCCGTCTCGCTATCGATCAGCCGTTGCGCAATCGGAGCGGCCGAGAGATGTCGAAGAAGCCAGCCCACGGCCCCCCCGATTGCCGCCGCGACGATGAGACAACCCAGCATCTGGCCGATCAGCACGATCATAGGTCACCCTGTTCCTGCACGAGTAGTTCAATCCGCCGGTTACGGCGGAGAGCGTTCTGCGTCACCTCCGTCGAGCGCGGCTTGCTTGCGCCGTAGCCGACAGCGGTGAAGCGATGCGGTAAACCGCGTTTGACGAGATAGTCCCGAACGCTCTCGGCGCGGCGCCGACTCAGCTCCATATTGTAGGCCGGCGCGCCGAATCCATCCGTATGCCCTCCGATTTCAATGGTGGTGCGCGGGGCCCGCTGCAAGAGGGGAATGAGTTGATCCAGGACCGCACGGCCGCGGGGGGTCAGCGTCGATTGATTCGAGTCGAATTCAATCCGGTTGCGGGACAGGATTTCGTTTATTTTAGCCTGCAATGAGAGGTGCGCGGCAGTCGGCGCGCCGGCCAGAATGTGGTCTTCCAACTCAAGTCCGAGCGAGGTCACGGGCGCGACAGTGCGCAGGATCGTGCCTTTGGCCTGCTCGGAGGGAACGCGACCGGTCAGAACCAACGAGTGCCCGTCGATGATGACGGATCCCCGTCCGTTCATCTGTCCCAGCAACGGAAGCAGAGACGGGAGCGGGGTCATCCAGGGGGCCGGGGCGATCTGTTGATCGACGGTCAGTTCATCGACGATTCGAATCTGCGAGCGATCGTAGAGAGTGTGCGCCTGCTGGAGAATCCGGTCACGGGTTGCCGCATTGGGAAGCGATCCGCGAAGGGTCAGCTGGTTCTGCTCGAGTCGGGCGTGAAAATTCGCGGGCACGAGCGGCGCCGGCAGGACGGATGAGGGAAGGTGACGGGGGATACACACTAGGGCCAGAAGAGTCAGTGCGAATGCACCTCCGCCGACGATGGTCCTGCGCCTCATTCCCCTCAACCTCACGAGTTACATGAGGCGAAACGGTACCATAAACTCGGTGAGGCAAGCCAGACCGGAAACAGGCGGCCATCTGCCGGTTTCAGCGGATGGCGACGGGGACGGGGACGGGAGGAAGAGACGACGAGCGCGTCGTGGTTGCGAGCCCGGATACTGTGTAGACCGACATGCGTACGGTGCCGCCCGGAGCATGCGCGGGGATGGCTCTGTAGCCTGCGACGGAAGGCATGGCGTAGGGTTGCGATCCGTCTTCTTGAACTTGCTCAGACCAT
>DATGEA010000459.1:0-14398 GCA_035310605.1 Nitrospira sp. | reverse complement strand
GGGGCACTTCAGGGCGAGGCAGGACACATCCGGCCGCCGGGCCGTCGTGAGGATCGCGACAAGCCCCCAAAAGCTCGATCCCACGAGTCCGACTGTCTCATAACCTCTTGATAATACTTGCGTGATTGCCGATTCTGCCTGTCCGACGGCGAGCGAGGTCGTAATATCTTCGAAGAGACCATGGCTCTCACCCTGGCCGAAAAAATCGAACCGGAATGTCGCAAAACCGCGATCGTTAAGCAGCCTCGTCAATGTCCTGTTCGTCGTGCTGTTCTTATTCGAGAGAAATCCGTGGCAGAGCACGACCGCGGCCCGGCTCGGCTGGTCCGGCAGGCTGAGGACGGCCGAGACCAGATGTCCCCACCCGTCTTGAAACGTCAGCGCTTCTTCCATGAACCGGTTGTCCTCTTGCGGGGAGCGTGTGGCGATTATTCGGGGGGGCGGGTCCCTAGAGCCCAAGCAAGTTTCACTGTGAAGACTGTAAGGGCAAGGAGCAGCAGGCCGAAGGTCGTCCAGGTTGCTGCCTGGACTGCGGCGGAACCGAGGGGCGCAGTCCACGTCAGGGCGGCCACAACCGCGAGGCCTAACGTTCCGAGGCTCAGCGCGCCGACGTGCACGATCCGCCAGCGGTCGATGATCGTTGTCAGCGCGGTCAGATACGGGCCTCGTTTCTTCTGGCTGGCCACGCGGCTCACGGCGAGCGTAATCGGGACCAAGTGCGAGAGAGCTCCCATGATCGTCTGCAGCACGAATCCGATCAGCGCCATATGGGTATAGGCCACCAGATGCAGGGTACCGAACGGGAAGACCGGTACCTCCCACAGAGAGTTCACTCCGACCAGCACCCCCATCCCCATGGCGAGGACCAGGAAGAAGGTGGCGATGAGCAGATGATCCGACGCGGCGTTGCCAGCATGGCCGGAGGTCCGCCAGGTTGCAAAGAGGTTGAACGCATAGAGTCCCGCGCCGAGCGTCAGCAGGATTCCCGCTAAAATCTCGACTTTCAACGAAGACGTGGAAAATCCTCCGATCAGAATCGCGATGCTGATCGGCAGCAGATAGAACACCGTCAGGGCGAGACGCGGGCTATAGAGCCTGTTCTGCAGGATCGTGGGAAACAGGTTGTGCGTCGTGCCGACGATCGTCAGCGTCACAAAACCCAGCAGGTTGAGATGGAGATGGACGAGTCGCGCATGGCTGTACCAGGACATGTCGATGAACCGGAATGCCATGCCGATGCCGACGGCGAGCCCGCCGAACAGCGCGAGCAAGGCCAATCCGTAAAACAAGAGGTTCAAGGGCGGCGAATTAAGACTCTGCCTGGTTTGTCGCCATGCATCGCTCGCAACCGAAAGGAAGGCTGCGAGGACGAAGAGTCCGCCCGCTCCGACGATTGCGAACTGCTGGAATCCGAAGCCCATCGCCATTGCCAGCGCGCCGCCGTTCAAAATGGCGAACAGGATCGGGTGCGAATCCGATTGCTTCCTTCCGGTCATGAGCAGCGGAGGGATGAAGGCCAGCATCGCGCCCATGATCATCTGTGCAACGCCGCCGACCAGGGCTCCGTGGACGTGAACGAGTCTCAGCCATGACGGGAGCGGTGTGCCTTGGACCAGTCCGACCAAAATCGCCAGACCGAGCAATGAAGAGAGGACCAGCCAGGCAAACCCCGTCAGGAGAAAAGTCAGCGGGCGGCAAGAGAGCGTCGGCATCGATCCTCTTCAGCCTCCTAAGAAGTAGAAGTGGTTCGTCGGCCCCGATCCGTGGCCGATCGCCAGGCCATGGCGAATCGCTTCGGTCAAATAGGTCTTGGCGGTTTGGACCGCGTCGTTGAGGGATTTGCCTCGAGCCAGATGCGCGGCGATCGCCGACGCAAAGGTGCATCCGGTCCCGTGCGTATGAGGCGTGTCGATGAACTCACCTTTGAAGACGTTGAAGAACCGTCCGTCATAAAGCAAGTCGGTCGCCCGTTCCGCAAGCAAATGACCGCCCTTGATCAAGACGTGCTTGCAGCCGAACCCGTGAATCACTTTCGCGGCGCGGCGCGCGTCGGCCAGCGTCTTGATCTCGATACCGGAAAGCTGTTGGGCCTCGTGTACGTTCGGCGTGACCAGCAACGCCAAAGGAAAGAGCTGCTTCTTCATCGCCTCGATGGCATCCGGTTTCAACAGCGGATGGCCGCTTTTGGAGATCATGACGGGATCGACGACCAGATTGGTCACATTCTGGGGTTTCAACATCCTGGCCACGACTTCGACGATGGCCGTCGAAGACAGCATGCCGGTTTTCACCGCGGCCACGTCAAAATCGTCGAATACGGCGTCGATTTGCGCGGCGATTACCCCGGCCGGCAATTCGAAGACGTCGGTGACTTCCTCCGTGTTCTGTGCCGTGATCGCCGTAATCACCGACATGGCATAGACGCCGTTGGCCGACATCGCTTTGATGTCCGCCTGAATGCCGGCGCCGCCTCCGGAATCCGACCCGGCGATCGTCAACACCTGGGGCAATGTCGTACTCATGAATGAAGCGTTTGGCTCCTCCGAGATGGATGGTCAGCCGAATATATATACTTTGCCATGGAATTCTGTCTAGGTGAGCAAACAGTATCCGGAAATTAGGGTCGTGGCGTTGATAATGGCGCCAGTCCGTCCGCAGCGAGGATCCCTACACCGGGCAGGGTGCGAGGACGGACGGGCTGGCTGGTCAGCGGCAGGACCCGTCTTTTCTTGTCCTGTCTCTCTCTTGTCCGGTGTGCGCCGCGTCACAATTGGTCAGGGCCGGGAGTCTCTGGGAGCCTGATCAGAGCGCCGTTGGGTTATCGCTCTGGCTGAGCTGCAGCGCCTGTCGGTGGCAGTGACGACGAATGTTCGAAGCCACACCTTTGCAGAGCAAGTGGTGTGGCAAGTTTTCGGCGTCAAGCGGAAGCGAAGCGTAAAGCGGTCAGCGGTGTTCTATGGCTGCGAGCGGAGAGAGCCTCCCGGCACTGGCCCACCCACTCACACCGGCCACTCCTCCTCGTTCCACGCCATCTCCCAGAACATCCACTCGTACCGCGAACTGATGACGAACGACTCTTCCATCCGCCGTTTCTCTTCCGTGCCCGCCGTCTTGGCCCAACGATCGACTGTACTCCGCATCCACCGTTGCACTTCGGCGAACTCCGGCGAGGCATAGAGCATGAGCCAGTCCCGGTACGGATGGTTCTTGGGGGGCGGCCCCTTCTTCAAGAGATACCGGCCGACCACGCAGTAGATCCAGGCACAGGGGAGGGCGACGACGGTGATTTCAGCTGCCGAACCATTCTGCGCTACCGCCAGCATGTGTCTGGTGTAAGCATAGTTCGTCGGCGCCATCGGGACGGCGGACATTTCCCTGGCTGACATCTTCCATCGCTTCCCATAATTCTCGTGCAGGCTGCGTTCGACCGTGATCGTTTCTTCAGCCAGCTGCGCGAAACGGAGGGCGCTGTCTGAGTCCGGAGCTTTTACGGCCCCGGCTGCGAATATGCGCGACAGGTCGCCCAGAAAGCGGGCGTCCTGCAGAATGTAGTACTTGAATTTCCGTTCGGGCAGCGTGCCATTTCCCAGCGCAACGACGAAGGGGTGGACGAGTTGGGCCTTCCAGCTTGATGTGGCCAGTTGTCTTAGATGATTTGAGAACGACATTGGAGCCCTCTCTGTGCAGTCAGTGGTTTCTGAAGCGTGGGGTGCAGTGTACGAGCTCCAGAAATCCGCGACCTGCGCCTCACGGATCCTATCGGTGTGGAGGCCAGGGTCTGGGCAGCCGGTTGATACCGTCCAGTGCGGCGACTTTATAACATTCCGCAAGCGTTGGGTAGTTGAAGACCGTGTCGATGAAGTAGTCGATTCTCCCATGGTAAGCCATGACGGCTTGTCCGACGTGGATCAGTTCGGTGGCCCCTTCTCCGATGGCGTGAACGCCGAGGACCTCCAGGGACTGCCGGTGGAAGAGGAGCTTTAGCATGCCGGTTTCATCGCCGATCAGTTGGCCCCTAGCAATCTCGCAATAGCGGGCGATCCCGACTCCATAGGGAATTGCCGCCCGGGTCAGGTCCTCTTCGTGCTTTCCCACCATGGAAATCTCAGGAATCGAATAGATGCCGTAGGGCAGCAGGTCCGTGTCGGTCCGATCGGGATATCCGAATGCGTGACAGGATGCATGGCGACCCTGCTGCATCGAGGTCGAAGCCAGGGCTGGGAAACCGATCACGTCGCCGGCGGCATAAATGTGTGGCACGGCCGTTTGAAAGTGCTGATTGACCGGGATGCGTCCGCGTCCGTCCGGTTTGAGACCGACTGCTTCGAGGTTGAGTCCTCTCGTCGCGCCTTCGCGTCCGATTGCGTACATCAGCGTGTTGCCGGCGATCGGCTTGGCATGTTGCAGGCAGACATGGACCTGCCCGTCTGGTTCCTTCCTGATGGCGAGGACTTCTTCCTCGTGATACAGCGTGACGCCGATCTCTTGCATCTGTTGCTGGAGCGCGGCGATGATTTCGGTATCGACAAATTCCAACAGCCGCGGTCGCTTGTCGATCAGGATCACGGGGACGCCCATGGTAGCGAGGATCGAGGCATATTCAGTGCCGATGACTCCGCCTCCGACAATGACAATGGATTCGGGAATGCGCTTGAGCGTGAGGAGACCGTCAGTATCGATGATCGTCTCGCCGTCGAAGGGTACGTCAGAGGGTCTGGCCGGTTCGGTGCCCACGGCGATGAGGATAAAGTCGGCGGTATGTTCGATCGAACCGGCACTCTGTTGAATGCGGAGACGATGCGGATCA
The DNA here is from genome assembly GCA_035310605.1 of Nitrospira sp. Classification (GTDB taxonomy): domain Bacteria; phylum Nitrospirota; class Nitrospiria; order Nitrospirales; family Nitrospiraceae; genus Nitrospira_C. The sequence goes on along the minus strand of DATGEA010000459.1, from coordinate 9,591 downwards.
AGAAAGCCGGCCGAGCCGGAGATCATCTCGACCCGGTTTCTGGCCATCTGATTCTGAACAATCTGAATTTCGTTCTTGATGACGTGGTTGGCGCGATACGCGAGGTCTTCGATAGTGATCGTCTGCTTCAGGCGGTAGCTGGCTCCGTAGAGGCTGCGCTGGCGAAAGCCGGAGAGATACAGGACGGCTTCGCGCAGGGATTTGCTCGGGATCGTGCCGGAATTGATGCAGACGCCGCCGACGACTTCTTTCCGCTCGATGATGCCGACTTTTTTCCCGAGCTTGGCGGCTTGAACGGCGGCCTTCTGACCGGCCGGTCCGGTACCGATGACGAGTAAATCAAAATGCGCCACGGCTTCCTCGGAAGGGAGACTGAGGTTCGGGCTACCGAGCCGTCAGCCTCATCCTTCACCTGCACCGGAGTGTGATCTCTAACTGGCTGTGATCAGCTTGCGGACGAACTGAAAGGCCTCGTCCATATCCGGCAGTTGGGCCAGTTCGGGCGTAATCTGGAGATACCGGACCGTGTCGTGCGCATCGACAACCATGATGGTGCGCGCGAGAATATGCGGGTCTCTTAAGAGAAGGCCGTAAGTCTTTCCGAAATCGGCGTTGCGGTAATCGGAGAGGAATGTCACGTTGTCGATCTTGGCTGTCTCAGCAAAGCGCTTTTGCGCGAACGGTGTGTCGATACTGACGGTGATCAACTCGACCATCTTGTCCAGGCCTTTGTTTTTCTCGCTAAGGTGATGGGTCTGCTGTTCGCAGACTTTTGTGTCCAGCGAGGGGACCACGCTGATGATGCGAATTTTGCCCTTGCCTTTGGTGTCCAAGATGTTCACTTGAGTGAGGTCGTTCTGGGCGAGTTTCACGCCTCGCAGCTGGTCGCCGACTTTGATGCCCGTTCCGGCCAGCGCCAGGGGGCTGCCTTTGAAGAGGACCGTATGGCCTTCTCCAGCCTTGACGCTGCCTCCTGCAACCGGAAGATTCTTGTAAAGGAATTCGGATTCATGGCCGGCTCCCAGGCATCCTCCGAGACTGAGGGGAGCAAGCAATGCGAGCATTATCAAGCGGTACTGAACCGTCACGGTCATATGACTCCTCCCTCTGAGTGGAAAGATCGGTGTTGTTTTCCTGAACAGGCGATGAGCGGCGGAGCCTGCACAGGAAATGTTCAACGCCCGTGTATGAACTCTACCATAGCTTTGTTCGCAAGGGCAGGTTGTTCCCATTGCGGGATGTGCCCGGCTCGGGGGATGCGAATCAGTGTCGAACCCTTGATCGTACGGTGCAATTCTTCCCCCGTCGCAACCGGAAATACCCGGTCCTCTTCGCCCCAGAGGATGAGCGTCGGGTGAATGATTCCCCCGATGCGTTTCGCGAACCCGGCCTCCCACAGGGGGAGGGTTTCGCGGACGGTGAGGAGAGGCGGGATTAGTCCGGGACGCTGGCGGTTCCGGTTGGACCGCTCGATGACCGCCGGCGTCAGCAGTGTGGGATCGTGCACGATTTCCTTCAACACCGACTCGACCATCAGGCCGCCGAAGAGCCAATTGCCGAAGGAGATGAGCCAGGACGGAGCGCTTGTGTCCAGAGCCCGTCTGATCGAGGGGCTGGTGAGCTTCTCCTTCACGTTTGCCGGCAGGCCGCTGATGAGGATGAGTTTGGACACTCGCTCGGGGTGAGTGAGCGCCATCCCGATGGCGAGTCCGGCTCCCATCGAGTTGCCGACCAGCGTTGCCTGCCGGATCTGCAGGGCGTCCATGAAGGCGACGAAGTATTCCAGCATCTGATCCGGGTTGTATTCGAGATCCGGTTTGTCGGACAGTCCCGAGCCGATCAGGTCCGGTGTGATGAGGCGAACCTGGGTCGAAAGGGCCGCCTGCTGATGCTCCCATTGCCACATCGAGCCTCCGAAGCCGTGAATCAGGATGACCGGTTCGCCGGTCCCGATGTCCAGATACGCCATCGTCTGGTTTTTGACGACGATAGTCTTGATCGGGAAATGCTCGATCGCATCGAACTGCGGAGGTATCGGAGGGGGAGACGAGCAAGCCGTCATGATGGCCACGAAAAGGCTGATGGTGAGGAGCGAGATTCGCGGGCTTGTCGACGATTGAGCCGGGGGAGGGCGGCGACTCAGGCTATTCCAGCTGGATGACCGTTTCATCCGTCTTCACATTATCCCCTTCAGCGACGAGAATCGCCGTGACTTTTCCGTCAACAGGCGCCGGCACGCGGCTTTCCATTTTCATGGCCTCGATGATCAGGAGCGGATCTCCGGCCTTGACCCGGTCGTCCTTCCCGACGAGCACTTTCACCACGCGGCCCGGCATCGGCGGCGCCACGTCGCCGGGCTTTGAAGGCTTCGGCCGTTTGGGTTTTTCGCTCTTGCCCGTGTCAGGAGCCTCCGGCACGCCAGCCAACACTTCCTGAATCGGTTCGAGCGAGACTTCTTCGAGCTTGTCGTTGACGCGGATGTAGTACGGCTTCCGCCCGTCGGTCTTGCGACCGGACCCGGAGACCTTCACATGATAGGTCTCGCCATGGACGGTGACGTTGAATTCGGCCGGTGCGAGATGGAGCTCGCCACCGACAGCCGGACCTTTCGCGGATGAGGCCTCCAGCGGCTCCGGAACCAGATCGCCTTTCTCGCGCGCCTCGAAAAAGTCACGTGCAATGGCCGGGAAGAGGACAAACGACAGTTGATCTTCCACGGTCTCGGCGGATGCGGGCACATCCTTCTTGATTGCGTCCAGTTCCGGCTCCAGCCGGTCAGCCGGCCTGGCCTTAATCGGCTCATCGTCGCCGATGGCCCGTGCCATGATATCGCGATCGACCTGGCCGGGCGCACGGCCGTAGAGTCCGAGGAAGTAGTTCTTCGTTTCCGTCGTGATGACTTTGTAGCGTTCTCCGGTCAGGACGTTTAGCGTGGCTTGGGTGCCGACGATCTGACTGGTCGGGGTGACGAGCGGCGGATAGCCCATGTCTTTTCTGACGCGCGGCACTTCGTCGAGCACTTCCTTCATCCGGTCCAGGGCGTTCTGCTCCGTCAACTGCGCGGCGAGATTCGACAGCATGCCGCCCGGAATTTGCGAGGTCAGGATTTCGGCATCCACCCCGGTGAAGTCGCTTTCGAACTGGCGGTACTTGCGGCGCACGTCCCTGAAGTGTTCGGTGATCGGCAAAAAGGAGGCGAGATCGAGCCCCGTATCGTAGGGGGTGTTCCGCAGCGAGGCGACCAGGGTTTCGGTGGCCGGATGCGACGTACCGCCGGCCAGCGGCGACATGGCCGTGTCGAGCATGTCGAGGCCGCCGAGGATCGCCATGAGCGACGACATCGAAGCCATGCCGGATGTGTAATGCGAATGGAGGTGGATCGGGACCTTCACCGCCGTTTTGAGGCGGCGGACCAGATGATACGCGTCGAGCGGGGCCAGGAGGCCCGCCATGTCCTTGATGCAGAGCGTATCCGTCCCGAGATCCTCGAGCTGCTTGGCCATATCAACATACCGGTCGACGCTATGCACGGGGCTTACGGTGTAGCAGATCGCCGCCTCAGCATGCTTGCCGCAAGCTTTGACCTCGCGCAATGCCCGGTCCACGTTCCGTACGTCGTTCAGGGCGTCGAATACGCGAAAGACATCGATGCCGTTTGCCGCGGAGCGCTCGATGAATCGTTCCAGCACGTCGTCGGCATAGTGCCGGTAGCCGACGAGGTTTTGCCCGCGCAGAAGCATTTGCAGTTTGGTGTTCGGCATTGCGGCGCGGAGGGCGCGCAACCGTTCCCAGGGATCTTCTTTCAAGAAGCGCAGACAGGTGTCGAAGGTGGCACCGCCCCAGACTTCCAGCGACCAATAGCCGACCGCATCGAGTTTTTGCGCGATGGGCAGCATGTCCTCGGTCCGCATGCGGGTCGCCAGGAGCGATTGGTGTCCGTCACGCAAGGCGACGTCGGTGATCAGGATCGGCTTCCCGGCCGCAGGCTGGATGGTCAGTTCGTGCTGCCGCGGCTTCCGCCCCTTTGAGGTTTTGACGGCCGGTCCGGACGGACGTCTCTTTGCGGTGTGTTTTTTGGCTGAAGGTCGTGGTCTGGCCATAATGTCGTCGTTTCGCGCTAGCGCCTCACAGGATGAGTAGCAGGGGGTTGGTTACAATCCTTCGTACGCCGCGATCGCGGCGGAAATCGCCACCACCAAATCTTCGGGCTGTTCGAACTCGTGGTAGTCGAAGAGCTCCGGGTGTGTCTCCAGGTAGGAGGTGTCGAAATGCCCCGCAAGAAAGTCCGGGTCCTGCATGATGGCTTCCATGAACGGGATCGTCGTTTTCACGCCGCGCAACACATATTCTTCGAGGGAGCGTCGCATGCGGCTGACCGTTTCCTCCCAGGTCCTGCCTCGTACGGTGAGCTTGGCCAAGAGGGCGTCATAATACGGAGGCACCTTGTAGTCTTTATAGACGGCGCCGTCGATGCGGACGCCGATGCCGCCCGGCGACAGGTAGGCCGTGACGGTGCCGGTACAGGGCATGAAGTTGTTCTTGGGATCTTCGGCGTTGATCCGGCACTGGATGGCATGGCCCTGGAGCGTGACGTCCTTCTGCTGGATATCGAGGGGCTTTCCGGCCGCAATGGAGATCTGATTGCGCACGATGTCGATCGCCGTGATCTGCTCGGTTACCGTATGTTCGACCTGGAGACGCGGATTCATCTCGATGAAGTAGAACCGGCCTTCCTGGTCGAGCAGGAACTCCACCGTGCCCGCGTTATCGTAGTTTACGGCGCGCGCGATGGTTATGGCTGCCTTGCCCATCTCCGCCCGGAGTTTCGGCGTGAGAATCAGCGACGGCGCGATCTCGATCAGCTTCTGATGCCGGCGCTGAATGGAGCAGTCGCGCTCGCCCAGATGAATGATATTTCCGTGGCGGTCGGCAAGGATCTGAAACTCGATATGATGGGGACGCTCGATAAACTTTTCAATGAAGACGCTCCCGTCTCCGAAGGCGGCTTGCGCTTCCCGCGCGGCCACTTCCATGTTCTCGCGGAGTTCCGCATCGGACCGGACGACCCGGAGTCCGCGGCCTCCGCCGCCGGCGCTGGCTTTGATCATGACTGGATAACCGGCTTCTCTGGCGAAGGCGAGAGCGTCTGTGACGTCGATGACTCCGCCTTCCGTACCGGGAACGATGGGGACGCCCACTTCCCTGGCGAGTTCGCGGGCTTTGACCTTGCTTCCCATCAGAGTGATGGCGCGCGGCGAGGGGCCGATAAAGGTAATGCCGGAGGCTTGGCACAGCTCAGCGAACTCAGCGTTTTCAGAGAGAAATCCGTAGCCGGGGTGGATGGCATCGGCGCCGATCCGGAGGGCCAGATCGACGATTTGTTGCCCGTCGAGGAATCCTTTCACCGGGCCGGGCCCGACGACATAGGCCTCGTCGGCCTTCTTGACATAAATACCGGTCGAATCGGCTTCGGAATAGATGGCGGCCGTGGCAATATTGAGCTCGCGACAGGCGCGGATAATCCGCATCGCGATTTCGCCGCGATTGGCTACGAGAATTTTCTTGAACATATCCTTCCGGCTTCCTCTTGAGCCCACGCCTCGCTCCGTGCAGACCGGCGCAAAGGAGCGCGTAAACTAGCATAGGATCAGGAGTCCTGTCGAGGGAGGTTGCGTCGGAACGGGGGCGATAGGACCCGGGAGACCGGATGGTTTCCCGGGTCTGATGAGCTACTTGGTTTGAATCAACAACGGCTTTGACTGAGCGCTGCCGCCGCCGGCCACAATGATCAGGAAGGACATGCCGGCCTTGGCCTCCGGCACGGTCGCTTCAATCGTGGTGTCGTTCACGAACTTATAATCCACTTTGGCTTTGGGCGATGCGCTGAATGTCACCGTATGGAAGCACTCCTTCGTGCCGAAGTTCTCGCCCTTGATGACGACCTTGTCACCCGGCTTCACGTCGTCCGGTTCGACCTTGGCGATCCGCGGGCGCTTGCTGCGGTCGCAGACGGGATCGTGTTCGACTTTGTCGGAGTCGTAGCCCTTGATGGATTCCATGTCGTAGAGCGTGAATCCGGCGCCTTCCACAACGGCGCCCTGCCCGCTGGATTCTTCGGCGCTGACCGATGCGGTGGAACACAGCATCACAGCGGCCATTCCCATCATCATGAAGACTGATGATTGCCACGTCTGCATAAGACCCTCCTTGATGAAAGACAACGCGCTAATTCCGGTCGAAAGGAATATAGGTTTCGGCGATAATCTTTTGGCCTGCGGGAGACAGGGCAAACTGGGTAAAAGCTTCGACCAATGGATTCGGCTCTTTCTTGGACAACAGGAGGATCGGACGCCGTAACGGGTAACGCCCGTCTTTCACCGTCGGGGCTTCCGGTTCAACCTTATCCACCGGGAGCAATCGGACGGCGACGCCGCCCGATACCACAGATAAGGCCTGGCTCATGGAAATGTATGCGATGGCGGAAAGCGGAGGCAGCGTACCTACGACGGTTTTGACGACTTTGTCGTCCTTGCCGATGACTTTTGCACTGCCCGGGATTTTGCCGCTGATACCGAGCTGTCGCTCGAAGGCGTCGCGGATGTTTTGATTTTTCGGTCGATCGATCAGGAGTATCTTCGTTTCCGGCCCGCCGAGTTCAACCCACTCCGTTACTTTGCCGGAAAAAATATCGGCGACCTGCTGTTTCGTCACTTCTTTCGTGAAGTTCGAGAGATGCACGAGAATCCCGATCCCGTCCCATGCAATCTGGGTTGCGGCGAGTCCCGGTTCCTCCGCCCCGGTCACGGCCAGATGCGCATCGCCGGCCTTGAGCATGTCCACCGGTTTGGAGTGATCGTCCCAGACCACATCGACGTAGGCGCGCGGGTTCGCCTTTTCAAACGCGCGGGCGAGCGGCTCGATCGTCGTCTGTTCCGGACCATTACCCGCGATAATGAGATTGCCTGAGACTTCGGCCCGAGCATAAAAGGAGACGGTCAGGGTCAGGAGGAAAGCAAGTCCGAGGAGGCTTAGTATTCTCACTGTATGAGAGGGCATTTCCGGATGCTTCTCATGATGGCGTCGATATCGGGTTCCCACGTCCCGGCCTATGCCTTGGTTAGTTGCCTGAGTTGCCGCCGGGGGGCGGATCTGACTCCGGTAGAGCACGCTTGCCCATGAGTGGGGGGAGTTTCGAGAACTTGTCCATGCGCTCATTCAACATGCCGTAGGCTTTCATCTCGGCGAAGCCCGGTTTATGGTCCCCCTTAATCGTTGAGGCAAAGGAAGAGAGGAGTTTTGTCGCCTGTTGCGCGTTGCAGAACGGACAGACGGTATCTTCCACCCTGGCATGGACAGACTGGGTGGCCTCAAAGGTCTTCTCGCATTGTCCGCACCGATACTCGTAAATCGGCATATGGTTCTGTCCCCTTCCTTGTTCGGGCCGATCGGGGCCTCGCAGGACTCTTGACCGCTCGTCGGACGATGCCGTATTGTAGCACACCTGCCTGGTTTGAAGACTAGGGGTTTCCTGAGTGGATGAGGAGGATGTCGATGCCGGTGTTAATTCGACGGTATAAGAGTACCAGCGGGATGATGCAGGAGGAGAGGATCGACGACGAGGACCGGATCGAACGCTATTTCCGGCTGTTCGAAAAGGACGATGTCAAGAAGCTGGAGACCGGGGTCAAGGTCTTCATCGAAAAGGATGAGTGGCAACTCCTTCCTTAACTCGATAAGGGGTCATGTGTAATGAGTATGAGATTCACCGCTCGTTGCTCCCAAACCACCTCACCTCGTACACTTCACCCCTGATTGATCCCACATGATTTACTGGATTCACATTGCGCGCTCAATCGATCGTGTCACGCTACACAGAGATCGATGTTCGGAAGTGCCAACGACCCAATCCTCTACGGATTATTGGGCGGGCGGTTGGTTCGACTATCCGGATAAGGAGCGGGCGCTCGCAGCGATGGAGCAGGCCGGAACTACCTACCAACGCCGGTGTACGCTCTGTAAGCCGTAAATTCACGTCGTGCTGATTCCTGAGTGCCCGGCTCCGAATTAGTCGGACAGCATTCAGGGCAGCAGGCCACGTTCAGCGTGTTTTTATTCCCATGCCACGACTGGCGCTGCTACTTACAACCCTGATCTGGGGTGCCACATTTCCTGCGACCAAAGCGGCGCTGGAGCAGATCCCTCCGCTGTCCTTTCTGCTTCTCCGGTTCCTGCTGGGCGCGCTGATCGTCGGCGCATGGTTCGTGGTGGCCCGGCATCGGGTGCATCGCGGACGGGAGGTGTTGTATGCCAGCGGTATCGCCACGATTTTCTTGTTCCTCGGCTATGTGCTGCAGACCGTCGGTCTTCGGTACAGCAGCGCCTCGAATTCGGCATTCCTTACGGCGCTCTATGTGATTTTCGTGCCGCTGATCCTGCGGCGCTTCGACGGACGGGTGTTGCTCGCGACGGCGATCGCCACGGCAGGACTCTGGTTGCTCGTCAAACCGAGCGCCTCGATGAACGTGGGGGATCTCATGACGCTGGGCTGCGCCGTGGCCTTCGCGGGGCACATCGTCTGCCTTGAACGCTTTACCCGCCGGTTCGATGCGCCGTCGCTCCTGCTATGGCAGATGGCGGCGATGACCTTGTTGTTCATTCCGACGACGGTGTGGGAACAGGCGCCGTCTTCGGCGTTCGTTCCGACTGCCGTCCTGCTGATCGGATTGATCGTCACCGGTGGCTTGGCGACCGGGGCATTTGCCGTGCAGATGTGGGCGCAGCAGATCGTACCGGCACAACAAGTCGCCTTGGTCTTTGCCTCGGAACCGGCTTATGCGGCCTGGCTTTCGTGGTATTTTCTCGGCGAGACACTGGATCTTCAAGGCTGGATCGGCAGCGGCCTCATCCTGGCTGCGGTGATCCTCGGCGCGTTCGGTACGAGCGCGCCGCAGATTCCCGCTGAAGCAGTCCAGCCGGCAAATGCTGGTTGAGAGGAGTCTCATGGCGCAGAAATTCGGCAATGGGCGTTGGGTGCAGGAAGGGTTTCTCGATAACCGAACCGAGGGGATTGTCGTCGGGCGAATCGTCTTCGCGGCGGTCGGTCCTGTGGATCTCTATCTGAGAGGCAACTTCAAGACCGACATTGCCGGTCAGGTGATTCAGTTTCGCAACGGCCGCTTCGAGGATGACGACATGGCCGGGCAGGTGATCGGCGATATGGAGAATCCGCAGATCGGAACGGTGAACCTGATCTCGTTCGATCCGCACCCGAACCTGATTCCGCATCCCTACGTGGAATGGTTCTCGACACTCGACCATCACTATCGGTTTGAACTCAATCCTGATGAAGCCTGGATTGTTCCGGAAGGAGAACGGGGAGCGATCGATCAGGAGAGTCGAAGGATTCGTGAGGCCTTGGCCGATCGGGCATCCGAACGGCCAAGATCACGGGAAGAATCCGATTGGGTCTAGCGGCGAACGACGCTGTCAGGACGATTACACCGCGATTGCTTCGTGCTTGCTCTTCTGTTCCCGCACGTAGACCGGCACGTCCTTGATGTCCCACACCAGTCCGAGCCATTCCATCGCTTT
>DATGEA010000458.1:0-2051 GCA_035310605.1 Nitrospira sp. | reverse complement strand
CCGTCAGAGCCTGTTCGATCATCGCCAGATCGTTCGCATCCCGGACCCGCGTCACATTCCACCCATAGGCAAGGAAACGGGCTCCCACATCTTCGCTGAACGCCAGATTCGTGTGTCCTTCGATGGTGATGTTGTTATTGTCGTAGATCCAACAGAGATTGGAGAGCTTGAGGTGGCCGGCCAAGGACGCCGCCTCTGCAGTCATGCCCTCCATCATGCAACCGTCGCCGCACAGGGCGAAGACGTCGTAATCAATCAGCTGAAACTCCGGCCGATTGAAATAGGCGCCCATCCATCGGCCGGCCATCGCCATACCCACGCTCGTTGCGACGCCTTGCCCCAACGGGCCAGTCGTCGCTTCCACCCCGGATGTCCAGCGATATTCCGGATGACCGGGACACCTGCTGTCCAGTTGCCGGAACGTTTTGATATCACTCAGCGTGACCGACGGTTCTCCCACCGTTTCGTACTCAGGATTGACGGCTTTCACTCCGCAGAGATGGAGCAGGGAGTAGAGCAGCATGGAGGCATGCCCGATCGAAAGAACAAAGCGATCGCGATTGGGCCAGATCGGATCGTCGGGATCGAAGCGCAGAAAGTGTTGCCACAGGCAGTACACTACAGGCGCCATGGCCATCGCCGTGCCGGGATGGCCGGAATTCGCCTGCTGGACCGCATCCATCGACAGGGTCCTGATGGTGTTGATGCATTCTTGGTCGATCGCTTGAGCCTTCATCAAAAGCATCGCGCCCTCCTTCACCATGAACCATCAACAGCCAGGGTTGGCCTAAACTCTCGCGCAATCCGGGCCCTACTGCAGGAGCCCTCTCATTACACTGAACCTCTGTGAGTCCGTTGCCTTTTCACTTCGTTGTTTTACGTCCGCACGATCGCAGCAACATCTGCTCAGCCGCTCGCAGCGAGGCGAGTCTTATTGCGAATCGGTGCAAAAAGACTGTTGAGAGTCTCCAACGGAAAGACTGGTGTCCGGCTGATCCGTCGCAGCGACTCGGTGATGCGCTCCGGTCTCCCCCGATCACCCCACAACACATTCGTCAACTCGATCACCGCGACACGTTCTGGCACCCGTTGAAGGAGTTCGGAAGTAAAATTCCTTGCCGGCATGTTCTGATAGATCGTTTTCAAGACACGGATCTCCTCCGGGGTGCCGATCGCTCGACCGAGGCGCTCAAAACGCTCCGTCAGCTCAGGGAAACACTGCTGACCCAGTTCCCAAAGAGTGTCCACCTTGGCCGTCACCACCAAGGTATTCCACAGCCCGTGGTTCGAGAACGCGTCATCGACCTGCTGCGCTGTCGGTTTCTCCAGAACTTTCAGGACCGCCGGAACCGACTTTGTCCCGCCATAGGCGAGTCGTTGCCCCGGTACAATCCAGCCGTAATCCAGCTCACGACGATCTGGCGCTACCCCGAGTAAGGTAATATGGTTGTGCAATCGCTTTGCGGCCAGGACTGCATCCCGTACGTTGTCCAGAAACCGGTCTTCCGGGTACACAAAATGGTCGGACGGATAGATGATGACGGTCGCCAAGGGGTCTCGCGCCCGCACATAGGTTAACGGCAGAAATACGCCGGCCGCCGTATCCCGGTTGGCAGGTTGGAACAAGACGGTCCCAACCCCGCGTCCCTCCAGTTGCCTCATGGCCTCCTGGCAATGTGCCTGTGCGATGACCAGGACGGACTGCTCCACGGGCGCGAGACGCGCCGCACGGTCCAAGGTATGCTGGAGCATTGATCGCGTGCCAACAAAGGCACAAAACTGTTTTGGTTTCTTGCGGCCTAGCCACCGCTGCACGAAGTACCCCACGCGCGTACCTTCGCCTCCGGCCAACACAATGGACCACGGTGCCCTGTTGCTCTTTGAGTGCCTCATATGATCGCTCCCTTCCTCGCTGGTACTCGTCGTGGGCAGCAGCATAGCGGCGAGCGTCGTTTCCGCCGCTTCGTGGAATGCATTAGACTGAACGGGTGTTCACGGGCTTTCCGGCACGCCATACGATTCCTTCTCGGTCATCACCGACACACCGGTCC
>DATGEA010000457.1:0-8296 GCA_035310605.1 Nitrospira sp. | reverse complement strand
TATTATCGCGAGGAACGGCTGTCACTACGGCGACGCAGACGAAAGAAGCTGGCCGCGGTCCCCCGCGTCGCCCTTCCGCGGCCCAGTCGGCCCGGGCGCTGTTATGCGATGGATTTTGTGCATGACCGGCTGGTGACCGGCCGGCGGTTCAAGTGTTTGACGATGACCGATCCCTGTTCCAAAGAGGTGCCGATGATTGAAGTGGATGTGTCGATTGGCGGGATGCGGGTGTGCCGAATTCTGGATCGGCTGTTTCTGACACGTCCGCTGCCGGAGACCTTGATCCTGGACAATGGTCCGGAATTCGCCGGCACGGCCTTAGATGCCTGGGCCGCCCAGCACGGCGTCCATCTGCACTTCATTCAGCCGGGGAAGCCGGTGCAGAACGCGTTTATCGAAAGCTTTAACGGCAAGTTTCGGGATGAATGTCTCAACGAGCACTGGTTTGTAACCCTGCAGGAAGCCCAGCTGGTCATTGAAGCATGGCGGCGTGAATACAACGAAGAGCGGACGCACAGCACGATCGGGGATGTGACACCCCAGGAGTTCATTACTAACTATCAAAACGGATCCCATCTGGTACAGGAGCTACCTTCCTCAGCTTTGGTGTAATAAACGGGGGAAGGTCAGTCCTTGCTCAGATTCTTCAGGAAAGAGCCCGAAGTTGGTTAGCCTATCGGATTTCTGACGGTTCATATGCACCAGTCGAAAAGCTGATGACAGGTGTACATACTCTAGAATTAGGGGGCGCCCATGAATCCCTGGACATGGTGTGGACCTGGTACTGGTATGGGGTGGATGTGGATTTTCCCATTTCTGTTCTTCCTGCTGATGATTGCCATGACGGGGTTTTTCTGGCGGCGCGGTTTTCGCGCACCCTGGTGTGGAATGATGGGAGACCATCAACACGAAAACCCACGCCAGATTCTTGATCGCCGCTATTGCAGTGGGGAAGTCACAAGGGAGCAGTATGACGAGATGAAACGCAATTTAGAGCGATGAACAGAAATAGAATGGTTGTCGCTTTGGAACGAAAGGTTGAAAAACGGCGTTTCACCGGAAGAGTTCACCAGGTGACGGAAGTTCCTAAAGAAGCAGGACGGAGCCATGAAACTTGATAATCGCATCAAAGAGCTGATTGCTGTGGGCGCATCGATCACTGCAAACTGTCAACCATGCTTGCAGTATCATACGAGCGAGGCTCAAAAAAGCGGAGCTGACGAACAAGACATCCTGGAAGCCATTGAAGTGGGAAAGATGGTGCGGAGGGGCGCAGCGGGTTAAGATGCATAAGTTTGTGGCAAGTCTCAGCAAAACCACTGCTCAATTTGTGACCCCATCAAATGAGGGATGCCCTTCGTAATGCCGCTCGCAGCCATGGCAAAGAATCTCGATGCTACATAAGTGACTGAGAAATGATGGTCCCTTTTTTTACGCGCCTATTCACCCCCCAGCACCCTTTCACTTTCGCAGGATAAACCGAATTGATGAGGAAGTTCGACCGAGCTGAAGCAGTCTAGAGTTACTGCTACCCTGGGGAGTCATAAGAGAATCACGGGAATCTCCCGGGATTGTCGGAGGCTTCCTAGTCATGAAGCTCAGCGCTTCAATGCATTACTGGGACACCACTCCTTGGCCTCACGCACGACGGTGAGCAGAGCCTCTATGTCATTGAGACCGAACGAGCTCCCATTGCGCCATTTGCTGGACCGATTCCTGAACGGTCGGAGAAGCGTAGCACTCACTGTAGAGAGCCAAATTTCCTATGCAGGTGCCACCTGCCTAACTAAAACTAATTTGGGATCGCGTAAGTCGTTGAAATGGTGCCGAGGGACAGAATCGAGCTGTCGACACCGACCTTTTCAGGAGATACAGGAAATCATGAATATCAGCAAATTACAGAGAAAATACAAAGTACCAAGTGTCAAGCAATATCAATGAGTTACAGAACTAGGTGCCACTAGTGGTACCTGGTCAATATCCGCGCAATCATTCATGCCCCTCTTCCAGGCTAGGACAAACGGGTAATGCCGGCCGGTGTCTTCTCTGCCATCATTAATTGAAGCACTGGGATCCATTCCGAATCCTTGACCGAGAAGGGGGTGTCTCAATGAAACCGCAACGCGACAGGTTTGTGTTCAGAACCCATTCACGATTTCCTGTCCAAACACCAATGCTATATATAGGCAAAGACTTCGCAGGCCAAGGAGTGGTGCGAGAGCTATCACGTGTAGGATGCCGCGTTCTCGGCAACTATCCTGTGACCCCTGGGGAGACCCTGAGCTTGCGGATCTCTCACCCCACGCAGACACATCCGTTCATTATGGATCGGGTCGCTGTACGATGGGTCAACGGATTCGAATTTGGAGTGGCTTTTGGATTTCTTGGCAAGACCGAAGCAGACCGACTGCATCAAGTGCTGGATGAATTTCTCACCGATAGAAGCTTTAGGGGCTTGCCTTCGCCGTCATAGCGCCAGTGCTCATAAAGATGGGAGAGTTCAAGCATGGGGCTATCTTCAGCATGGCGTGCTTCGCTTCAAAATTGAGGGATGGGGTGAACCGCTCTATTGAGACACTGCTACAGGTCTTGCTTGTCCGACGTCGGGTGAAGGAACATCACACCAAATTCGTTCTGGGCCGACCACATGACTCTCGCAGCCGATGCGGGCAGCGGAGCCAAGTGACCCGGCTCGCTAATGAACAGGTACAGGATCTGCCCAATCGAGATCGGTGACTCACTTTTGAGTCGACATCCTCCGGCGGACATATCCAGGACCATCCCAGACCCGCACAAGTCGTCACCTGAAAATGTTGTGAAGAACCGTGTGGCGCGGCGAGGATGCCGGCGGCGCTCTGGCGCGGCGCCTCGATGCCGATCAGTCAGCCGGGTTGGCTTCGGGAGTGGACAACGTGCACAGCCCACTCTGGTGTCAGGGCCACAGCTCACTCGAACGAAGAGCGGCCCCAGAACGAGCGTCCCGAAAAACACGATCCCGGTCGGCCAGATGTGTAGAAGGGCTCCTCCCGTGAGCCAGCTCGCCAGGCCGACCAGCAACGCCAACACGATGGCAAATGGAAACAGTAAGACGGTGAGGAACAAGAATTCCCACAGCCAATGCTCCAACTCATGAGTCGTAACGTTGTTCGAGATCGACTGACGCATCTCCTCCAGCCCCTCCCCAAGCCCGCCTGGTTCCTCCAGAAGTGTTCATGCGAGAATTAGTCATGGTGTGGTATTGGCGTCCGCGCCGCCGCAGTCTGTTGGAGGAGTTCACGGAGTCGCTGCTGATCGTCCGGTTCCATCTGAATAAACTCCATTCCAAACTCCTGGCCATTCGACCATCGGATCACCGCAAGGGGTACGTGGAGGGGATGCTCAAACCGAGGGACGTTGATGGACACCTCCAAATATTCACCCTTGTTGAACTCGGTCGCACTGCGGGCTCGGCATCCAGCGGTGGACAAATCGACGATGATACCCGGCGCACTGACTCGCTCGCCTGAAAACGTTCCGGCATATCCGACGGGATACCGAGCATACTTGCGTTGCTCCATGTGGGGGATACCTTCCTTGTGGAGAGTCCTACGTCGAACGGCGTCCCCTATCCCCCGAAGTGAGCGCGGACCAAAGAAGGCGCCCTTGGGTACGGAGCCTGCACCTTATTGTAAGTATGGTTAAGTATAGCGGGATCGAGAAAAATCAGTACGGCCGAGTGGACCAATTCCAGGAAGTATTTTGGAGGTAGTCGACTAGTAATACTACGAGCCGATCTGCATTTTGAAAAACCAGGCGGCGGCTTGGGTTCGGCGGGTAATGCTCAGCTTGCGAAAGATGTGGTGCAGGTAATTTTTCACTGTCACATCGGCCAGTCCCATGTCGACGGCGATTTCCTTGTTCGTTTTTCCCTGGGCGACTAAGGGCAAGACTCGTTGTTCTTGTGGGGATAAGGCTTGAATGCCGCTGTTTCCGGGGGGAGTTGCCAGAGCGCCCACCCGGGACAGGAAGGATCCGGTCACAGCCGGATCCAAAATTGATTGACCGTTCGCGACTCGCTCGACTGCATCAATGAGCGATGGGCCATCTATCTGTTTCATGAGGTACCCGCTGGCGCCGGCAAGCATCGTCGACATCACCGCTTCTTCATCACCAAAGGAGGTGAGGAAGAGGACGCGCGTGTTCGGACAAGCTGTTCGAATGTCGCGGCAGGCTTCGACCCCGCTCCCATCGGGTAACCGGAGATCCATCAGGACGACATCGGGTTTCAATGTCAGCGCTTGAGACACCGCTTGCGCAGAGGTCTCGCATTCGCCAATGACTTCAATCGAGTGACTGCGGTGAAAGACTTCCCGCAGTCCGAGACGCACCACTTCATGGTCATCGACGAGCATCAAGCGTGTACAACGTGGTTCAGGTTCAGCCATGCTCGACCGTTGGAATGTCTAGAGTGATACGGGTTCCGCCCCCTCGCTGTGAGATGAGCTGAAGCTTGGCATCGAGTTTGTTGGCTCGGGTGGCCATGTTTCGCAACCCCCAGCCAGAGCCGTTGGTGGCTTCGGGGTCGAAGCCAATGCCATCATCTTGTATCTCAAGATGTAACCCCTCTGGCGTGTTGGAGAGCGACAGCGTGCTGGATGTGGCGTTGGCGTGCCGAAGCGTATTGGTCAACGCCTCCCGGACAATATGAAGGACGTGCGTCGCGGTCTGATCGGTGAGTGCCTTCATTGTGGATGGGTCGATGTGCAGCTGAATGGTAAACGAGTCCGTGCGTGGGATCGTTCGGACGAGTTCTTCCAATGCCTTGTGGAGCTCCTCGGCCTTAATGGTGTGTGTACTCCCCCATTCAAGATACTCGCGCAGCTGGGCCATGACGGCATTGAGGTCGGCAATCGCTTTCTGCAGTTTGAGCACGGCCCCCTGAGCATCTGTGCTGATGAGATAGATGCACGTTTCCAATGCCATGCCGGTGGCATAGAGCGATTGGATCACATGATCATGCAGATCCTGGGATAAACGCTCCCGGTCTTCGAGAGCATGGCGGAGCCGCTGTTCACTGTCTCTCAATGCCTCTTCGGCACGTTTGCGCGCGGTGATGTCTGCCGTGATGCCCCCGATACAGCAGATATGCCCCTCTGCGTTACGTAATGGAAACTTATACACGATACTCGTATGCGGACCATCGGCATGGAGCGCCAGTTCCTCAAACTCCATCGGCATCGCTGCCTGGAGTACTCGGCGATCATTCGCCTGAAAGACGGCGGCTTGTGGTGCGGGGAAAATTTCCTCGTCCGTCTTGCCCAGAATCGCTGCCCCGTCGAGATGAAAGCTGTGTTCAAATTGACGATTCACGAGCACGTATCGCCCTTCCGTGTCCTTCAGGAAGATCATGTTGGGACTATTATCCAGGATGGCCAGAAACAGGAGCTGGCTCGTGGTGAGTTGGTCCTCCATCTGTTTGCGCTTCGTCATGTCCTGAATCTGACCAATGAAATAGAGAGGCTGACCGGATGGGTCACGGACCAAGGAGACGCTTAATAAAGCCCAGACAATATGCCCCTGCTTGTGGAAGTACCGTTTTTCCATCTGATAGGTGCGAATCTCTCCTGCCAACATTTGGCGAGCGAAGTCGAGATCGGTATCGAGGTCGTCTGGATGCGTAATGGCTTGGAAGGTGGTTGCCATCAGTTCTTGCTCGGTATAGCCAACCAGCTGACAGAGGGGAGGGTTGACCTGGAGCCATCGTCCATCGGTTCCGACCAAGGCCATGCCGATCGCCGCATCTCTAAATGCTGAACCGAATCGCTCTTGGCTTTCTCGGAGGGCCTCAATGAGGGTGTGCTCTCGGTCGAATTTTACCTTGATGACATAGACGAGGGTCGATGCCACCACGAGGGCGATGACTGTGGCGGACACGGGATAGTCCCACTCGATCTGTCCACGGATGAGCCGGCTCAGGAAGAGGCTCAGGAGGACTGACAGGAGAATGGCAATCCAGACGAAGTGCCAGAGGTTCATTCGCGTGAGGGGCAAGAAGACGGGGGGCATGCGCCTCGTTCTCCGGGGTCGCTGAGTCGGATAACGCGTGCGCCAAGAGGGTAGAGAGCCAGCACATACAGTGTCAAGCAAGAGAATGCGAAAGGGACCGGACGCGGGGCTTACGTACTTATATGCAGACTGGGTGAGAAACCGTGGATTGCGCGCGCTCGCGATGCCACACATAATTGAGAGCGTATCCAACTGTATCAGAATATGTCCCTTGTAATAACGCACCGGAGTAGCCAGAGACGGAAACACGAGAGCACAAACGATCTTTGTGGACCGATCCATATGCCATGCCGCCGTGGGGATGGTGGAAGGGGAGCCTGTAAGTTTTGGTGATCAGTGACTCTCAATCGGCACTCCCATGGCGGAGACCCTGAATTAATCATTTCAAGATGGAGAAGAGCGGGGATGAAACTGATCGACCGGTTAGTCACTCGTTTAGGACCCAACATGAATGACATCGGTGATGCCCCATCAAGACCATGTCGGGAATCCCTCTTTCAGAGCGGAAATCGTGACTTGACGTCATTGAGTGAGGTGAAATGTGTGGTGGTAACTTACCTAGAGTCTCCCCCCCTTCGGCGGTACCCTGTTCGAGGAATGGCGAGCGGCGTCGGTTCTCGATAAGCTCTCTTTGTCTCGTTCTCAGGCAAGAGGTACCACTATGACACGTGCTCTTCCGGTTCGTCGTCACACCCGCTACCCAGTCCATTGGCCGGTTCTCTATGTCGGCGAAGACTTCTTGGCCGAAGGCACGGTTGAGGATCTCACGGCGCTTGGATGGCGGATCGCCGGGCCGATGCCGGTGCAACTCGGTATGCGGCTGCGTCTGCAGGTGTGGCCACCTGACAAAGCGACTCCGATCCGGATTGAGGAAGCCACGGTGGTCTGGATGCGCGGCCAGGTCTTTGGTGTGGAAGTGAACCAAACGAGGCCAGACGATGAGGTCTGGCTGATGGAATACCTTGAAGAGGTCCTCGGTCTCTGGTTAGTACCGCAGGCTGCCTCGAACCCGCGTTGAGTCGTCCTATCGGTTGCTGACTACATCCGCTAGTGGAACTTTGGAAGACTGGACGTGAGTGCACAGTCTTCACAGCCCACTCGCGTGTCAGGTCCACAGCAACTCCGTATGACAATTGGCACGAGAACCATCGTGGCTCCCCACGTGATCCCTGACGCCCGGATTCCTGCCGCAACTCCTCCCAGGGTCCAGCTGATCAGGCCAACCACCACCGTCAAGACGATGGCAAAGGGACAAATCAACAGACTGAGGAACATCAACTTGCACAGGACATGATTCACGCCATGAGCCGTCCACTGCTTCGTCGATCGCTTCATGCCGTGAAGCCCTGACCAACTTCTCGATCGAACCACGGCGCGTCCTCGATCGCCCTTCGACAATTTGTGTCCGGTTCCCATCCCGTCACCGCAGTGTCATCGAGTCGCCGGGGTCTGCTCGCTACACCCAGGCTGTTTTGATCGCTTGGATCAGTTCACGCAGCCGCTTCTGGTCGTCCGGTTCCATCTGAATAAACTCCATCCCAAATTCCTGGCCGCTCGACCATCGGATGACCGCAAGGGGTACGTGGAGGGGATGGTCAAACCGGGGTACGTCAATCAACACGCTCGCATGATCATCCCCGAAAACGGCGTCATCTCAAAACTAGAGTAAGATACCGGCTTCGGCGGTCCTCGACCAAAGGAGTGGACCCATGAAGCGGTCGAAATTTCCGGAAGAGCCGATCGTCTATGCCCTCCGGCAAGCGGAAGGCAGCACCCCCTCAGTGACCTGTGCCGGCAGTTCGGGATTGCCGAGCAGACGTTCTATGCCTGGAAGAAACAGTATGTCCACCTCGGTGTGAGCGAGCTGCGCCGACTCCGGCAGCTTGAGGAAGAGAATGGCCGGTTGAAACGGTTGGTCGCCGACCTCTCGCTCGACAAGCACATGCTGTCGGAGGCCTTGCGACAAAAAGTCTACGGCCGGTTCGCCGCCGGGAACTGGCCCAGTGGTTTCAGGCCACGTTCCAGGTGCGGTGTGCGCGGGCCTGCCGGTTAGCGCAATTCAGTTGAGCAGCTTGGTATCGACGGAGTCGGGCGAAGGATCAATCGGGCCTCCGTCTCCGCATTCGCGATCTCGCCCACGCCCGGCCGCGATTCGGATACTTGCGGATCTGGGTGTTGCTGCGGCGTGAAGGCTGGCTCGTGAATCGGAAACGGGTGCGGCGCCTCTATCGACTGGACGGCTTGCAGCTCC
>DATGEA010000456.1:0-3302 GCA_035310605.1 Nitrospira sp. | reverse complement strand
CATCTTGGCGAAAGACCGGATTGGGAGGATTTTCTTCTGCGAACCAACGGAGGGGAATACGTTGTTTTGGCCTGAAGGAGAACCCCTGTAGGATAGCGATCAGCTCTGTTCGCCCCAGTTGAGCCGGATGCGAATAGACCGCAGGTTCAAGCTCCTGCTGCAGTGTGACCACCACGCGCGCCTCTTCATGCACGACTTTCGTGGTATAGGGCAGGCGCGCGCAGGAGGAAAGACCGATGAGAACCAAGCAGGCAACAATGCCTGCAAGAAAGAAGGACACGCGGTATCGGCGATTCATACGTCTATCTCCGTAGAATGAAACAAGACTGCGATGAATAGGAACCGGCCCGACATCCACTTAAGGAATTGAGACCTGCACCGGATTCTCCGGTGGTTTTCCCGGTCCATAGCCAAGCCGCTTCAAAACCGACTGCCCATCTGGGCTTGTCACAAATCGTAAGAATTCCTGGCAGAGGATGCGATCAGGACAATACCGTTCCATGGCAATGGAATGCGGAATAGGTTTGTAGAGGCCGGTTGGGGCCGTGGCGACGATACGCACGCGTTGTTGAACTCGCATGGCATCCTGGCCGAACATGATGCCGACATCCGCCTGGCCGCTTAGCACGTGATCAAGAATGCCTGCCTGATCACTCGCTAAATCGATTCGCTTTCCTTCCGTGCCCTTGAGCTTCAACGCGGACAGAAGCCGGTCGGTTTCCACACCGAGCCGCGTCTTGAGATCCGCAATAGCAATCCGCACCGCTTCCATCTGGGCCAACGCTTCAAACGACTCGGGCGCATCGCTGAGGGATTCCGGTGCCACGAGCACCAGTCGTTCGATCGCATATGTGGCCTTGGCTTCCGGCAGAACGTAATACCTTTGCTCCAGTCGGGTGATCACTTCATCCCCTCCCGGCGCAACCAGATGAATAGGTCCTGATCCGATGAAGAACTTCCCGCGATTCTCCATTCCGGAGATTACGCGGCGCAGGTCGAGCGCCGTATCAACCGCCACATGGACACGAACGTCCGGATGAACCGACTCGAATGCCTTTCCCAATTCTTCGATTGCCTCTTTGACCGTTGGTGAAGTGACAATCACGAGGGGGCGGGAGGCAAGAGAATCAACGGTCAACTCGAAGATCAGAGGGATGGTCAGGAACAGGACCAAGAAGCGTCGTCCAAAATAATTCATAGCCAACCTGTCACAATGACTGATATTTTCCCGTCTCGCGCGTGTCATATCCCCCTAGTGCTTCGATCTCCAATCGAAATGGGCGGCTGACGATGGCGTCGAACAGATTAGTGAGCGTCGGGTGGGACTTCAGGTAGGTCTTGGGAACGACCAGGTCATAGCGGGCCGCTTGCAGCGGGACAAAATCGAGTCCGAACAGCTGCGCGGCAGACCGGATGCCGATGCCAACATCCGCCTGATGCTCGGCGATCGCGCGCGCCACTTCGAAATGTGAGGAAACGGCCTTGTCGTATCCCCGCACCTGAGTCGCGTCGATCCCGGCGGCGCGAAGCCGCTGATCGAGCAACAAGCGGGCCCCCGCTCCTTCTTCCCGGTTCACGATCGTCATAGAGGATTCGGCAAGATCGGCCGCGGTCCGAATGGACTTGGGATTTCCCGGTCGGACCAGCAGCCCCTCTTCCCAGGTTGCAAACGTTACTACCGCATAGCCCGATCCTTTGAGAGTCCGTCTCAAGAACGGTAGGTTCGATTCGCCGGTCACGGGATCGAGCAGATGCAGCCCTGCAACATGCACTTCGCCCCGTTGTAATGCTCGAAGCGCGGCCATGCTGCCCATCGACCATCCCACGACAGAGGTCTGATCCCTCCTCCGCCGCAAATGTTCTCCGGCGAGAAAAATTGCGGGGTCGCAGCCTGCAACCGAGATTTCCTGTTCGATCGCCTGGCGATCGCGCGAGAGTTTGACACGGATCTTCGATCCCGCTGTCTGACCAGTGGCGTCAATGAGGTATCCGTCGGTCGGAACCGTGTAGGAAAGGACTTCACCCAAATTGACCACTGGTCGTACGACTGTATGAGCCCCTACCGTGGCAACCTTCACTCGAACGGGTGTGGACGCGATCACTTGTTGCGGCAAGCTGCCAACGAGCGTGCCTTCGATGATGTCTTCCGACTCGGCCAAGGTGAACAGATCTTCGACCCGACAGGCGAGTACGGACGCGAGTCGGAGCGCGACGGCTGTCGTCGGCAGATAGTGATTGGACTCGATCGAAAAAATCGCCTGGCGACTGAGGCCCACCCTGGCGGCAAGTTCAGCTTGTGAGAATCCCCTCTGTAGACGAAGAGATTTAAGACTATTGTGGAATTGCCCGAAAGAGTTGCTCGAGACCTTGGAACTCCCCATGGCGATCGTATAGCAATGTATAAATTACATTGTCAAGTATTACATGCATCTTATTAATTGAATGACTGGCAAAATTCATGATTGATTGATAAGAATTAGACGCGAATGAAGCCTGTAACATTAGGTATGAATATTTGTTGACAATATACATCAAGTTAATTTATAGATTACTTGCTTAATCATGATCGGATTTATGTAGTTTAAGTCTTTAGTGACTAGCTAGAAAGCCCGGCGGTATGAATCACACAGAGCCCATCAATACGCAGAATGTCACAGAAGTTGAGCAAGCCATCAGGACCGCGCTCAATGGAATCCGCTATGGATCGATTGAGATTCTCATCCACGATTCCAAAGTCGTCCAAATTGAACGCAAGGAAAGAGTCCGCTTCGCCTTCGATCGTTTGCGGGCCCACCGGTGAGACCGTCATGACAATCCTGCGCTGTTGTCGTCACTAATCCGCCCAATCGCCTTCCAGATCACTGGAGGCTCCACTACCCATTTGTTCCATCGGGCGCTGACCGGATCACCGGAGGTTCCGATATCACGGAGGGAACGCGAGATGAGAAAACTCGTTGTGTTGTTGTTGACCATTTTACTTTCTGCTCTTGCCGCCATTCCCGGGCCGGCACAGGCTGTCGAGGAAGGGCAACTGGTCAAGAAAGAAGGTAAGTGGGAATACTTTTCGGGGGAGGACCCCGGCCTCAAGTATCTCTATCTCAAAGGCATCATCACCCAGGAAGAGTACGACAAGGGGCTCAGAGTCCTGGAAACCAAAGAACGGGTCGCAAAACCGAACTTCAATGTCGACGTCAATAACGGCTTAAACATCCGGGTCGGAGAGAAGTTCTTTCTGAAACTCCGGCTCCTCACGCAGGTCCGCTATACCCACAGTGCGTATAATTCACTCTGGGGAACGGTGG
>DATGEA010000455.1:0-3333 GCA_035310605.1 Nitrospira sp. | reverse complement strand
CGATCGTGGTGACGTGGGGAATCATGCTGGCGTCAGCTCTTTTCTCCTGGGTTGCGACGCGACGGCTTGGTAACCAGCCCAGCCCGCTGCAAGTGGTTCTCGAAGGTGCCGTTGAGGCCATCGACGATGCCATCCGCTCCGTTTTGCCCGGTCATTCGGAACGAGTCTTCCCGTTCATTGCCACGTTATGGATTTTCATCGTCTTGGCCAATCTGATCGGGCTCATCCCGGGGCTTGATGCGCCGTCGGGGGATCTGTCGGTGACGGCGGCGTTGGCCGTCCTGGTTTTTTTGTCGGTGCACTGGTTCGGCATTCGCATCGAAGGGGTGAAACAGTACCTCCGTCACTACCTGGCGCCTTCTCCTCTTCTGCTCCCTTTTCACTTGATCAGTGAGATCACACGCACGCTCACCCTGGCTGTCCGTTTGTTCGGGAACATGATGAGCCTCGAAATGGCGGCTTTGTTGGTGCTGCTGGTTGCCGGATTTCTGGCGCCGATTCCTCTTTTGATGCTGCACATCGTTGAAGCGTTGATCCAAGCCTATATTTTCGGCATGCTGGCATTGATTTATCTCGCCGGCGCTATTCAGACGCGAGAGTTGAGATCACAATCAGAGAAGGGATGACCTATGCGAGACATGACTTGGTTCACCATAACGTCCACGGTAATCGCCGCAGTAGCGATCGCGCTCGGCACGCTCGGCCCGGCCATTGCCATGGGACGCGCCATTACCCAAGCCCTGGAAGCTTTGGCCAGACAACCGGAAGCGGAAAAGTCCATTACCCGCACCTTGTTCATCGGCTTGGCCATGATCGAATCTTTGGCCATCTACTGTTTGGTAATCGTCTTGATCATTCTCTTCAGAAATCCGCTGATGGAATACATGCTGAAGTAACTATGAAGGGTTTAGGCAGACGCCGAATGCATTAAACGAAAAGAGGCGATGAGTGGAATTGGATTGGACAACGTTCGCGCTCGAAATCGTAAACTTTCTGGTTCTGGTCTGGCTGCTCAAGCGCCTGCTCTATAAGCCGGTGCTGAACGCCATCGCCGTGCGCAAAGCGGACATCCAGAGAACCCTCTCCGAGGCAGAGACGATGCGTCAGGAGGCACAAGCCCTCCGAGAACAGTACGAGCATCGGCAGGCAGGATGGATTGAGGAGAAGGAGACGGCTCGGAGTCAGATGCTGGAAGAGGTGAACGCAGAGAGAGTTCGTCTCCTCGCTGCTCTCCGGTCCTCGCTCGAGCAGGAACGTGAAAAGGCCAAGGCGTTGGAAGAACGACGGCTAAGCGAGCTGACACGTCAAGTGGAAGACGCGGCCATCGCCCAGGGCGGCCGGTTCGCCGCCAGACTCCTATCACGATTCGCGAGTGCCGAGTTGGAAGCCAGACTGGTGGAGTTGGTCGTCGGAGATCTGCGCCGGCTTTCCGAGGAACGGCGGCAGATTATCCGAACAGCTTGTGCAAAGGGCAACGCACCGGTCATCGTCAGCAGCGCCTACGTCCTCGGTCAGCCGCAACGGGAATCTGTGACGGAAGCGGTTCAGTCGCTGCTCGATCGCTCTGTTTCCTTCGAGTGGCAGGAAGACGCGCACTTGTTGGCCGGTATCCGTCTCAGCCTCGGTCCCTGGATGCTGGGCGCGAACCTACAGGACGAATTGAAATTCTTTACCGAGGCGCTGCGCCCTGTGAGTCCCACCCATGCCTCGTAACTCGCTCCTCGCCACTCAAGCAGCCTGGCTCGAAGGCTATCACCTGGAGTTGCGCATACTGGAACAAGGACGCGTGGGGTCCGTTGGGGATGGTATCATCTGGATCGAGGGACTCCCCTCCGCCGCCATCGAAGAAGTTCTGTCTCTGGAAGACGGAAGCCGCGCACTGGTTTTTGACCTGTCAAAGGAGCGGCTCGGGGGGATCCTGCTGACAACGACAGTCCAGCTCACTGCCGGCACTGTCGCCCACCTGTCCGGACAACGCCTGAGCCTTCCAGTCGGAAACGCGCTGGTCGGGCGCGTCATCAACCCGTTGGGCGATCCACTCGACGGACAGCCCCCGCCGGAGTGCCCTAGCCGTCGTGAAATGTTTGCCTCTTCGCCGCCGATTGTCGCCCGGGATTTTGTTCATCGCCCCCTGTACACGGGGAGCAAGGTCGTCGACACGCTCATCCCCATCGCCAAAGGACAGCGGCAACTGATCGTCGGGGATAACGGCGTCGGGAAGCGGGCATTGGCCCTGGACACGGTCATCAATCAGCGGGGAAAGGACGTGCGCTGTGTGTATGTCTTGATTGGTCAGAAGCGGTCGAGCGTCGTCAACACGATTGAGACGTTGCGGGCCTATGGCGCGATGGACTACACCACCATCGTCGCTGCCGAGGCGACCGCGCTTCCCGGCCTTAAATATCTGGCTCCCTTTGCCGGCTGCGCCGTCGCTGAGGAATGGATGTGGCAGGGCAAAGATACACTGGTGGTGTACGACGACCTCACCACCCACGCCCAGACGTACCGGGAGCTGTCCTTGCTGTTGCGTCGCCCACCCGGGCGTGAAGCCTATCCGGGCGATATTTTCTTCCTCCATTCGCGCTTGCTGGAACGGTCCACGTGCCTGGCGTCAAAGCTGGGAGGCGGCAGCATGACCGCCTTGCCGATCGTCGAGACGACTCAGGGGGAAATCGCCACCTATATTCCCACGAACCTGATTTCCATCACCGATGGGCAGATCTACTTCGACACGCGTCTCTATTCCTCCGGGGTGATTCCCGCCATCGATGTCACCAAGTCGGTCTCACGGATCGGCGGGAAGGGACAGCATCACCGGATCAAGGAACAGGCAGGACGCATGAAACTGGATTATCTTCAGTTTCTAGAACTGGAGGTGTTCACACGTTTCGGAGCCAGACTGGAAGCATCGATGGAAGCCAAGATTCAACGAGGCCGAGTCCTGCGGGAGATCTTGAAACAAGACCGGCTATCCCCGCTGCCGATCGAGTTTCAGATGGCATGGCTCATCGGGTTCAACCGGGGATTATTTGACGGAGCGCCGCCGGGAGGTATCGGGCAATTGCTGCAGCGGGTCGCGACGAGACTGAGCGCCAGTTCACTCACTCTGGACAGTCGTGATGAGCAATGGATTGAAGCCCTGACAAGCTGGGTCAAGGAAGGTTCCGCCGCATGAGCAGGCGTCGGGAAGTGGAAGACCATCTGCATGCCTTGCGCGACATCAGCGGCATTCTTCGCGCCATGAGAAACCTTGCGCTCATGGAGACACAAAAGTTGTCCCGCTTTCTCGCCACTCAACGCCGAGTCGTCGAGAGCATTGAGGCCGCCGCTGTC
>DATGEA010000454.1:0-33051 GCA_035310605.1 Nitrospira sp. | reverse complement strand
CTTCCGACCGGTGGACGTCCGCCAAAAGTTCAGCACCTCCGCGTCGCCGATATCATTCACCTGAGGTCCTAGCGGAATGAATCCGGAGACCGTACAATAGCGCCATGCTGCTCGTTGTCGATATCGGCAATACGAACGTCGTCCTGGGCATCTATGATGGTAGGGACTTGAAGGCTCATTGGCGCCTGGCCACCGATGCCAAGACCACTTCCGACGAATACGGCATCCTGTTCGCCAATCTCCTCGCGTCGGCGGGAATTCTCCCGCGCGAGATGTCCGGCGCGATCGTGTCGAGCGTCGTGCCTGCCCTGACCGGAACGTTTGAGACACTCATCGAACAATACTTTCATCAACGACCCATGTTCGTCACGTCGGAGACGGATACAGGGCTCACGCTCCGATACGCAAATCCTAAAGAAATCGGGAGTGACCGACTCGTGAATGCAGCGGCCGCCTATCATAAGTACCACCGCGATCTGATCATCGTCGACTTCGGAACCGCGACGACCTTCTGCACCGTGACGAAGGAGGCGGAGTATCTGGGCGGGGTGATCGCTCCTGGCCTGGGCATTTCTGCTGAAGCCTTGTTCGCTCGGGCGGCCAAATTGTCGAAAGTCGAATTGACCAGACCCAAGACCGTGATCGGCACGGACACAGCCGGCAGCATCCAATCCGGACTGCTGTTCGGCTATGCGGGGCTCGTCGATGCCCTGGTCAGGCGGATCGAGCAGGAACTCGGCCGCTCCACCTACGTCATCGCAACCGGAGGCCTCAGCTCCGTCGTCACTCCGGAAACATCTTCCATCCAGAAGATCGAACCGTTGCTGACACTCGAGGGGTTGGAACTTCTCTATCGGCGTGCCAAGGGCGACCTCCCTCCTGCTACCTGGGTCTAACTATCGTTCTCCCTTCATAAGTAATTAATTGTTTTAGCCCCTGTTGACTTTATCCCCATGGTGACTATCTCGCGCCGTAGAGGACGCATACGTGGCAGAAGAAAATCAGAACACCAATACAATCGAGAACTTAGAGACTGGATCATCCGGCGACAGCTCCAGCGAACTCTCGGCTGCCCGGGAGGCACTGGCTGTCAAAATGGAAGAGCTCAAGGCACTCAACGATAAGTACCTTCGACAGGCTGCGGAATTTGATAATTACAAGCGGCTGGCCCAGCGAGACCAGCGTGAGCAAATCAAGTTCGGCAACGAGCAGTTGCTGAAGGAACTGTTGCCGGTCGTGGACAACCTGGAACGTGCCCTCAAAGCAGCCAGGGACGGTGGAACCGGTAACGGGCTGGTTCAGGGCGTGGATCTTACGCTCAAACAGCTGATCGCTGCGTTGGAAAAATTCGGCGTCCAGCCGGTTCCGACCGTCGGCCAGCCGTTCGACCCGTCGACCCAACAAGCCGTCGCTTCCGTCCCGTCCGATCAGGTTCCGGAACAACACGTCGTCGAAGAGTATCAGCGAGGGTATCGGTTACACGATCGCATTTTGCGAGCCGCAATGGTGAGCGTATCGACGGGTCCGACAGCGGCATAGACGTCGACGAGACCGCCATCATCTTTTGGTCTGACAGAGGACTCTTAGGAAGAAGGAGCATACAGCCATGGGTAAAGTGATCGGCATCGACTTAGGCACCACAAACTCCTGTGTCGCGATCATGAGCGGCGGAGATCCCGTCGTCATCGCCAATGCCGAGGGAGCCCGCACGACGCCATCCGTCGTCGGCATCACCGACAAGGGTGAGCGACTGGTCGGCCAGATCGCCAAGCGCCAGGCGATTACGAATCCGGAGAACACCATTTTCTCCGTCAAGCGACTGATGGGCCGCAAGTTCCGCACCAAGGAAGTCCAGGAAGCGATGAAGCGGCTGCCCTATAAGGTGGTCGAGGCGGACAACGGCGACGCCCACGTCGAACTGCGTGGCAAACGCTATAGTCCCCCGGAAGTCTCCGCGATGATTCTGCAGAAGATGCGGCAGACCGCGGAAGATTATCTCGGCGAGAAGGTGACGGAAGCCGTCATCACTGTCCCCGCCTATTTCGACGACAGCCAGCGCCAAGCCACCAAAGACGCCGGCCAGATCGCCGGATTGAACGTCCTGCGGATCATCAACGAGCCCACCGCCGCCTCGCTGGCCTACGGCCTTGATAAGAAAAAAGACGAGCGGATTGCCGTCTATGACCTGGGCGGCGGAACGTTCGACGTATCCGTGCTGGAAATCGGCGAAGGCGTGTTCGAGGTCAAATCGACGAACGGCGATACCTATCTCGGCGGCGACGATTTCGACCAGCGCGTCATGGATTGGCTTGTCGACGAATTCAAGAAGGACCAGGGCATCGATCTCCGCAAGGATCGCATGGCCCTCCAGCGGCTGAAAGAAGCGGCGGAGCGCGCCAAGATCGAGCTGTCCTCATCGCAGGAGACGGAAATCAACCTTCCCTTCATCACGGCCGACGCCAGCGGGCCCAAGCACATGGTCATCAAGTTAACCCGTGCGCGGCTGGAACAGCTGGTCGATGATCTGATTCAGCGCACGATCGAACCCTGCAGGAAGGCCCTGTCCGACGCCGGCGTGTCGGCGCGCGACATTAACGAAGTGGTGCTGGTCGGCGGGATGACCCGCATGCCGAAAGTCATTCAAGTCGTGAAGGAATTTTTCGGCAAAGAACCGCATCGGGGCGTGAACCCGGACGAAGTCGTGGCCATCGGCGCCGGCATCCAAGGCGGCGTGCTCAAGGGCGACGTGAAAGACGTGCTCCTGCTCGACGTCACGCCGCTCTCGCTCGGTATCGAAACGCTCGGCGGTGTCTTCACCAAGCTGATCGAGCGCAACACCACCGTGCCGACGAAGAAGAGTCAGGTATTTTCCACGGCGGCCGACAATCAGACCGCGGTGACCATCCGCGTCTTCCAGGGCGAGCGCGAAATGGCGAACGACAACAAGCTGCTCGGCCAGTTCGATCTGGTCGGCATTCCTCCGGCCCCGCGCGGGATGCCGCAGATCGAGGTCACCTTCGACATCGACGCCAACGGCATCGTCCATGTGTCGGCCAAGGACCTGGCCACGCAGAAAGAGCAGTCGATCAAGATCACGGCCTCCAGCGGTCTCAGCAAGGAGGAAGTCGAAAAGCTCGTCAAGGACGCCCAGGCGCACACGGAAGACGACAAGAAACGCCGGAAGGCCGCAGAAGCCAAGAATCAAGCAGATAACCTGATCTACCAGACCGAGAAAAACCTCTCGGAACACGGCGACAAGATCGCCGCGGAAGACAAGACCAAGATCGAAGAAGCCGTGGCCGCGCTGAAGAAGGCGATGGAAGGCCACGATCCGGAGGCCATCGAGTCGGCCACGCAGACACTGACCACCGCATCGCACAAGCTGGCCGAAGAGATGTACAAGAAGGCCTCGGCCTCCGCAGCGGCCGGTGCCGGAGCCGGTGCCACAGAAGCAGAGAGCCCGAACGGCGCCAAGACCGACGAAAAGGTCGTGGACGCGGAATTCGAAGAAGTAGACAAAGACAAGAAGTGAGTTAGAATACACACCCATGAGACCGGGTTCCGTAAGAAACGGGACTCGGTCTTTCTTCACATTCATTGAGAGCAATGGCACCTGTGTCAAAGCGCGACTACTATGAAACTCTCGGCGTGGACCGCAACGCGTCCGATGAGGATCTCAAGAAGGCCTATCGAAAACTGGCCCGCCAGTACCATCCGGACCTCCAGACCGGCGATCATCAGAAGAAACAATCCGAAGAAAAATTCAAAGAAATCAACGAAGCCTACGAACATCTCAGCGATCAGGAGAAGCGCAAGCGCTACGACATGTTCGGTCATGCCGGCGCGCAAGGCGGCGCGGGATTCGAGGGGTTCGACTTCGGGCAGGGAAGCGGATTCGGCGACGTCTTCAACGACATCTTCGAGGATTTCTTCGGCGGCCAGCGAGGCGGCAACCGCACCGAACGCGGCAATGATCTCCAATACAATCTCGAAATCACGTTCGAAGAATCGGTGTACGGCAAGGACGCCAAGCTCAAGATTCCCCGTTGGGAGACCTGCGCCGACTGTAAGGGCACAGGCGCGAAATCGGCCGCTTCGGTCAAGACCTGTCCCAGTTGCAAAGGAGCCGGACAAATCCGGCTCCAGCAGGGGTTCTTCAGCATCAGCCGCCCCTGCGGCCAGTGCGAAGGAACAGGCCGGATCGTCACGGAACCCTGCCCGACCTGCCAAGGCCGCCAACGCACCTACAAGGAGCGGACCATCGCCGTACATATTCCGGCGGGAATTGAAACCGGCATGCGCCTGCGCCTTTCAAACGAAGGGGAGCACGGGGTCAACGGCGGCCCGCCCGGCGATCTCTACGTCGCCATCAACGTGAAACCGCATCCTGTCTTTACGCGTAAAGGCAACGACATCCTGTGCGATGTGCCGATCAATTTCGTCACCGCGGTCCTCGGTGGAAAGATCGAAGTGCCGACTTTGAAGGGCACGACGGTCATGAAAGTACCGCCCGGCACACAACCCGAGAAAGTCCTGCGTCTCAAAGGCCTCGGCATTCCGAGCCTGAAAGGGCAGACGACCGGAGACCAACTCTTCACGATTAAGATTCAGATTCCCACCAAGCTGACCGCACGTCAAAAAGAGCTGCTGATGGAATTCGCCAAAGAGAGCGGCATGTCGATGGAGCCGGACGGCGACGGTTTCTTCGACAAAATGAAAACCTTTTTCGAGTAACGCGCGCCCCGGCCTGCGCCCACAGAGGTCCCCCTCATCCTATGCCGACGTTCTTCGTGGGCTCCGAGGCCATCGCATCTCCGATCATTCGAATCGAAGGCCCCCTCCTTCGCCATCTCAAAGACAGTCTGCGAATCCAGCCGGAAGACGCGCTCACGGTCACCGACGATCAGGGCCACCGCTATCGCACGGAGGTGGTGACCGTGACGGATCGGGTCATTGAGAGCCGGATCATCGAAACGGCGTCAGCCCCCGCTCGAACCAGCCCGTCCCTGATTCTCGCTCAGTCGCTCCTAAAAGGCGAAAAGATGGATTGGGTCATTCAGAAGGCCACCGAATTGGGTGTGGACCGGATCGTGCCGGTCCACGCCAAACACAGCGTGGTCAAACTCCACGCGGACCGCG
Source organism: Nitrospira sp. (assembly GCA_035310605.1). GTDB lineage: Bacteria > Nitrospirota > Nitrospiria > Nitrospirales > Nitrospiraceae > Nitrospira_C. Next base: position 27,912 of record DATGEA010000454.1, on the reverse strand, counting down.
TCGACCATCAGCGCACGAGATGGCAACGCATCGCCCTCGAAGCCGCTCAACAATCAGAGCGATGGACTGTTCCGATCGTGGAGGAACCGGCGACGCTGCCTCAGCTGTTTTCCCGCTACCACGCCTGTGCTTCCAAACACATCCTGGCCGAACGATCGACCGGTCCATCGTTGAATGTGGTTCCGCTGCCGGTCGGAGCCGACAAGAGCGTGATGCTGTTGATCGGTCCGGAAGGGGGCTGGGATCAGGAGGAGTTCCGTCTGGCCGGGGAGGAGGGATACGGCGAAATGACGCTGGGAGCGAGAATTCTCCGGGCCGAAACCGCAGCCGTCGCCACGATCAGCATTATTCAGGCGAGACTGGGAGAGTTGGGATAGCGTTCAGCGGCCGAGCTTGAGATGGACGATCGTGCCCTTTTCGCCGCTGGCCCATGCTTGAGACGGCTCAGGAAAGGACAGGTTGAAGAGCGACACCTTCGCGATCGAGCCATGCTCCCGCCAGGTATATCCGCTATCAGTCGTTCGATAGAGCATGCCCCGCTCACCGACGATCCATCCGGTCTGCGGATCGGTAAACCGCACGTGGAGCAGATCCGTCAGCTTCGTGCAGGTGCGCGAACAGGGTAACGTGCGATCGATCCACGTAAGCCCTCCGTCCGTCGTTTGAAAGAGCGCCCCCGCATTGCCCACCGCCCATCCGGTCGAAGGATCGGAGAAAAAGACGTCGAAGAAGGTCACGGCGCCTTGCGAGTCCTGGACCGACCACGTCACCCCCCCGTCGTCCGTCACGAGTACGGTTCCGACGGCGCCCACCGCCACCCCGCGCCGTTCGGAAACGAACTGCACCGCATAGAGCGCGGAGTTCGTCCGACTGGTCTGTTCCGACCAGCTCGCCCCGCCGTCGGTCGTATGGAGAATCGTGCCGTTCCCCCCGACGATCCACCCCAGTTTCGGCGAGGCGAATGCCACGCCGTACAAGGGAACCTGGGTATCGACGGCCTGGGGGATCCACGTCTCTCCCCCATCGCGGCTCATGCGGATCGTCCCGCTCGCGCCGGTCACCCAACCCTGTTTGTCATCGATAAAGAACACATTGGTAAGCAGAACCGCCGGGCTGCTGGTGATTTTCTTCCAGCGTTTTCCACCGTCGACGGTTTTGAGAATCGTCCCGCCTGAGCCGACCGCCCACCCAAGCCGGGCGGACCGAAAATGCAGGCCGAAGAGCGTGGCTTCCGAGGGCGTAGGTTGAAGAGTCACCGCAACGGGGACATCAGCCCCACACAGCGGAGAACAAAACAGCAGCGTCGCAAAAATGAACGTGGCTCCGTACAACGACCTGTGCATCATTGATTGGTGCTGGCGTCGGGACGATTCGAATTGAAGTACCCGGGATCCGGCATACCTTTAGCCTGGATCGTGAACGTGCCCGCCTCGAGGGTGAGCCACTTCTTGGGAGTGCAACAGGTACCGTCCGGTTCGACGTCCCAGGAACCGCGTCGGACGATCAGGGGACCGGTCGAAAGATCATCGAAGAATTCACCCTTTTTCCCGACTCCATAGAGATTCCGCCGGGGGACGCGCACGACGATCTCCGTATCCGACCAGGACAACACCTGCGCGGCATTCCCATTGAAGAGGACTTCGGTCCTGGAAACGTTCTCGTTCAACTCCACGTCTTCCCGTCGCTTGTACGCTTTCTGATTGATACCAAGATAGGCATGTTCCACCGTCATGAGAAAGGACCCGAAACCCGAGCCTTTGATGGTCACAAGCTCGTCCAGCCCTCCGGACTTGGGGCTAAAAGACTCGATCGTCGGCGTCACAAGCGTAAACGCTCCCGCCTCAATCGGTACGACCACCTTCTCGGCGCAGCAGGACCCGTCGGGATTCGGCTTCGTGGCACCGCGATACACGACGATCGGTCCGCTTTTGGCGCTGAAGGGAACCCAGACATCGATTCGTTCATCCTGCCAGCGATAGATGACGGCCGGCACCCCGCCGATCTCGACTCGATTCTCGCCCGTATTGAAATCCGCGAAGGCAAAGGGACTCGCGCCGCTCTCCGAATAGAACCCGAAATGCTCTCCCCTGATCTTCATCAGCGTCCCGATCGGCGCCGCCAGCGGGTCGACGCTCTTGACCACGGGAACATGCACCGTAAAATTTCCGACCGGCCGTTCATGCCCCTGGGACTTCAGGATGACCGGACCGGACTCTGCGCCCAGCGGTACGTGAATGACAATGGTGGTATCGGTCCACTGTGCGATGGGCGCCAGATGGCCGCCGATCAGCACCGCGTCGCCGGCCGCCTTTGTCGAACCGAATCCCTGGCCGAACAGCACCAATTTCGTGCCGACCGGACCGCTGACCGGATCAATCCGTACGGTTGGAATCAACTTGAGCGAAACGGCATTGCTGACCGTGTGTTGAACCGGAACGCAGCAGGACCCGTCCGGCAGGGGGTCCGACGAAGCCAGGCGGACGGCGATGTCCCCCGACGCCGCATTGGCCGGAATTTCCACTTCGATCTTATCGTCTTTCCACCGCCGTGGCCTGACAACCAAGCTCCCGACGACCACGTCATTGACGCCGAACATCGTATTGGGATCGCGTGGGCCGGCCGTCACGCCGAAATGCTCCCCCAGGATTTCGATCGTATGACCCGGTTCGATTTCCTGTGGATTGATGGAATGAATCTTCGGATACACGATGGTAAAGGTCCCTGCCGGCAACTTCTTCTTCCCGATCAACACCTCGACGGGACCGGTTTGCGCCTTTGAAGGCACCTTCACCTCGACGACATCGGCATCCCAACGCTGGATGAGGGCAGGAACCCCTCCGAACATGACACGATTAACTTGTGTGGATTTGAAACTGCCGAGCCCTTTTCCGACGATCGAGACCGTTGCCCCGGGAACGCCGGTTGCCGGCTGCAAAGCCAATGTCGGATGGGAGGCTGCCAGAGCCGCCAGGCTCCCCCAGGTCCAGATGAGGACAACCCAGACTGTGATGATCCGACTCTTCATAGGGACAGGCCCTCCGCTATCGCTGATTGAAAGGAAATAGGACCCCTGCGTGGCACGAGAACCCCACGCACCGGAGCCGAAGGACCAACCGGGGGTACAACGTGAAGCGAAGGGACGATCGGACTATAACAAGCGGTTTTTTCGAGTGTCAAGCCGGAGAACCGGCACCGGCTGAGCGTTTTCTCCACCGGTCGGCGCGTCAGGCCACGGCAAAAATCGTTTCAATCTCGACGGCGGCACGACGCGGCAATTCGGCTGCGCCGATTGCCACCCGGGCATGCCGTCCCGCTTCTCCGAAGATCGCCACGAGCAGATCCGAGGCGCCGTTCAAGACCTGCGGTTGATCGGTGAACCCTTCGGCAGAAGCGACATGGCCGACGACTTTCACCACTCGGGTAATACGATCGAGGCTCCCGAGCTCCTGCCTGGCAATGGCTAATGCGTTCAGGATGGCCACCTTTGCCGCTTCCGCTCCCTGCGAAACAGTCAGCTCACGCCCGAGTTTTCCGGTGAACGCCAGTTGGCCGTTCTGCATCGGCAACACGCCGGATAAGAACAACAACTCACCCGCCCGCACGGCCGGAATATACGTCGCAACCGGCTTCGGTGCCTCCGGCAGCTCGATCCCGAGCGCTTTCAACTTTTCCTCGTACGCCATCTCCATCCTTCCGCTTACCTCCTTACGCCGCTACCCCTGCCTTCTCCCTCTCGGCCCCTCACGCTCGTCATTATCCGGGCCGGAGCGCGTCGAGAAAGCTCTCGCCAATCGCCAACGATTCTCCCCCCAGCGCCTCCACCACCGTTTGGCCAAGATCGGCGGCACTGGCTCTGATACCGAAATCAACCCCTTGCGCCAGCTTCGGGCCGGTCATCAGAAGCGGTACGTATTCGCGGGTTGGCACGGCATGTGGCTTTTTCGGATCCCGGCCATGGTCGCCCGTGATAACGAAGAGATCGCCGGGACGAAGCTGATCCAGCAGCTCAGGGAGCCGCCGGTCGAATTCATGGAGGGTAGCCGCGGACTGTTCTGTATCATGGCCCATGACATCGACCTCGACGAAGATCAATCCACGCGGAACTTTATTGAACATCGCGGTTACCTCATCGAGCGCCCCGTTCCAGGTGTGAGCCGGTGCCGATCTGGTCAATCCCCTCCCGCCGAACAGATCGCCGACTCTTCCCACCCCGATCAGAATCTGGCTGGCGCGGTTCAGCAGATCCAACATCGTAGGATTCGGCGGCTCTCCGGCAAAATCACGACGGCCCGCGCCAAACTGCAGCCCGCCATGGCTTCCCACCAGCGGATGCGCCACGACACGCCGAATTCCCCAGACGTCTTTCAGAATTTTTCTGGCATCACGGGCCCGCTGATACAATTCTTCGGGTCGCCACACGCTGGCATGCGCCGCCAGATGGCAGGTTTGACGCCCGTCGGTCCAGATAATCGGCGCACCAGACGAGAGATGGTCATCCCCGCATTCACGGAGTGCAGCCGTCCCGGATGCCAGCCGTCCCCCCAGAATTTTTCGTCCGAAGACCTGCTCGATCGGCGCGACGACCTGAGCGGGATAGCCTTCGGGAAAGCTCGGGCATTCGGCCTCGGAGACACAGCCGGCGATTTCCCAAAACCCGATAAGGGAATCGACGCCTTTCCCCTTGAATCCCAATCGGCCGAAACACCCGACCGGCTGGGCCATGGAACGCACTCCCCGAACCTCGCTCACATGGCCAAGGCCCAGCGACTCGAGCGTTGGAAGGCTGAGTCCGCCCGCCGATTCGGCAAGGTGTGCGAGCGTATGGGCGGTCGCGTCGCCATACTCCGCGGCATCGGCGGCCGCACCGACACCAAACCCATCGACGACAATCAAAATTACGCGATTGATCATGAAGGCACTATATAGCAGAAGGGAGAACGCGGGCAAACCATGTCCACGATCCTCACGGTGAAGAGAAGAGAGACCCGAAACGACGCAACGGGTCGGCGACGGCGTGGACGATCACCGCCGCCTTCTTCACGTCCAGCCCGGGAGCGCACCGGACACTGAGCCTGCTGTTGCATCTTTTACGTGACGCCATGCCCTTCACCGCTTTTTCGAGGCGGCCGACCATTCCTCAAGGATCTTGAGGCTCGCACTGGTCCCGATGCGATCGGCCCCGGCTTCCAGCATTGCTCTGGTGCTGTTCCAATCTCTGATGCCGCCGGAGGCTTTCACTTTGGCCTTGCCGGCCACGGCAGCTTTCATCAATGTCACATCGGCAACCGTGGCGCCGCCAGCTCCGAACCCCGTCGAAGTTTTGACATAGTCTGCCCCCGCCTCCACGACAAGCCGGCAGGCGGTCATCTTCTCCTGATCTGTGAGGTAACAGGTTTCCAGAATGACCTTGTGCTCGGCCTCCGGCGTCGCCCGTACGACCTCGGCAATATCCTGTCGCACGGCGTCAAGATCGCCGGACTTCAACCGGCTGACGTTGATCACCATATCCAGCACCGTCGCACCCTGCCGCACCCCCTCAAGCGCTTCCGCCACCTTTGTCGCGGTGGCATGACCGCCGAGCGGGAATCCGACAGGAATCCCGACGCGGACAGGCGTTCCCGCCACTGCCGCCACGGCCTCTCCCGCATAGCAGGGCGGCACAAAAATCACGAGAAAGCCATGCTGCCTGGCCTCCCGGCAGAGACGCAGGACGTCCGCCCTCGTCGCCTCGGGACGCAGGACGGTATGATCGATCAACGCCGGCAGATTCCACTCGCCCTGAGTCACAGGATTCCTCATGTCAATGGAGTTCTCTTATAACAAGTTCGGCATCAGAGATGAAGGGTGAAGAATCCTCGTCACGTGCGCGGGTGGGAGATGCGGCGGAACGGCCGTTTCTGATATTTCTCCACGGCCTGGTTATGCTCGGTCAACGTGGCGGAGAACTGATGCGTTCCGTCGTTCCTCGACACGAAATAGAGCGCCCGCGAATTCGACGGATAGAGGGCTGCGCGGATGGCCTGAATGCCGGGGTTCGCAATGGGGCCGGGCGGCAATCCCGGCACACGGTAGGTATTGTATGGGCTCGGACTGGACAGATCCTTCTTGTGAATATTCCCGTCGAATGCCGGCAACCCATAGATCACGGTCGGGTCGCTCTGCAGGGGGATACGCTTTTTCAGCCGGTTGTGGAAAACCGCCGAAATCTCCTCCCGCTCATCGTCCGCCCCGGTTTCTTTCTCGATGACGGACGCCAGCGTCAACACTTCATGCTGCGTCAGATTGAGTTCCTGCGCCCTTACCTGGAGCTCCGGACTGTACACCTGCCGCAAATGGTCCACCATCGTCGCGATGATGTCCTTCGCCTTCGCGGTCTTGGGAAACTTGTAGGTATCGGGGTAGAGGTATCCTTCCACGGTGTCCGCCTTGATTCCCAGGGAGGCGATGAATGCCCGGTCCCTCACGAGCCTCATCAGCTCGTCGCGATCGGCCAGCCCATGCTGGGCGATGACTTCCGCAATCTGCGTCATCGTCAAACCTTCGGGAATCGTCACCGGATGAAGCACGACCTGGCCGCTGAGAAGCTTTGAGAGAATCTCCGCGGGAGGCATCCCCGCATTCAACTCATACTCGCCCGCGCGAATCTTCCGATCCGCCGACTGGGTTCGGCCAAGGAGCACAAATGCCGAACGGCTCCTAATCAGCTGTTCGCGTTCGAGCAACGCCGCGACCTGGTGAAACGTGGACCCGTCGGGAATAAAGACGACCTTGGAGGGAGGATGTTGTAGCGCAGGGACGGCGGGCTCTTCAGCCCATTTGATCGCCTGATACACGCCCGTGGCGAGAGCGACGACCGCGACCAGCAGAAGAACGATTATGGTCCGCAGCTTCATGACTCGTATCCACCGTAAGCTCGTCAGACTCCGCGTCCGGCCACTCCTGGGTAGCCGGCGCCGGTTCGAGGCTCGCCAGATAACTCTGGAGCAGAATCGCGGCGGCCACGCGATCGACGGCTCCCTTCCGTTTTTTCCGGCTGACGTCGGCCGCGATCAGCAGATCTTCCGCCGCCTTGGTCGTCATCCGCTCATCCCAGAGGACGACGGGAACCGACAACCCCTGCTCCAGATGCGTCAAAAAGTCGCGCATCGCCTGGATCGCCGGCCCCTCACGGCCATCCAGCTGAAGCGGAAGCCCCAACACGACTCGCCCGACCTCGTGCGTCGTCACGAGGGCGGCGATGTGGGCCACGTCACGATCCAGCGTCCGGCGTTCGAAGGTCTCGAGCGGCTGCGCCGTCCATCCCAACTCGTCGCTGAGGGCGACGCCCACCCGTTTCGTCCCGTAATCGAGAGCCAGTATGCGTGAGCCAGACATGATATTACCGCTGGAGGGCCTGTTCGACCAAACCAAAGACCTTTTCCAACGCGGCGTCCAATTTCGACGGATCCTTCCCTCCGGCCTGTGCCATCTCGGGACGTCCTCCGCCGGTGCCGCCTACGTCCGCTGCCATCACCTTGATCAGATCGCCCGCTTTGATCTTCCCGGCAAGATCTTTGGTCACGACGACGAGCAATGAAACTTTCCCGTCTTCCGTCGCCGCCCCCAGCGCCACCACCCCGCTCTTCAGCTTGTCACGCAACTGATCGGCCAAGGCCCGCATGCCGTTCATATCCAGTCCGTCGGTCCGCTGGACATGGACCGGCACACCGGCGACCGTCCTGGCCGTCGATGCGACCGCCGACCCGCTGGCCATCTTCAGTTTCAGCTCTTCGAGTTCCCGTTCTTTATCCTTCAACTGAGCCATCACCTTGCGGGTCTTCGCAACCAGTTCGGACGGCCCGACTTTCAACAGGTCCGACAGTTCCCTGACTTCCGCTTCCAACTTCTTGATGACGGTCATGGCTCCGGTTCCCGTCTGAGCTTCGATTCGCCTGACGCCCGCGGCCACTCCGGTCTCGGAGACGATCCGGAAGAGGCCGATTTCTCCGGTGTGGCGGCAATGGGTGCCGCCGCAGAGTTCTTTGCTGAAGGATTCGACCGTCACGACCCGCACCTGTTCTCCATACTTGTCGCCGAAGAAGGCCAGCGCGCCCTTGGCCACCGCGTCTTGAATGCTCATCACTTCCGTTCGCACCGCTTCATTCTTCCGGATTTCATTGTTCACCACCGTTTCGATCTCGTCGATGTCGCGCGAGGAGAGGGGCCTGAAATGGGCAAAATCGAACCGGAGACGGTTCGGGGCCACCAGCGAACCATACTGCTTCACGTGAGGCCCCAACAGGTCACGCAACGCGGCATGGACCAGATGGGTGGCCGTGTGATTTCTGGCTGCATCCTCCCGGCTCGTTCGGTTCACCATCAGATGAAGCTGCTCGCCCTCGCGAATGCGCCCATTGGTGACTTTCCCCTTGTGCAGGATGAGGGCCGGAGCCGGTCTGGTTGTTTCGTAAATCTCCATTCGCCCCTCGGACCCGGCCAGCACCCCGCGATCGCCGGTTTGACCGCCGCCTTCCGCATAGAAGGGCGTCACGTCCAGCGCGACCTCGACTTCATCCCCCTCGACGGCCTCCTTCACCATGCGATCACTCTTGAGAATCGCCTGCAGGATGCTGTCGGATTCCAATCGATCGTAGCCCACGAATTTCGTCGCGCCGAGGCGTCCCGCCAGCTCGATCACCGCCGGCCTGGCCGTTTCCTGCTCAAACCCGCCGGTCTTGCGCGCCCGAGTGCGTTGTTCCTCGATCGCCGCATCGAACCCCGCTTCATCGACGGTCATATCCTGTTCGCGGCAGGCTTCCGTGATCAGATCCATCGGAAAACCATAGGTGTCGTAGAGCTTGAAGACATCTTCGCCCTTCAGTTGAAGAGTCCCTGTCCCAGGTGTAATAGAGGTCTTCTTGGCCTTGGCGATCATGTCGTTGAGAATCGGCAGCCCCTGATCAAGCGTGGCAATAAACCGTTCTTCTTCCCCCTTTGTGGCCTCAGCCACTGTCCCGGCGGCGCTTCGCAGCTCTGAATAGGCTCCCCCCATCTGTTCGACGACGGTCGCGGTCAATTCATGCAGAAACGGCTCGACGATGCCGAGCAGTCGCCCGTGCCGTGCCGCACGGCGCAAGATGCGGCGCAGCACGTACCCGCGTCCCTCGTTCGACGGGAGGATGCCGTCGGTCATCAAGAACGTAATCGCGCGCAGGTGATCCGCCACCACGCGCATGGAACGGTCCGCCTGCTCCGTCCTGCCGTACTCGGCCCCGGCCCGTTTGGCGATCGCGGCAAGCAACGGCGTGAAGAGATCGCTGTCATAGTTGCTGTAGACGCCTTGGGCCACGGCCGAGAGCCGCTCCAGTCCCATGCCCGTGTCGATGCTGGGTTTGGGGAGCGGATGGAGCGTACCGGAGGCATCACGGTTGAATTGCATGAACACCAGATTCCAGATCTCGATGACCCGGTCGCCTTCCCCGTTCGGCCGGTCGTCTCCCGGAACGGCCGGTCCCTGGTCGACGTGGATCTCCGAGCAGGGTCCGCAGGGTCCGGTATCCGCCATCTGCCAGAAATTGTCCTTCTCGTCACAACGGACGATGCGCGAGGGCGACACACCGATTTTCTTCCAGAGTCGTTCGGCATCGTCGTCTTCACGGAACACCGTGACCCACAAGCGGGACGGTTCCAATCCCACCGTCCGGGTGAGAAATTCCCAGGCGAACGCGATCGCCTCTTCCTTAAAATAGTCGCCGAAGGAAAAATTCCCGAGCATCTCGAAGAACGTATGGTGCCGCCTCGTATATCCGACGTTCTCAAGATCGTTGTGCTTTCCGCCAGCACGGAGACACTTCTGCGCCGACACCGCCCGCTTATAAGCCCGCGTTTCCTCTCCGAGAAACACCCGCTTGAACTGATTCATCCCGGCATTGGTGAACAGCAAGGTAGGATCGGCCTGGGGAATCAGCGGCGAGCTCGGAACGGCCTGATGGCCATGCTGCTCGAAATACCGGATGAATGCCTGCCGGAGTTCCTGTGAACTATGCGTCATGAATCATGTCCCTCGGGCTCACTGCCACCTCCTATAATACGCTCAATCGTCTCTTCCCCGAAACCCCGCTGACGTAGGAGAGAGGCGGCTTGACGAGGGAGGAGCCGCCGCCCCTTGCGCCGTTGAATTCGCAGCGCCTGCCGCGCCCACGTTTCTTCGTCAACCTCTTGCAGTGCGTCGCGGATCACCCCGTCAGCCAAGGCCTCCGCCACCCCTTTCGCCAGCAACTCGATCTTCAGTCGCTCCCGCCCCATCGGCTGACGGGCCAGCCTGGCCTCGACCCATCTGGTTGCATAGGCATGATCGTCAAGGTACCGGAGAGCGGAGAGCCGGCGGATTGTCTGCCCGGCCTGGGTAGGTGAGGCACCCTTGCTTGTGAGGAAACGTTCGACTTGCGCCGCCGTGCGATCGAACCGGGCAAGGTAGCGCACGGCGCATTGAAGCCACTCTTCCGGGGACTGCGGCCTCTTTCCTCTCACTGGCCTACCCTTACGCAGGGTCATGGGCTGTTGCATCTAAGTACAGAATGCTCAAAAAGGTCGTTCGGCAAGGCCGCAGCGAGTGAAGAGGTGAGCCGTACTTTTTACCGTACGGTGAGCCTCTGAACGACGCGAGAACGACGCCGGCGGCCTTTTTCAGCATTCTGCCGGTTAGACGCCGACTTTGTGAGGCCGTTTCTCCTCCCGCTTCTCTTCTCTCGCCGGTGCCGCAGCCGGCTTCTCGGCGGTACGTCCCGGCACACCAGCGAGTTCGCGCAGCTTGCCTTCGATCTCGCGGGCCAACGGCTGATTCGCGGCGAGGATATCGCGCACGGCATCTCGTCCCTGCCCGAGCCGTTCACCGCGATAGGAATACCAGGCGCCGGACTTTTCCAGCACCTTCTTGTCCACGCCGAGATCGACCAACTCACCGGCTTTCGAGATCCCCATGGCGAACATGATGTCGAACTCCGCCTGCTTGAACGGCGGGGCCATTTTATTTTTCACGACTTTCACGCGGACGCGGCTCCCCACCACTTCCTGCCCTTCCTTGATCGATTCAATCCGCCGGATGTCCAGGCGCACCGAGGAATAAAACTTCAGCGCGTTGCCGCCCGTGGTCGTTTCCGGATTGCCGAACATCACGCCGAGCTTCATGCGGATCTGGTTGATGAAAATCACCGTCGTCTGCGATTTCGAAATCGCCGCCGTGAGCTTCCGCAGCGCCTGCGACATCAGTCTCGCCTGCAACCCCATATGAGCGTCGCCCATTTCCCCTTCGATTTCAGCCCGCGGAACCAGCGCCGCGACGGAATCCACCACGATCAGGTCGATCGCGCCGCTCCGCACCAGCGTTTCGGCGATTTCCAGGGCCTGCTCCCCCGTGTCGGGCTGCGACACCAGCAGATCGTCGGCCTGCACGCCGAGTTTCTTGGCATAGGTCAGATCCAGCGCATGTTCCGCGTCGATGAAAGCCGCAACCCCGCCGGTCTTTTGCACTTCGGCGATCGCGTGGAGCGTGAGAGTCGTTTTTCCCGAAGCCTCCGGGCCGAAAATCTCGATCACTCGTCCACGGGGAAACCCGCCGACGCCAAGCGCGATATCCAGGCCGAGCGATCCGGTCGAGATCGCCGGGATGTCCGCGGGGGCCTCGGCGTCTCCGAGTTTCATGATCGCCCCCTTCCCGTACTGTTTTTCGATTTGGGACAGGGCCAGATCCAACGCGCGTTTCTTGTCGTCTTTTTCCGCCATGGAAGATTCCTCCTCGTCAATGTAAAGCGTGGCGGATTATACCCAAGTTCGGAGAGAGAAGCCTAGCGAAGAATGCGGGGCAAGGAGTGCGGAAATGAAGGGAATACCGGCACCGGCAGGCGGGGCTACAGCACGTTCTCGAATCGGTCGGTGTCCGGTCCGGGCGACAACTTCGGGACGCTAAAACGGAAGTGGAATTCCTGCCGGCGTGAGTCCTCCGACGGGCCCAACCAGCCTTCAGCGGCAATATGCTCGTCCGATTTGGATTTTCCCTCCGGGTGGAACCTGAACCGCAGTCTCTGTTCCCGATCGCCTTTTGAGGGATCGGGGTCGAGGCTGCCCGAGATTTCCACATGATCGTTGAACGCCTCCAGCGCCTGACGAACGAGCGATTCCAGCAACCGCTGGCTCAACGCCTGCCTGAACGGCTCTTCCGGATCGAATGCCTCCGGCTCCCCGGCCCGGACCGGAGCCGCCATCAGAACAAGCAGGAAGACCATGCCTGCAAGGAACTTCATGCGGACAATTTATTCCTCCCTCCGACCCCCGTCAAGCACCGGTTCTTCAGTTTTTCGCCGACGGTATCCAATTGCGATTTTCTTGACGAAACAGGCTTCACAGCTTACAGGTGAAGGCATGACCCCTCCCCTTGCGCAAGAGACGACCGAGCAGAAACCGACCGTCCTGATTGTCGACGACGAGGCCGCGCCTCGCGCCGCGTTGACACAGATACTTAAACAGGATTTCAACGTCCTGACGGCCGAAAACGGCCGCAGGGCTCTTGCCGTGATCAACGATCATGGCGTGGACTTGATCACCCTCGACCTCAAGCTTCCCGATCAATCCGGCTCGGACGTCTTGAAGGAAATCAAACGGACGCATCGGGAGATCGAAGTCATTATGGTGACGGCGTACGGCACGCTTCAGTCCGCGATGGACTGCGTGCGGCACGGCGCCGCCGGCTTTCTCCTGAAGCCGTTCAACGCTTCGGAGTTGCTGTCCATCAGCCTGCAAACCTCCCTGAAGAAACAACGGCTCGATATGCTCCGCGGCGCCCTCGTCGAAAATGAGGCGCTCTGGGGACCGGAGCCTGCCTGTACGCAAGCCTGGCAGGACCTGATGACCGGATATGCCGCACAGGTGAAAAGCGGACTGCTGGAAGTCTCCAGCCGGGAAACCACCTCTCCTCTTATTCAACTGATCTCCGACCTGTTGGAAGCCAAAGACCGCCATCTGGTCAATCACGGCAACCGGGTAAGCTTCTATGCCACGCTCGTCGCCAACAAACTCCAACTGCCTCTCGCGGAACAGCAGATCCTCTCCCTCGGCGCCTTGGCCCACGATCTGGACCTGATCGGGGGGGACGGCAAGCCCGTGCTTCTGCGAGACGACAGCTGCACCCTTCATCGCCCGGACCTCGGCGCCCGTATCGCACAAGCCATAGGCCTTCCCGCCGAAGCCGTTCAGATTATCGCCCTCCATCACGAGCGATGGGATGGCACAGGCTATCCGTTCGGTTTGAAAGAAGAGCAGATCCCTCTCCCGGCAAAGATCGTCGCGCTCGCTCAAACCTTCGACAATCTCACCGCCGACAGGCCCGGTGCCGCTCCCATCTCCGTCACCAAAGCCCTCGAACAGGTCGAGCAGCAGTCGGGCACCGCCTTCGACCCGTCGCTCGTCGAAATTTTCTGCCGCACCATGCGCGAGCATCCTCCACGCCAGCAGTCCTAAACCAGCCCCACTCTCCTATTCCATTTCCATCCTATTGAGGGAGAAACTGAGTCCTGCTCCGCGACCTGTGCGAAGAGTCGGGACGTCGCACTTCCTGAGTAGATGCGCCCGTCGCAGACAACGGCGAGCACTGTTCGCTGCTTTTCCTTGCCCGCCGCTTTTATCGAAAGGTGGCCTGGATCGGTCCCATCGTGCGCGCGTCGAACGAACACCGCCCTTAATTTCAACATCTGATCGTGCTTGCGTGTCGCGTTCCGCGAGCACAGGGGACCGACCAGGCCGCCCTATCCCCCCGTCTTCACCTCCCATAGTTTCGTATAGACCGGCCCCGTCGGCTTCAAGTCGCTCTTCATCAGCACGATGGCCTCTACAGCCAACGATCCGAGAGCCAGGGGTCGATCCATGACGCCGCTCCTGGCCAGAATTTGTCCCATCTGCCGTTCCCCTTCTTTGATGCGCGCCAGCGTCAAATGAGGACTCAAGGGTCTGTCATCCGGCGCAAAGTCGAGCGAACGACAAATCTCCTCGACCGCGCCGTGCAACGAGGCCAATCGCGCCGCTTCCTCGCCCCGCTCCCACTGGTCAGGCGGTCCCGCCCACAAGACCCGCGGCTGCTGGAGGCGGGGAAATACGCCGAGCCGATCGAGCGGGATGTGAATCGCCCGATGCGCCCCCACGACCGGCCTGATCGCTTCCTGCATCGGCATCACCAGTTGCTCGTCGATGTCGCCGAAAAATCTGATCGTCAGATGCATCGAGGCCGACTGCACCCAGGACATTCGCACGTCCCTGGGGAGTTCCCGGCCCAGCCGCTGCTTGAGATCCAATTGGAGTCTCGACAGATTCATCCGGAGCGCATCGGACAATTCAACGGCAAGGAACGTGCGGATCATGGCGCGGCCCGATGCTGCAGCCAGCGACGAAGCAGATCCAGCGCTGCCTGCGACGACCGTTGTTTGATGACGGCCCGGTCCCCGTGGAAACGATGCTCTCTGGTGATGGACTCTCCGATGCCGGTATCGAGCCCGACATATACCAGGCCCACCGGTTTGGTCGCGGTCGCACCGCCGGGCCCGGCGATGCCGCTGACGCTCAGTCCGACCGACACCCCGCTGCGCTCACGAATGCCTCGGGCCATCGCGGCTGCCACTTCGGCACTGACCGCACCATGCTTTTCGATCAGTTCCGGCGGAACACCGAGCAATGCTATCTTGGCTTGATTGCTGTAACAGATGACGCCGCGGTCCAAGTAGGCGGACGATCCCGGCACCTGGGTAAGCCGGTGTCCGATCAAGCCTCCGGTACAGGACTCCGCGAGCGCGATCGTGCGCTTCTGCTCCGCCAACAGACGGCCGACGACCTCTTCCATCGTGTCTCGCCCTTCGGCGAACAGCCATTCGCGCAATCGGGACCGCACGTCCTCTGCCAGCCTGTCCATGAGCGTCTCGCCGCCACCCGTTCGCGCGGTATCCGTCAGAGACACTAGAACACCCATCGGCGAGGCCAGCAATCCAAGATCGATCGAGGCGCTTTTGGGAAGCAGCCCTTTCAACTTCGCATCGACCTCTGCTTCAGGCAATCCCCAGGTATGGAATACCATGCGCGTGATGGGTCGGCGACGGGAACCGCCCCGCCGTTCCAGCTGCGACAAGAGAAGTGGAATGACTCCTTGTCCCATCATCGCTTCCATTTCGGGCGGCACGCCCGGCAACGCAATCACCGTTGCCCCTTTCCACGGCAACCAGAAACCAGGCGCCGAGCCGACCGGATTCGGGAGGACCGTCGCGCCGGAAGGGATCAGCGCTTGTCTCAGTTGTCCCTTGTTCGGAACTCTCCCCCACTGGGCCAACCGCACCTTCATGCCTTCGAGGGCGTCTTTCCGCCGCGCGAGCCGCCGTCCGGCCGCCTTGGCAACCGCTTCCCTCGTGCAGTCATCCACCGTCGGCCCGAGGCCGCCGGTCATGACGATCACCTTGGCGCGAGCCGCCGCCGCGTTGAGCACGATCACGATATCGGACAGATCATCGCCCACCACCGACTTGAACCGCACCTCAATTCCAAGCCGGCCCAGTGCTTCGGCGATAAACAGCGAATTGCTATCGGTCCGCCCTCCGATCAACAGTTCCGAGCCGATCGCGATCGTTTCGGCAATCAGCTGATTGTGGGGAGAAACTGTCCGGCGCATACGATGGAAGGCTGCTCCTACTTGATCCGGGAAAAATCGACGGGGAACGTGACCTCGCCTCCGTTG
Organism: Nitrospira sp.; assembly: GCA_035310605.1. Lineage (GTDB taxonomy): Bacteria > Nitrospirota > Nitrospiria > Nitrospirales > Nitrospiraceae > Nitrospira_C. Next base: position 12,170 of record DATGEA010000454.1, on the reverse strand, counting down.
GCGGGAAAGATCGAAATCGTCGTCGGCGCCGCGGGATCGAAGTCGGCATAGGCGAATGAGGCGACCACTTTGGCTTTGAATCGCGGAGCTTCCGGCCAGGCGGCGCTCCGGCTGGCCTGTCCGTCGAATCGAACCGTCACGGGCTTGATCGTCTTGCCTGCCTGATCCAACACCATATAAGAATCCACCGCGAAGTTCGGAACGTTTCCAAAGATGGTCGCACTGACTAACATGGTTTTCCCGTCCAGGACCTGAGCGATGTCGGCCTCGGCCGGCTGCAATCCGCGCAGCGCCATGTGCGTCGCCATGACCGAAATTCCTCCGAGCTTTGTGATTAGAAACCCGCTGGGGTGCAACTCGTCCGAGGCGCCGAATCGAATGTAGAAGGCATCGGGGGGGGTGTGCTGCTTCGCGGCTTCGGCGCCCCGTTCAAGCGCCGCGCGGATCTGTTCCTGGCTCGGCTGCACCTCGATGGCCATCGCAGGCGAGCACAGAGACGCCATCATCATGGCTCCGGACAGGATCGAAGTGACGCCGCGCCTCCGTTCCATACCCGTGCCACTAACAGATCGGTTTTTGCCTGTCAACGAGCGCGACGCAGGAACTTTGCCCCGTTGACAAAACAAAAGGCCAAGTGTTAAAGATTCCGGTCTTCACTTAATCTGCTTTATCAAGACGTTACACGGAGGAGTTCATGGCCCCCGAACAACAACCGGCGCAGCAACCACCCAGACGCCAGTATGTGAACTTTGTTTTCTATAAGGTCGATCCGGCCTGGCGGCGCCTTCCCGAAGACGAGCGCACCAAAGGAAAACAGGAATTCCTTCGAGCGATAGAGGACTACGCCGGCAAAGTGCTGGTCATCGCCTATTCCGCCGTCGGCATCCGCGGCGATTGCGACATCATGCTCTGGCGCATCAGCTACGAGTTGGAACTGTTCCAGGAAATGACCACCAAGATTCTTGCGTCGGGGCTCGGCAAATACATGACGACCCCCTATTCGTATCTGTCCATGACGAAGCGTTCGATTTATGTCGACAACCACACGCATGAAGGACAGGAAAGCAAGCGCCTCACGGTCGTTCCCGGAAAAGGCAAATACATTTTCGTCTATCCCTTCCTGAAAACCCGGGAATGGTTCCTGCTCACGAAGGCCGCGCGACAGGGAATGATGGACGAGCATATCGAAGTCGGCCACCGCTTCCCGTCCGTAAAATTGAACACGACCTACTCGTTCGGCCTCGACGATCAGGAATGGGTCGTCGCGTTTGAAAGCGACAAGCCGGAGGATTTCCTGGATCTGGTGATGGCCTTGCGTGAAACGGAAGGCTCCCGCTACACGCTGCGGGACACGCCGATCTTCACCTGCATCCGCCGCAGCCTGAAAGAAACCCTCGATACTCTCGGCGGGTAACGACCTGTTTTCGATGGGGACTCAGCAGGGCCTTCGATCAACGATCGAAGGCCCTGTTCTTTTATGACCATGCCCCCTGCCAATCAACCACAGGTCGATCCCCTCGCCGCGCTCCTGTCCGCCATCCTTCCCGGCCTCGGCCATTTCGTTCGGGGCCGGCATCAGCAGGGCGCATCCAGCTTCATCGTCGCTGTACTCCTGATCGGATTGAGCGGGGCCCTCGGCAGAATTTCCGGCCGCGCCGCCGAAGTGCTGTTCTTCATGATTCTGGCCCTGCCCTGGTGGGCGATCCAAAGCTACGATGCCTATCTCGGGCCGAGCAACGATTCCCCCGACTGGCGGCGGACCTGGCGCGAGGTCTGGCAGCAGGGACATGACATTCGCTTCCTCGGTCTCCTCCTGCTCATCAGCGCCCTGAACGACACCTGGATCATTCTGAAAAATCTCGATTACCTCCTGCCCTTCTATTGCACGAAACCGGACGGCATTCCGGGGTTTCTCACCAAAGCCATTTCTCCCGCCCTGCACGTGGCTGTCGGGTACGGGTTCATGAGACTTCGCCGTTGGTCCCTTTTCGTCTATCTCCTGTATGCCGCGTACGGCTTTACCAATGCTCTGGTCAATCTCACCTGCTTCGGACCGGGCCGTATCCGCAATACCCTCCTGGCCGCAATCGTGCTTTCGACCATCTATCTGCTCTGGCGACGCCGCATTCTGCTGGCCGCACGCAAATCCTAGCGGGTCCCCCTCTTTGACAGAGGAATCACCCCTGTGTTACCAGTAGAAGCTGATTGGGTGAGGCTGTGACGCTAGTATGTCCGATAACAATGCACTCTACGCCATACGCCATTCCGACGGGTCGGTGAGCCTCTATATCGATGAGGAGTACGCGGCCGAACGCGGCATCGATCCGGCCACACTCACGCGCGTCGAGATTCCTCGAGATCTGTTCAGCAACGGTACCGTGCAGCAAGTTCGCGAATACGTGGCAACCTATCTCGAAACCCAACAAACCGGAACGGCTTAAACACCGATGGCAACCGCAACAACGACGCCGACCTCGCCGCTGACTCCAGCCCTCATTGAATCCGTCATCAACGCCATGCCGATCCAGGGCAGAATCATGCTGCACCTGATCCTGCTCCAGCATTTCGATGTGAACGAAGAAGAAGTCCACTACATGACGTCGGATCGCCCCGATCCCCGTTGCGTCTCCGGGACGAAACCGACGTACAATGTGCTGACGCAGGAAGCCATCAAGGCCGTCAGGGACAAGCGCGATCAGTACCTCCGGCATGTCCGCCTCCGGCGGGAACGGACCTGGCTTCAATGCGAATGCATCAAGAAACTCTTGTCGCTCCGCCTCGCCATGGCGGATCGTGCCGCCGAGCTCTTGGCCACCCGTTTCGCCCTGTCCCCCGACGCGATCGAACAGCTGAAGTCGCAGGCACGCACCGCCGTACCCAGACCGGCTATTCGCGCGCTCGAGCAGCGGTGGGATGCCGACGAGATTACCGCGGAGGAATATCAACAACAGCGGCTCGGGATCGACATGCAGGTGCAGCTTCGTCTGGCGGACAAGTACAAGAAACGAATCGATCTGGCCGAACGCGAACGTCACACCGCCGATTACTCTCCGCTCCAGGACCATGAAATTGCCCATATTTGGGGGCTCCCCGCCGGAAGCCTGCAAGCGCGCAAGGTCAAGTACATGAGCCAGTTCCTCCAGTCGCTCCAGACCGCCGTGCAGACCAGCGCGCCGGGAGCCGACACGCAGACCGTGCCGGTGGATCTCTGGAAGGAAACGTTCGCCGTCCTGGCGACCCGTCCGGTCGAACGCTCCACCTCTGTCTACGACGGGTTGGAACAGACCGAGTCCGCCCTCCTCGACAAACTGACCATGTTGGCATGGGGAAGTCTCGGGGAAGATATCGAAACGAAATTCTGGTTGTCGCTGGTGTATGGAGGCAGCTCCAATGCCATGCATTCCGAAATCACCCGCAACCTGTTCGGTTTACATCGGCTCCTCGCCATCATCAACGACATCGACGCCAGCCCAGAAGGCTTGGACGAAGAGCTGCTCAAGCGAACTGCACCGACGCCGAAGACCGACGCCGCCCAACTGGAAGCTCCTGCGCCCGAGGAACCAGAACCGCTGACGGATGTCCAACAGCAGATTCTGAGCAATTTCCGTGGAGAGGACGCATCCAGCCGGGCTACGGAAAAATGGTAGAGTAAACCGCCTCTTTGCAAATATCGGAATTCAGGTTATAGTTAGACAACTATGGCATTGATCTCCGTGGGCTCTCGAAACTCCTTCCTCAGTTTTTCGATCCTGCTGGCTGCATTGTTCCTTACTCCCTCGACACTTTTTGCGTCCAGTTTATTGGATCTCGCCGATCTCATCTCGCATCCCGAGCAGTACGACCGGCAGGAGGTCGTCGTCTCCGGTGAAGTGACGAACGTTCAGCTCGCCACCAACCGGCAGGGCCAGCCGGCTTATGGATTCCTGTTAAAAGACCACGCGGGAACCGTCAAGGTGATCGGACTGGGCCAGGTGGAAGTGCGGGAAGGCGATCAGGTGATCGTGGAAGGAATCTTCAGCAGGCTCCGCCAGGCAGGGCGCACCATCATCTATAACGAAATCAAAGCCCTTTCCATCAAATCGATGACCAAGTTGAATCCGGACCTCGTCGGCTAGCCGCCATTCGCCTCACTCGTTTCCCGTCACTCGCGATGAGATAGCAGGAAGGTTTAAGAACTTCCTCAACAACCAGTCCTGCGCCCGATCGGGCAGCCATTTGATCATGATCGCTCGAATTTTCGCATCCGTCCCCACGAGGTAGCGGGTCTTGGGACGGGAAGCGGTCAGCGCATGCAGCACCGCTTCCACGACGGCATCGACCGGAATCGCCCGCTGCGCCGCCTGGTCGACCGTTTCCTTCACCCGACGGGCAGCTTCTTCATACAGCCGTTTGCCCTCCCCGGAGATACCGGCTTCGACGTCGCCGGCCGTTTTCAGGGATTTCTCCCAAATCGGCGTGGCGATCGCACCCGGTTCGATGATCGACACCTCGATTCCCCAGGGCTGAAGCTCCAGCCGTAACGCGTCGGTCAAGGCCTCTAGTGCAAACTTGGATGCCGAATACGGCCCCATCATCGGAATGGTTCCGCGCCCGGCAATTGAACCCATGTTGACGATCCGCCCTCGCCCCAGCCGCAGGAGCGGAAGAAACGCTTGCGTCACCGCAATCTGGCCGATGACGTTCACTTCGAGTTGCCTGCGCAATTGATCGAGAGGGATGACTTCCAACGGACTGCCGATGGCGATGCCGGCATTGTTGATCAACCCGGCAAGGCCCGCCTCCCCCGTTATTTGTCTGACCACCTCCGCAGCCTGTCTGATCGATTCCTCGTCCGTGACATCGAGCCGGATCGGAATGATCGAAGCTCCGGCCCCGGCCTTGAGCGCCTCACCGGCTCGCAGGTCACGCACCCCGGCAAACACCGTCATCCCCTGTTGCGCACAGCCGAGCGCGCAACCAGCTCCGATTCCAGTCGAGGCGCCGGTGATCACCACGAACCGTGAAGAAGGTTGAACAGTCATATCAAATCCCCTTCCTATCCCGGCGGATTGTAACAGAAACTTAACATTCGTCACCTTGACAGACCGGGGACCATTCATTATGGTCGTTGAATTCATTCACATTATCCGCTCCTTCTATGCCATGATGGATTGTCAGAGATAAGCGGATGCCAGCGGGCCACAGAGATGTCCAAAATCGCCGTCATCGATATCGGAACCAACTCCATCCACATGGTGCTCGCCGAGGTCTTGCCGGACTTCAGCTATAAGATCCTCGACCGGTTCAAGGACATGGCCCGGCTCGGCAACGGCGCGTTTGCCACGCAGCGTCTGACGGACGAGGCGATCGCCAAGGCCCTCGGCGTCATTCGCCATCTCGTGACGCTGGCCAAAAACAAGGGGTACGACCGGATCATCGCCGTCGCCACCAGCGCCGTCCGCGAAGCCAAAAACGGGGGAGACTTCATCGATCTCGTCGCGGAGCAGACCGGCCTCACCGTCCGGGTGATCAGCGGCACGGAAGAGGCGCGGCTCATCTTCCTGGGCATCAAGAACAGCGTGCCGATGACGGAGCAACCGGCCCTCGCCGTCGATGTGGGCGGAGGTTCGGTCGAACTCATGGTTGGCAATCGCGACCAAATGCTCCACGCCAAGAGTCTGAAACTCGGTGCGATCCGGTTGGCCGATCAGTTCCTCAAGCGGACTCCGCCGTCCGACGGCATGCTGCGTTCCCTGGAGGATCTGGTGACCGACCAGTTGAAACGTACCCTCGATTCGTTCAAGACAAAGCGTTTCGACAGCCTGATCGCCACGTCCGGCATGGCGGCCAACCTGGCGGAAATTATCCATCTCAAACGAACGAACCGGCCGCTGCCGCAACTCAATCTCGCGGCCATTTCACTGAAGGACGTTAAAGAAATCGAGCAGGAACTCCGGCATTCGACGATCAAGGAACGGCTCGCCATTCCGGGGCTGGACCCCAAACGCGTTGACACGCTGTTCCCGGCCACCATCGTCCTTCGCCGACTAATGGAGCTGTCCGGCCGGGACGAACTCATCCTCTGCGACAAAGCGATTCGCGAAGGCGTGATCTACGATTTCATCGTGCGCCACCGCGAGCGGATCAAGGCCGAAGCCGAAATTCCCGACCTGCGGCGCCGCAACGTGATGGCACTGGCCCGCCGCTGCCAGGCCCCCGAAGTCCACAGTCTGCATGTGGCCGGGCTCGCGCTGCGCTTGTTCGACCAGACCAAACGGCTCCACGGTCTTGGCCCGACTGAGCGCGACTGGCTGGAATATGCCGCGATCCTTCACGACATCGGCTATCTCATCAACGAGCGTCAGCACCACAAACATACCTATTATCTGATTACCAACAGCGGATTGGGGGGGCTCTCCGGTGACGAAATCCAGGTGGTGGCCAACGTCGCACGCTATCACCGGCGCGCCATGCCGCAGACAAAGCATGCCGGGTTCGACGCCCTTTCTCCGAAACTAAAGCGGGTCGTCCGCATCCTGTCGGCTCTCCTCCGCATCGCCGACGGTCTCGATCGCACCCACTTCTCCGTGGTGCGCACGCTCGACGTCTCGATCGGGCACACGGTCACTATTGTCGCGCACGTGTCGGGTGATGCAGAATTAGAGGCCTGGGCGGCCAAGGGACGGGCCGATCTCTTCGAGCGCGTATTCCGGCGCCGCGTACGTTTTTCCGTTACCGCCCAGGAGGATGTTGCATGACCGATCAGTTGCCATCATCGACCGCTCCCCATCCCTACCCGGGCAAGCTGATCATTGTCGAGGGGATCGACGGGTCCGGCAAGAGCACGCAATTATTATTGCTGCACAAATGGCTGGAGTCGAAAGGGCACAAAGTCTTCTTTACCGAATGGAACTCGTCAGATCTCGTCAAGGACACGACCAAGCGGGGCAAGAAGAACAAGAGCCTGACCCCCACGACGTTCAGCCTGCTCCATGCCACGGACTTCGCGAGCCGGCTCTATCACGAAATTCTTCCACCGCTCAAAGCCGGCATGCTGGTCCTGGCCGACCGCTACATGTACACCGCCTTTGCGCGCGACGTCGTCCGGGGCGTGTCGCCCGAATGGGTCCGCAAGCTCTACAGTTTTGCGATCAAGCCGGACATGGCGTTCTATTTCAAAGTGCCGATCGAAGTCGCCATCTCCCGCCTGCTGGGAGGCACCAGGGGGCAGTTCAAGTACTACGAAGCCGGAATGGACATGAATCTCAGCCAGGACCTCACGGAAAGCTTCCGCATGTTCCAATCGCGCATCCTGGCACAGTACGACAAGATCGTGGACGAGTACCAACTCATCACGATGGACGCCACCAAAGACATCACCGAGCAGCAGGACGCGATGCGGCGGCTCGTTGACGAGGCGCTGAAAGATTACAAACCGAGACGGGGGACCCATGGGCGACGCTCACTATTTTGGCGACGGTTTGACGTATCTAAATCCGAGTGACCTCAAAGGCAAACTGATCGCCATTGAGGGCACGGACGGGGTTGGCCGATCCACGCACATCGAAATGCTGCAGGAGTGGCTCGAGGTGCAGGGCTACGGGGTCATCACCACCGGATGGACCAGGTCCAATCTCATGTCCAAGACGATCGAGGTGGCCAAAGAAGGCAACATTCTCGACCGCTGGTCGCTCAGCCTGCTCTATGCGACGGACTTCGCCGATCGACTGGAGCACCAGATCATCCCCGCCCTGCGATCCGGCTTTATCGTGTTGGCCGATCGCTACATCTATACGGCCTTTGCGCGTGATTTTGTCCGGAGCAACGATCGCAAATGGATCAGGGACGTCTTCGGCTTCGCCCTCGTGCCGGACCTCGTCTGCTACCTGCGCATCGACGTGGAAACGCTCGTCCTGCGGGTGATCGAAACCAAGGCGATGAACTATTGGGAATCGGGCATGGATCTGCGGCTGGGGAACGATCTCTACGACAGTTTCAAGAAATATCAGTCGCTCTTGATCGAGGAATTCGACAAGATGGCGGAGGAATTCAAGTTCGAGGTGGTGGACGCCCGCAAATCGCCGGAAGAGATTCAGGACGAGTTGCGATCCAAGATCCAACAGCTCTTGACCGGAGAGGGGCTCGGACTGGTCCCCTCTCCCTTCATCCAAAGTTCAAACGCCTAAGCTTCCATTTTTGCCTGCTTCTTACTCAGCTCCCGCAACTGGGCAGGCCCCATCCACCAGCGCAGGATCCCGCGGCCCGGCTTTACCGGAACGGGCAACTCAATCAGGCAGGCGCCGGCCTTCTTGAAGGGAAACGCCGTCGAGGATTTCCCGGTCAGCATCACAGAGGCCGCCAGCCCCAAGTGCGGCTCATGGCCGACGCAGAGCACGCAGGCTTCCGCCGACAACTCTTGCAGCAATAGCAAAAGCTGCTCCGGCACTGCGTCCGGCAACAGTTCATCGGCCCGTCTGATGGCCGACCGACCCGTGAAGGCAGCCTGAAGAATTCTGGCCGTTTCCACGGCACGGAGAAAGGGACTCGCCAGGATCTGCGTCGGTTGCGCCCCCAGCCATCGCAACCCCGCGGCAACCTGGGCCACCCGCTTTGCCCCCCTCTCCGTCAGCGGACGATCGGCATCCTGTCCTTCCCATTCGTCACGTTCGAGCGCAATGCCATGGCGAACCAATACGCAGTCCATCGAATCCTTCCTCTCTTATACGACTATTGGATCAAGCAGGCCGACATCAACAAACCTGGCGCGAATCGACTGCAAGATCAACTGCCGGAGTTCCGCCCGAAACGGCCCCAGCGACTCACCCTCCAAATAGCGATCAACTGTCGGCGGCAATCGGCGCCACCAGGCTGTGGCAGATTGCCTGGCTCCTTCGGCCGAGGCACCACCCTGCTCCAGCACCTTCCTGACTTCTTCCTCGAAAAACCCCACATGCACTTCTTCGTCCTCCCGGATCGCCTGTAATTCTGGCTGTACCTGCACCAGGAGCTTGGCAAATTCCAGCCCCAGCGTCTCGTAGCCATAGAGATGGATTACCAGCGCCCACCACTGGCTCGGCACGCGCGGCAACTTCTCCCGTGCATGAGACTGCACACCCAGCCGCGACTCAAACTCTTTGAGATGCTCCGCTTCTTCCTCTTCGTGGCGCCGCAAGAATTGCAGAACACCGGGAGGCACGTCCTTCGCCTGCGCCGCCTTCACCGACCACAAGGCCATCGCCTCGGCTTTCAGAAAGCGTTCGAGCAGAGCCGTCTCGCAAGATGCGGGAAGGATGAAATCCGTGGGTGTCATGGAGGGGAAGTGTAACGGAACAGACAAGAAGAACCAACCGTCGATTATGACCGACTATTTCATACCGAAACCAAGATAAGTATTCATTTTTTTGGATCAATTCGGATTCAGCCAGAATCGTTTTAGACTCACAAGAAACGCCCGATCGCAGCGTTCTCCATGACAGAGAAGCAGCGAAGTGCAATCGCTAAATCTCGCTCCAGTCATGTTGTTTCTTGATTTTTCACCAAACCCGCGCGGAAACAACAGCCTCTGGCCCGCCGATTGCTCAGGTGTAAGACAGAACCGCATCAAGGTGAAGTGCAGACAGTCGCGAGCTTCTCAGGCTGAATAGATGCATTTTCCGCATGCTGCCCCTGAGCAGCTACAAAGATCGGAGGAGACATGGTGATCGCAACGCGGGGAGAGATGGCCAGGCCGCTCACCGGACGTAAGGTGGTACAGAGCGCGCAACAACACGCCGCCACAGGCATCATTCTCTTCAACACCACAGGACAGCTGCTCTTCATGAATAGCGAAGCCCAGGCACTGATCCGGCAACTGCAACCCCTTTCGACCAGAGAAAACGGCACCTGTCTCATTCCGGATGAGATCCACTCAGTTGTCCGCGACCTCCTCAGCCGCCTGATCGAGTGCGACCATCCCAAGGATTGCGAGTCCATCCAGATCGAGCGGCTTTGTTTTGCCATGGAACAACGGCTCCTTTTGCGCGGGCTCTGCATCCCCGATGAACCCCTCGCGCGGAACAGCCGCTTCCTCGTCATCATCGAAAAGCTGAATCAAAAACTCGAATGCCCCGATACCAATATCCAGCAACGCTATCATCTGACCGAACGCGAACAAATGGTCATCATTTATCTCATGCTCGGATTCACCAACAAAGAAATCGCCAACCGGCTCAACTTGAGCGAATACACCGTCAAAGAGCATCTCAAACGGATCATGCAGAAAACCAAGACTACCACCCGAACGGGTCTCCTGGCTCGCATGATTTTCCCGACACCCCAGGGTTTGATGCCCGGGGTACTGTCCGGATCGATCGGGACCGATGGCTCGTTGGCTTCCTCGCCTAAGCTTAAGGCAATCAATGGCAGTGCGTAGCGAGCCGGCCTGCAATCAGGAAACAGGCTGCCGATAACGACACGGATTGATGAATCAACCGAAACGGAGCGAACACCATGAAGCCTTTTTGCAACGGCGAATTGAACAACGAGACAGAACAGGCTGACTGGATCACATTGGATAGTGCGATGATCAAAAGCGATTCAGTCGACTGGATCAGTTCGCGCGTAAACGATCTCGCGAGAAACGGTCGACCGGCGCAAATGGCCAGAATTCGAAGAAGTTTTCTGCGCTCGCTCGCGCAGGCAGAAAGAGAGCATGCGGCACAATGCTTGCTGCTACTGCAATGTGCCGGGGATTACCGGAACGCTCTCGCCGCGCGAAGTATCAAGCAAGAAAGGAGCGGACCATGGACTTCGCCATTATCTTGATTTTGAGCAACACCTTCTTAGCCGTCCTCATCTACGTGGTCGTGACCCGCATCTGGCAGGACTAGAGGCGTGAGGGGCATGCAGGGAAGGCTCAGGCTCAGATTGCTGACAGTCGAACAATCGGAATGTCTGTGTTCAGCCTTTGGCGATGAGAGAACTGGCACCGCTCAACTAACGAACCGTTGCAGGGTTTGGTGTGGAGCCGACCGGGGGATATGGTTGCCAAGCGACACCCATTCCCCAAACAGATTCTGGTCCTGAGCCTTCCAGAGCTGACCGGTCGCCTCAACGCCAACCAGGCCGCGCTTCCACCATCACTGGCAGCGCGGCCTCTCTTATTAGGAGACTTAGGTTGACGGTGGAGAAGGAGAAACGTTCAGGATTGTCGTTCATTTTACGAGTATGGCCTGGAAATCGAATTGGCACTTAGCAATAGGCCCCTACAAGACACTGTGGGAAATGCCAAAATAACTCGCATTTTTGCAAATGTCCCTATTCGAAAGGGTTATTGCGGAAATGAGCCAAGAGGACTAGCTAAGGGGCCAAGAATCCTGATTAGTCAGGATTCTCTCCTCTGAGTTCCATCCATGGGGGCAGAGATGAGGTGGTGTGCGTGATCTCCCAGAGTACAGACATCACCACCCTGCTGCTTCGGCTCTGCAATCGTCTTACTTCACATACAGACAAGCAGATGACTAGGAAAGGGCTGCTGGGGCTTGGCTATTTCATAACCCAAATTGGTCTCGCACAGGTTTCATTAGAAGCCTACCAACGGGATCAACTCCGGGATAGGCGCCACCATAAGACATAAAAGAGTTCGAAGCGATTCCAAAACGGTACCAGAACTCCGAACCAGCTGTTCGAAGGTCATCGCGGTGGGGGGCGGCGAAGGGCGCGGCAGTTCCTCTCAAACCAGGAGGGCACGATGAAGAGTTGTACCTATCTATTATTCCCGGGTCTGATAGTAGTTGGTCTATTCCTCACCGCCAACCCTGCCTTAGCGCAGGTATCACTCTCAAAAGACGGCATGCCACACAATGACTATGATTCCGGAAGCACATCAACTTCCCCTGGCCAGTGCATATACCATATGACTGATCCGAGACAATTAGGAGCCCCCACTCCTGTCTTTAAATTGTGCGCGAATAATTCAGGTGCAAGCAGTTGGTCCTTTGAACTCAGATCAGATATTTCCCCTTATCCGCTTGTTTCGGGATGTTCTTGGGGCTCAGTAGCAGTAGACGCATCTGGCAAAGGCAATTTCTCTTCCGCTTCATGTACCGTTCCTACGCCGGGTTATTATCGCGGAATTATTAGGTATACGGTGAATGGTTCACCGTTTTCTCATACAGATAGGAGATTTCATCGGTGACTTTGGTTCAATCGGC
>DATGEA010000453.1:0-3601 GCA_035310605.1 Nitrospira sp. | reverse complement strand
AGATCTGCTTCGTGATGGAAGAGCGGAAAAAGAACGTCCCACTCTTTGCGGTCGGTGCGTGTGTCGAACGTCGCCATGGCGAACGGGCCTAACAGGAAGTAGCGGTCAAAGTAGTCGTCGCGTTGATGATGTCCATAGAGCGGAATCAGATGGGTAAAACGACGGCCATCCCCGGCATAGTCGAAATAGAACGGAAACAGCACCGTGTATTGTCGCGAGGGATCGTCGGCATGCCAATAGAACGGGAGGATCTGGAAATACGACGCATCTCCCTTCAATTCGGATATTCCAAGAGGCCACAACACGCTGCGCCGAAGATAGTTCGTCGACGGATCCATTTCACGCGAGTAGAAAGGGATCACAGTGAGCCGCGAGTATGTCCCTCGGTCTTCGGTTGAATACAGATAAAGAAACGCTTGGGTCGAGGTCCGATCCCCTTTGGTTTCTTTGCAATACAGAAAGCCCTGGCAGAAGCGGGACCGTTCCTCCTGTGCATCGGCGGCTGCCGATGCAGGAGGGTACCCGCCGGACAAGGCAAGTCCTATGAGCAGGGCGAGAGGGAGAAGTCTACGGAGGGTGAACAATCGCGTGGCCGACATATGCGTGATGGACCCTCTACGCTTTCGCGCGGGCTCAGCACAGCCCACGTGCATATGCAGGCCAGGGAGTCTTCTCCCGTAAAGCGGAAGACTCCTCTCAATATTCGAGCTTCGATGGTTCGCGATGAAACTCTGCGACCTGCGGATGGACCAGATCGGCGAAATCTTTGTAGCGAAGCTTCATGGCCCCTGCATGGGTCCCGGCATCGAATATAATCTCTTCATCCTGCGTCAGGGTCGCATCGACATAGACCGGCGTCCCGTAGAGATTGCCGAACGGCGGCATCGTGCCGATTTCGCAATCAGGGAACAAGGCGGCCAACTCGCTCTCCGTCGCGAGTCTCACGTGCTGGCACTCCAAGACCTCCTCCAATCGTCTGAGGTCGACCTTCCAGGCAGAGGGGAGGACGGCCATCACATAGCGTGCGTCAGATTTGAAGACGACGACCTTTGCGTACATCTCGGCCGGGACGTGAAGGCTGTTCGCGGCCTCCCTGGCGGTATAGGCCACCGAATGATTCACCACCTGATATGGAATCTTGTGGCTGTCGAGATAGCTTTGGAGTCTCCGAAGGACGATCATGGTCACCTCCGCGGGGCGTTGGATGATGGGAGACTGCTCTTCTCACCAAGAGATTTCACGCAAGGAAAGTGCCATGCTGCGATCCAAAGAGGATCGAACAAAGATCAAACGAAAAGCCAGCTTAGCAATGCCTGTCGGGGCGGCTGAGGATTTCCCAATCGGGCCTGTCGCAGAAAGGGGCAGCGGCCCAGATTGTCTCTGTTCTAAATCGCTACGATCAAGTCGGTGGGAGCGTGATCGCATCGAGGCTGCTCGCGAAATGTCGAAAAGGACGGTTGCGGGGGTGCGGTCGCGAGGGGCTGTTTCTAATGCAAGCAAGCCTATTCGGCGGAACAGACGCTGTTATGCCAATTGTTCGCGCCCGTGAGGTGCGGAGAGGTCCTGATCGGGACCGATCGGGACGATCCTGGTCGGATTGATGTCGTCGTGGGTGATGTAATAGTGCCGCTTGATATGGTCGAAGTTCACCGTGTCAGCTATGCCGTCGGTTTGGTACAGATCTTTGAGATAGCCGAAGAGATTCGGGTAGTCGACGATCCGGCGGATATTGCATTTAAAATGGCCATGGTAGACGGCATCGAATCGAATCAGCGTGACGAACAGGCGCCAATCGGTCTCGACGAATTGTGATCCGAACAGATAGCGGTGCTGTGCAAGCCGCGCATCGAGAAGATCGAGGGCGTCGAAGAGCCGCCTTGCGGCTCGTTCGTAGGCCTGCTGCGAGGTTGCGAACCCTGCGCGATAGACCCCGTCGTTCACGTTCTCGTAGATGAACGAGTTGAGGTCGTCGATCTCCTGTCGCAGTTCTTCCGGATACAAATCGATGGTGCTCTGGGTGAATCGATTGAACTCGCCGTTGAACATGCGCATCAGATCGTCGTCGGAATTGCTGACAATGCGTCTGGTCTTGATGTCCCACAGCACCGGAACCGTGATGCGGCCGATGTAATCCGGGTCGGTGGATTTGTAGGCCTCGCTTAGAAACTGAAATCCGTTGATGGGATCGAGCGAATGGCCCGGTCCTTCGTGAAAAGCCCAGCCCCGCTCGTCCCGGATCGGATCAACAACAGTCATGCCGACGACCTGTTCAAGTTGCTTGAGCTTGCGGACGATGATGGTGCGATGCGCCCAGGGGCAGGCCCAGGATACGTAGAGATGGTAGCGACCGGCTTCCGCCGGGTAACCGGAACTTCCAGTGGCCGTCACGAATTGGCGAAAGGCATCAGCCTGTCGCTTGAACTCTCCCTCTCCTGACTGCTCGTCGGGAAACTGTGCTCGTACTGTCATGTGTGCCGCCCCCGTTTCAGGTAGTATCTCACAGCTGCGGGCAGGTATGCCTCATGGTAGCAGGGGCTTCACCACTGTTGCATTTCACCACGTTCGTGATTTGACGCTGGGTCAAAATGCTACGAACATGCCGTCTTTCCTGGTGAATGAAGGGCATTTTGTGAGGCATGCCCCATGCTGAGAGTATTGGCAAAAAGATGGGTGAGTCTGCCCTCGGAGGCGCAAATCGGGAAATGATGATTGTGGATGGTGTCCGCCTGACTCGAAACGCAAGGCGATCAATGAGGCATTGGTTGAGTGCCGGTTTGGTCGTTTGCGGAATTGCGGCCGGAGTGATCGCGTGCGGGAATAAGCCGGAGGAGTCTTCCGCTGCCAAGCAGGAGGCGGCTCCGCTGCAATCCGGACTCGTGCAGCTCACGCCCGAGGAGTCCTCCCGGATCGCCCTCGAAGTCGTGCCCGTGGCGCGCGGGCAGTTCCGTGCATCGCGTGAGTTTCCTGCGACGGTTCAACCCAACGAAAACGAATTGGCCGAGGTCACGACGCTCATCCGCGGGCGCGTGATGAAGGTATATGTGGACGTCGGCCAGGACGTGAAGAAAGGGATGCTGCTGGCGATGCTCCACAGCACGGATCTCGGCGCGGCGGAAAGCGCCTATCTCAAGGCCGGAGCCAAGTTACACGAAGCGGAACTGGCCTACGAACGCGCGAGGGATCTGCATGACAACAAAGCGGTGAGTTTGGCGGAGTTGCAGCGGCGTGAAGCGGAGATGAGGACGGCGAGGGCCGAGGCGCGTGAAACGCGGGGTCGTCTGGATCTGCTCGGCGTGACCCGGCAGGAGATCGAGCGTCTGGATCGGGCACATACCATCAAAGCTGACGTCCCCTTGCGCGCTCCCTTCGACGGGCGAGTCATCATGCGCAACATCACGAGAGGCGAGGTCGTCGAAACGCAACAGAAATTATTCACCGTTGCGGATCTCTCCGATGTGTGGGTCGTCGGCAACGTGCCGGAAAAGGACGTGCAATTCATCCGGAAGGATCAGACCGTCGAAGTGGTTGCCGCGGCCTATCCCCATGCGATATTCAAAGGGAGGATCACGTACATCAGTGACGTGCTCGATCCCGCGACCCG
>DATGEA010000452.1:0-5842 GCA_035310605.1 Nitrospira sp. | reverse complement strand
CCTTGCGCAGGGGTTCCCACCGTTGTGGCATTGGCTCCATCATGCCCCTGCCAATACTCTCCTTGAGCCATAAATCCGGGTAGAGTTTTCGAAGCATAGCGAAAATCTAAGCCGTAGCGATCGAACGCGCCTTTACCGCGTCCATTGATCAGGGTGCCAGTATTGTTGGATTCACCCTGAATCGTGGTGAAGCTGATAAATGAAACGTCGTTACCGAAAAGCCGTACGCGGCTGTAAAAAGCTTTCGGCTGATTGGCTCCTCCTATGCCGGAGGTGCTGCTGAAGAGGCCGTTCGCCGTGAAGTTGTTGTTGTTCATGACACCAACGACGTACTCCAAACGATTGGCAATTTTCCCGCGAACATCGGCGAAATAGTCGCGCTCCTGCAAGAAATCGATCGAACCACCTGTACCGCGCGCGTTTTGCCCTGGTCCACCGGACCCACCGACTGATGTCAGATAGGGAGAACTGATGACATCACGCAACCCGCCGGATGTTTCAGTGAAAATACCGAACGGCATACGGAAGATCCCGAGCCTGATCATGTTGAGGTTGGGGGCCCAGGATTGAACCGGTCGAAAATCGATATAGGCCTCGCGAAAGAACGTCGCCGAAGCTGGTCCGCCCGCAGGATTCGCTGAACGGCTGGTACAATCAGTGCCGGCAGTGCAACCAGGTGTCGAGCTCGCCAGACCGGTGCTCTGAAACTCCATTAACGTATGCCATCGAGGTATCGTGTCGCTGATCTTGCCCCAGAAGATGAGCTCTGAACGGCGGACTTCAAAACTGTCTTGGCTCTTGCCCTCTGAGACATGGGCGTCATTGTGGCCATAGAGAAACTGCAGGGCGTTGAGTCCGAAATTGACTTTGTCTCGGAGCACCGGCAACAACTCGGTTTTCACCTTCCAGTCTTCGAGAGAATCTAGCCGTCTGCTCTGATCCGCGACCTTGTATTCCTGCTCCGCACGGATTTGAATCCATTCATCCATTGTGATGGCGCCCTTCTGAAGAAGCAGATCTTCGATGGACGTTCCTCCCGGAGGCAGTTCTCTGGTAGTCGAAGGCCCTTGTCCTTCGACTGAACCCGAGTCTGCATGTTGAGCGAGCTTGGCAGGCGATGATGCCTGATTCTGAGTTAGCTGCGACTCTCCTGCGAGTGATGGCGCCGCACCTATAATGTTGAGCATCGCGGTTGCCACGAGACTCGTGATGCAGGCCGTCTTGCGGAGTCTTCTCATGTCGATATCCCCCTCTGATTGAATGAATGAAACGGCAAAGTCGGGTTACAGGTGTCTCATGAAACGATCACGGAATCGTTGCGCAATTGTTACAAGAGTGTAAATAAATCGCGTGCGTGATCTTTCCTGGAGGTTGAGAAACGCGGTGATGTGCGTGGAAAGTTAACACGGATTTAACACGGGCGTAATCGAATCGGAAAACAACAATCGTAGGGTGGACATCACAGCACGGTCGAGTATCCCTGTGAGCGCAAGGGCTTAAAGGAGGATAGGTATGCAGAGATTTGTGTCGATCGTATCGCGGAGTCGGTTCATTCTTGTTCTGTTGGGTCTCCTCGCATGGCTGGTTGCGCCGACCCATTCGGAATCGATCACGCTGGTCAAAGTCGATGGATCGAGCACGGTGTTCCCCATAACCGAAGCTGTCGCCGAAGAATTTCAGAAGGAGACGCGCGGAGCGGTACGCGTGACGGTAGGGATCTCCGGCACAGGCGGAGGATTCAAGAAGTTCTGCCGCGGTGAAACGGATGTGCAGGACGCGTCGCGGCCCATCTCTACAAGCGAGATGGAAGCCTGTCGGGCGGGAGGAGTTCAATATTATGAATTGCCCGTTGCGTTCGATGCGCTGACGATTGCGGTCAGCCCGCAGGCGACATGGATCGAGAGCATCACCGTCGCGGAGCTCAAACAGATGTGGGACCCAACCGCTCAGGGACGCATCCTGAAGTGGAATCAAATCCGGCCTTCTTGGCCTGACATGCCTCTCAAACTGTTCGGAGCCGGATCGGACTCCGGAACGTTCGACTACTTCACGGAGGCGGTGGTTGGGAAAGCGAAGGCCAGTCGCGGCGATTACACAGCCAGTGAGGATGACAACACCCTTGTGCAAGGGATCTCCAACGACAAGCATGCGCTGGGCTACATCCCCTATGCGTATTATGAGCCGAATAAGAAGCGGTTGAAGGCGGTTGCCGTGGATGGAGGGCACGGACCGGTGCTTCCGTCACGGGAGACTGTTGAAAATGCTGCCTACCAGCCGCTGTCTCGTCCGATGTTTATTTACGTGAATAGCAAGTCCGCGGGCAAACCGGAGGTCAAACGGTTCATCGAGTTTTACCTGGCACAGGCACTGACCCTCGTTCCCCAGGTGAAGTACGTTCCCCTTCCCCAGCAGGCCTACGATCTGGCCCTCGCACACTTCAAAGGCGGAAAGGTCGGCACGGCGTTCCAAGGGGTTTCAACCATCGGGATGAAGATCGAAGACCTGCTGCGACGAGAGGCCAAGCTGTAAGTAAGAGGGAAGCGAATGGAAGCCGGAGTGGTCAAGTCAGATGTGCTACAAAAAACCGGAGCATGGGGTCTGTCCTCGCGCATGCTGGGCCAGTGGAAGGAAAAATTGATTGAGTGGCTCTTGCTGGTCGCCGCCCTGACGTCGGTGGCCATCACCGTGGGGATCGTCGGGGTATTGGTATATGAATCGATCGGGTTTTTTCGGCAGGTGCCGCTCCTGGACTTCCTGACGGACCGGCAGTGGACTCCACTCTTTTCGGACCCGCATTACGGCATTCTCTCTTTGGTGTCTGGTACCGTGGTCACGACCGCGGTGGCGCTCGCGGTGGCGATACCGATGGGCAGTCTGATTGCCATCTATCTCAGCGAGTACGCATCACGGGGAGTTCGAGAAATCATCAAGCCGGCGCTGGAGTTACTGAGTGCCGTGCCGACGGTTGTCTATGGGTATTTCGCCCTCCTGTTCGTGACGCCGACGCTTCAGAAGGTATGGCCTGAGCTGCCCGGTTTCAACATGCTGAGTGCCGGACTAGTCATCGGTATCATGATCGTCCCCTATGTCAGTTCTGTCAGTGAAGATGCCATGCGGGCCGTCCCGGTCCATCTTCGGGAAGGGGCGTTTGCATTAGGAGCGACACGCATGCAAACCGCTCTTCGTGTCGTGTTCCCGTCGGCACTGTCCGGGATTACTGCGGCCTACGTGCTCGGGATCTCCCGGGCCATTGGAGAAACCATGGTGGTGGCGATTGCAGCAGGCATGCAGCCTACTTTAACCTGGAATCCTCTGGAGCCGGCAGCCACGATGACGGCTTATATCGTCCAGGTGAGCCTGGGCGACTTGCCGCACGGCAGTGTGGGCTACCAGACCATCTTTGCCACCGGTCTGACGTTGTTACTTATGACGCTCGTGTTCAATATTGCCGGCCATGTCCTTAAAAAACGATATCGACAAGTCTATTAACGCAGACCCCATACAACGAGGAATCGCGCATCGCAAGTTGCGCGATCGCCTGTTCGCGTTGAACGGGCTCGGTGTGTTGGCGGCGGCGCTGTTCGTCTTGGCGGCCTTGCTCGGTCAGCTGGTCTTCGACGGTATGGGACGCGTGTCTTGGCAGTTTCTCGTCTCCTATCCTTCACGGTTTCCCGCGCAGGCCGGCATTCTGAGCGCGTGGATTGGAACGGTGCTGGTGATGTTTCTCACCGCGCTGACGGCGGTGCCGCTCGGCCTCGGAGCCGCCATCTATCTGGAAGAATATGCCCCGAAGAATTGGATGACCGACTTGATCGAAATCAACATCGCCAATCTTGCCGGCGTGCCGTCGATCGTTTACGGATTGATGGCGCTCGGGCTCTTGGTCTACGAGTTCCATTTGGGGCAAAGTTTCCTGACCGCGGGCTTGACCCTGGCTATGTTGATTTTGCCCATGGTGATCATCGCTACGCGCGAGGCGATTCGGGCGGTACCGCCACAGATCCGGGAAGCAGCCTATGCGCTCGGCGCGACGAAGTGGCAGACGGTGCGGGATCATGTCGTGCCCTATTCGATGGGCGGCATTCTCACCGGAGTGATTCTCGCCTTGTCCCGCGCGGTCGGCGAAACAGCCCCGTTGATCACCGTGGGCGCCTTGTCGTTTATTGCCTTTCTCCCCCACCCGCCCTGGTCATCTGAATTTCCGTATGTCTCGATCCAATGGCTGTTCGATCCCTTTACGGTCATGCCGATTCAGATGTTCAACTGGGTCTCGCGTCCGCAGGAGGAGTTTCATGTGAATGCGGCCGCCGCCGGTTTGATCTTGCTGCTCATGACGTTGGCCATGAACGCTCTGGCCATCGCCGTCCGAGCGCGGTTCCGAAAGCGCATCCACTGGTAAACCCCATGACAGCTCACATCGATACCAAGCTCGCGCTCAAAGCCGAGGCCCAAGACCTGAGCTTTTACTACGGCGGGACCGTGCAAGCACTGAAGGCTATTTCTTTGGGCCTTGCCGATCGGCGGGCTACGGCACTGATCGGTCCGTCCGGCTGCGGGAAAACCACCTACCTGCGGTGCTTGAACCGCATGCACGATCTCTATCCCGGCAATCGCTATGAAGGAGCCGTGTTCCTCTATCCGGACCGGGTTAATATCGTCGATCCCACGGTCGATCCGATTGAGATTCGTATGCGCGTCGGGATGGTATTCCAAAAACCGAACCCCTTTCCGAAAACGATTTATGAGAACGTCGCGTACGGTCTTCGTATCCGTGGAACTGCAAAACGCAGCGAACTGAACAATGCGGTCGAACAGGCGTTGCGGGATGCCGCACTGTGGGCGGAGGTCAAAGATCGCCTGCACGACCTGGCGTTCAACTTATCGGGCGGGCAACAACAGCGTCTGTGTATTGCCCGTGCGCTGGCCACCGGTCCTGAAATGCTCCTGTTCGATGAGCCGACGTCTGCGCTCGATCCGACGGCCACTGCCAGGATCGAAGAGTTGGTGACCGAACTGAAGCAACGGGTTACAATTGTTATCGTGACGCATAACATGCAGCAGGCGGCAAGAGTCTCGGACTATACGGCCTTCATGTATGAGGGGCGATTGATCGAATATGACCGTACGGAGAAGATTTTTACTAACCCCTCGAATACACTGACCGAGGAATACATCACCGGCCGGTTTGGCTAGAGACGGCGGGAAAGAGGAAGCCGATGCAACGACACATCGATCAAGAGCTGGCGGACTTGAGAGCGCAGATTCTGCGAATGGGTGCCCTTGTCGAAGAACAGATCGAGGGATCGATCAAGGCGTTGGTTGATCGGGACGTGGATCTGGCGTCTCGCATCATCGAGCGGGACGCTCTGGTAAATGCCCTGGATGTGGAGATCGACGAGAATTGCATGAAGCTGCTGGCGCTTCAGGCCCCGACAGCGGGAGACCTGCGATTTGTGACGACGGCTATGAAGATTTCCACGGAACTTGAACGCATGAGCGATCTGGCGGAAAACATCTGCGAACGTGTCATTGAGCTGAATGAGGAACCGCAACTGAAGCCGTACATTGATATACCTCGTATGGCGAGTTGTACGATGAAGATGGTGCGGGAGTGCCTGGATGCATTCGTACGGTCAGATGCCGCTTTGGCCAGAAAAGTCTGTGCCGATGACGACTTCGTCGATAATCTGACGCATCAGCTGTTCCGGGAGTTACTCTCTTTCATGATCGAGAACCCGGGGACGATTACTCGAGCGAGCCGGCTCACATTCATCGGCAAATACCTGGAACGTATCGCCGATCACGCCACAAATGTGTCCGAGCTTGTCATCTATATGGTGGA